>NZ_BAAASJ010000119.1:0-131252 GCF_039532825.1 Streptomyces vastus
CCGGCTGCTCCGGCCGCCCCCGCGGCACCCGCTGCCCCGGCCGCTCCGGTTCAGCCCGCCGCTCCGGCCCCCGCGCCGGCCGCGCCCGCTCCCGTCACTCCGGCTCCGGCGGCTCCGGCCGCCGCGCAGCCCACCGACGAGGGCGCGTACGTGACTCCGCTGGTGCGCAAGCTCGCCGCCGAGAACGGCGTCGACCTGGCCACCGTCAAGGGCACCGGCGTCGGCGGCCGTATCCGCAAGCAGGACGTCATCGCCGCCGCCGAGGCCGCGAAGGCCGCAGCCGCCGCTCCGGCTCCCGCCGCTGTGACTGCCGGGGGCCCTGCCGCCACCGCCGCGAAGAAGGCCCCGGTTCTCGAGGCCTCCCCACTGCGTGGCCAGACCATCAAGATGCCGCGGATCCGCAAGGTCATCGGCGACAACATGGTCAAGGCCCTGCACGAGCAGGCCCAGCTGTCCTCGGTCGTCGAGGTCGACGTCACCCGGCTGATGAAGCTGCGCGGCCGGGCCAAGGACGCGTTCGCGGCGCGCGAGGGCGTCAAGCTCTCCCCGATGCCGTTCTTCGTGAAGGCCGCGGCCCAGGCGCTGAAGGCCCACGCGCCCGTCAACGCCCGGATCAACGTCGAAGAGGGCACGATCACCTACTTCGACACCGAGAACATCGGTATCGCGGTGGACTCGGAGAAGGGCCTGATGACCCCGGTCATCAAGGGCGCCGGCAACCTGAACCTCGCCGGTATCGCCAAGGCCACCGCCGACCTGGCGGGCAAGGTCCGGGCCAACAAGATCACTCCGGACGAGCTGTCCGGCGCGACCTTCACCATCAGCAACACCGGTTCGCGCGGCGCGCTGTTCGACACGATCATCGTGCCGCCGGGTCAGGTCGCGATCCTGGGCATCGGTGCCACGGTCAAGCGTCCGGCGGTCATCGAGACCGACGAGGGCGCCGTCATCGGCGTACGCGACATGACGTACCTGACGCTCTCCTACGACCACCGCCTGGTGGACGGCGCCGACGCCGCCCGCTACCTGACGGCGGTCAAGGCGATCCTGGAGGCCGGCGAGTTCGAGGTCGAGCTCGGCCTGTAACCCGGTTCGTACATACGCGCCCTCGTCCTCTTCGGAGGACGGGGGCGTCGTCGTATCCGCACGGGGTATCCGTACGGTCACTCGCACGGCTCTTTGCGTCGGGCGGCCCCCTGGCACCATGTAAGGCTTGTCTCACCTGCGCTGAAGCACGCCCTCGCGCCCCTCTCGGACGGGAAACCGGCCTTATTGTCTAGACGTCAACGCCCCGGGGCTCTCGTACGCCCCCTTCAAAGGAGCCCCTCATGACCGCGCCCGTCGTCCACTCGCTGCGCGAACAGATCCGCGAGCACATCGTGGACGGCATCGTGAGCGGGCGCTGGAAGCCGGGCGAGCGGATCGTGGAGCGGCGGATCGCCGTGGAGCTGGAGGTCAGCCAGACGCCCGTACGGGAGGCCCTGCGGGAACTGGAGGCGCTGCGGCTGATCGAGTCGGCGCCGAACAAGGGCGTGCGGGTCAGGAGCCTGACGGCGGCGGACCTGGAGGAGATCTATCCGGTACGGGCCGGTCTGGAGCAGATAGCCGCCGAGCTGGCGGCGCAGCGGCTGGCCGAGGACACCTCGGCGCTGGAGCCCGAGGTCGCGGCGCTGTACGAGGCGGACCGCGCGGCCGACGGCGAGGCCCAGGTGCGGCACACCGTGGCCTTCCACCGCGAGATAGTGCGGGCGGCCGGGAACAGCGTGCTGCTGCACACCTGGGAGGGGCTGGGCATCGAGGTGTTCACGGCCTTGTCGATTCGCTGGCTCGGCACCCGGCAGCAGTCGTACGCGGAGGAGCACGAGGCGCTGGTCGCGGCATTCAAGCGGCGGGATCCCGACATCGGCCGGCTGGTGAAGGAGCATGTGCTGGGCTGCGCTCCACGCGCTGACGCGTAAGCGCTCCGCTGGGGGTGCAGTGATTCGGCTGCGGCACCGTCGTGGCTGGTCGCGCCCCGCGGCGGAGCCGCACGCTAATACAGCCCCGCGCCCCTGAGAGGCCTGCCGCCTCCCTCGGGGCGCCGCACTGCAACCGGACACCCCTCAGCCCGCCCGGCTCCCCTCCTCCCCTGGGCCCATCCGGCGGCACGCCCAGGGCGCAAGGCACCCATGCGTGCACATACTGGTGTAAGTCGTGTCGTCCTCCGGGGCGCCGCCCACGCCCGTAGCCGGCCGATGGTGGAGTCCGCATGATCCTGCCAGTGCTCGCCAAGTCCGCGCGCCTGCCTTCGGCCATGTACTCCACGGTCCGCTCCGGCGCGGGGCTGCTGACCACCGTACCGACGGCGCTGCTGCGGTCCATGACCTCTGCGCCCCGGCGCTGGCGGACCCCCGGAGGCGTGCAGATCGAGGTCCGGCGCCTGGGGCGGCCCGGCACGGCAGCCGCGGCACGTGAGGTGGAGGCCGCGCTGCGGCGGGTTCCGGGGGTGAGCCGTGCCGAGGTGAACGGCACGCTGGGCTGCGTGTACGTCGGCTGTGGGCCGGCGACCGACCTGGAGCGTGTCACCGGACTCGTCGCCACCGCGGACGCCGCCGCCCAGGAGGCGAAGGGTGCGGACGCCGGGCCGGAGCGGAGCCAGGTCGGCTTCCCGGGTGATCCGGGCGCCGCGGTCGGGGCGGCCGTCCGGCTCGGCGCGGGTTTGGTGGCGGTGGGTGTGGCGACGGTGGGCGACAGGCTCCGGTTGCAGGGCCTGCCGCCGGTGGTGATGTCGGCGTTCCAGCTCGTGGAGTCCGCGCCGCCGCTGCGCGACGGCATCGCCCGCCGGATCGGCGAGAAGGCCACAGAGCGCGGCTTCGCCATGACGAACCTGCTGCTGACGACGCTGACGTTCCGGCCGCTGGGCGCCGCGGTGGCCGCCACCATGGCCGCAGCCCGGTACGTGGAGGTGCAGGCCCGGCGCAGGGCGTGGGTGGACTGGGCGAGCAGGCTGGCCGTGCACGAGGGGACGTACCGGCATGACGCGGTGCCGGGGTATGAGCGGCCGGCCAAGCTGCCGCCGGGGCCGGGTGACCGGTACGCGAACGTGGCGGCTCCGGTGTCCCTGGCTGCGTACGGGCTGACGGCGATCCGTGCACTCAGCCATGACCGGGGCCTGGCGCTGCTGATCGCGGGGACGCCGCGGGGCCCGCGGTTCGGCCGGGAGGCGTTCGCGTCCTCGGTGGCCCGCGCGGTCTCCGACCGCGGGGCCCTCGCGCTGCGGCCGGAAACGCTGCGCCGCCTGGACCGGATCGACACGGTGGTCCTCGACGCCCGGGTGCTGGCAACCGGCGGCTGGACGGTCGAGGGCGTGGCGCCCCTGAACGGCGGCCCGCAGAGCGCTGCCGAGCAGGCGCAGGAGCAACCGGACGGTCCGGACGACGACGAACTGCACGCGCGGATCCACGAGTTGATGGAGCCGGATGGTCCTCCGAGGCGCGCCCGGCCGCCCGGTGCCGGCCCCTTGACGCCACAGCGGCGGCAGGGGGACTGGGAGCTGCGCCCGTTCACCGGCGTGGACGCCGCCCCGGCCGCCGACGTACCCGCGGAGCCTGCCGCGCTCGCCCGGCAGTGGGCCGAGGAGGGTGCGCGGGTCGTGCTCGTCCTGCGGGAGGGCAGGCCGGTGGCCGTGGCCGCCTTGGCTCCCCAACTGCATCCGCTCGCCCACCATTTGGTGCGCGCGGCGCGGGAGTGCGGCCGGGTGCGGCTGGTGGGCGGCCCGCCGGGGCTGCACCGCCGGTTCGGACTGCGCGAGGCCGCGCGTACAGGGCACCGGCGTACGGCCGCCCTGGTCCGCTCCCTCCAGTCGCAGGGCCACGGTGTCGCCGTGGTCTCGGCACGGACCCGGCGCGCCCTCGTCCGCGCGGATCTGGGCATCGGGGTGATCACCGGTGGGCGGCACGTGCCGTGGGACGCCGATGTGGCCGCCCCGCCCGATGTCGTCCACCTGCTGCTGACGGCCCTGCCGGAGGCCCGGCGGATCAGCCGGCTGTGCACCCGGCTTGAGGCTGCCGGCGCCGTGGCGGGTTCGGGTCTCGCTCTGCTGGTGCCCCGGCCGCGGGCCTGGGCGCGGGCCCGCCTGGTGACCGACGCGGTGACCATCGCCGGGATCGCGACGGGCTTCTGGGCGGGCTGGCGGCTGCACGGGCGTCCGACGCCGACGGCGGCCGAGCGTACGCCCTGGCATGCCATGGCGGTACGTCAGGTGATGACCCGGCTCGGCACCTCGTCCCGGGGCCTGGACGAGGCCGAGGCGGCGCGGCGCCGGCAGTTCGCGGGCCGTGACCGGCACGACGGGGCCGTCACCCTGGTCGGCAGGGTCGCCGAGGAGCTGGCCAATCCGCTCACGCCCATCCTGGCGATCGGCGGCGGCATCTCGGCCGCGCTCGGCTCCGTGCTGGACGCCGTGCTCATCGGCGGCGTACTCGGCGTCGACGCGCTGGTCGGCGGGGTGCAGCGGCAGCAGGCGGACCAGGCCGCGGAACGGCTGGTCGAGGCCACCTCGGCGCGGGTGAAGGTACGTCGGCCCGGCCGGAGCGAGGCGGTGGAAGCGGCCGGTGAGCACCTGGTGCGCGGCGATGTGATCGAGCTGCGGGCAGGCGACGCGGTCCCGGCGGACTGCCGGGTGGTGCGGGCGCAGGGCCTGGAGGTCGACGAGTCCAGTCTCACCGGCGAGTCGCTGCCCGTCGTGAAGAGCGCCGCGCCGACCGCGGCCCGGGCTGTCGCGGACCGTACGTCCATGCTCTACCAGGGGACGACGGTGGCGGCCGGCGAGGCGCTGGCCGCGGTCGTCGCCGTCGGTACGGCCACCGAGGCGGGCAGCGCTGCTGAGGCGGGCCCCGAGGGCGGGCCACCGGAGAGCGGTGTGGAGCGGCGTCTGAAGGGGCTGGGCCGCTGGTTCCTGCCGCTGTCCGTCGCCGCGGGCGTCGTCCTCTTCGCCGTCGACGTGTTGCGCAGGCGGCCTCTGGGCGCCGCCCTGGGTTCCGCGGTCAGCTTGTGCGTGGCGGCCGTGCCCGAGGGGCTGCCGTTCGTCGCCACGGTCGCGGAACTGGCCGCGGCCCGTCGGCTGTCCACCCGCGACACCCTCGTACGCAGCGCCTCCACCATCGAGGCACTGGGGCGCACCGATGTGCTGTGCTTCGACAAGACGGGCACGCTCACCGAGGGCCGGATCAGTCTCCAGCAGGTCTCCGACGCCCTGGAGGAGCGTCCGCCCGACCGGCTCACCCCGCCGCTTCGCCGGATCGTCGCCACGGCCGCCCTGGCGGGCCCACCGGGGCAGGCGGCGACGCTCGCCCACCCCACCGACCGTGCCATCGCGGCCGGCGCCGAACTGCTCGGTACTCCTCCTGCCCGGGCCGCCGGGCTCGGCGCGGACTTCTGGGAGGGCCTGGCGGAGCTGCCGTTCGAGCCGGGGCGCGGTTACCACGCCGTGCTGGGGCGCTCCGATTCCGAGGCGCGGATCGTCGTCAAGGGCGCACCCGAGGTCGTACTGGCCCGCTGTGTCAGCGTCCGCCGGGACGACTCCCCCGAGCCCTTCGACGACCGGGTGCGGGAGGAGATCGAAGCGGAGACCGACCGGCTGGCCCGGCGCGGTCTGCGGGTCCTCGCGGTCGCCGAACGCGTGCTGCCCACAGGTGCGGGTGCCCCCGAGTCGCCGGAGTCGCTCGATGACGAGGACGTCGGCGAGCTGAGTCTGCTGGGTCTGCTCGGCCTTGCGGACCCGGTGCGGTCCACAGCGGCCGAGAGCGTGGACCGGCTGTCCCGGGCAGGGGTACGTATCGTCATGCTCACCGGCGATCATCCCAGCACCGCCGCCGCGATCGCCCGGGAGCTGCGGCCCGAGGAGGAGCCACGGCTGATGACCGGGGCGGAGCTGGACTCCATGGACGACGCGGCGCTCGCCAGGACGCTGCCGGAGATCACGGTGTTCGCCCGGGTCACCCCGGGGCACAAGGTCCGCATCGTCACCGCGCTGCGCGCGGCCGGCCGGATCGTCGCCGTCACCGGCGACGGCGCCAATGACGCGCCCGCCATCAGGATCGCCGACGTCGGCATCGCGCTGGGCTCCCGGGCCACTCCGGCGGCCCGTGCCGCCGCCGACGTGGTGGTCACCGACGACCGCATCGAGACCATCGTCGACGCCTTCGTCGAGGGCCGGGCCATGTGGGCCTCGGTGCGCAAGGCACTGGGCATCCTGCTCGGCGGCAACCTGGGGGAGATCGCTTTCGTCCTGGCGACCACCCTGCTCACCGGACGCAGCGCGCTGAACGCGCGGCAGCTCCTGCTGGTCAACCTGCTCACCGACATGCTGCCCGCCATGGCCATCGCCGCCCGCCCGCCCGCCGGCCAGACCGACCGGCTGCTCGCGGAGGGCCCGGAGGTCTCCCTCGGCAAGGCCCTGATCCAGCACATCCGGCTGCGGGCCGCCGTCACCACCGCGGCGGCCGCCGTCGCCTGGATCGCCGCCCGCGCGACCGGCACCCGGGCGCACGCCGACACGGTCTCCCTGGTCGCCCTGGTGGGATCCCAGTTGCTCCAGACGCTGCAGGACGCGGGCCGCGATCCGGTGGTCGCCGCGGCCGTGGTGGGGTCCTTGGTCGTGCTGGGCGTGGTGGTGAGCGTGCCCGGGCTCAGCCACTTCTTCGGCAGCCGGCCCGTGGGCCCCGTGGGCTGGACGATCGCGGTGGCGTCGGCGGTGGGCTCGGTACTGGTCCCCGCCGTGGTGCAGGGCGGTGCCGGTGCCGTCACGCGGATGGGGCGGCCGGCTGGCGGCAGGGCTTGACCTGACCTGACCCGCAAGGGGATATTCACGCGCAGGTCACCTTGGGGCAGCCCGCCGGATGGCGTCGGGGCGCACAAAGGAACCGTAACCCCGCACGTCCACATGAAAGGCGGCTCGCCGTGCCGCACATCCTCAGCACGATCCTGACGCAGGTGGCGATCGCCCTGATCGAGGCCGTTCTGGTACGCCTGATCATGCAGCTCTGGAAGTCGTTCGCCGCGAGCGGGCGTCCGGTGGCCGCCGCTGCCTGACCCCCGCGTGGATCTGAACCTCCTGCTCCCCTGGGCAAGTTTGTCCGTTTGAGGGGTTTATCAGCCCGTATGCATGGAAGGCGATCCCGGGAGACCGTCGACTCACGCTTTCCAGCAAGGGAGGGCGGAGATGATTCCCCCACACGTCGAGCCAGAGTCCCAGGCACAGCCCCAGAAGGAACAGCAACCGGCCCAGCCGCAGGCCGAGGAGACCCGCGCACAAGAAGCGCAGGACCAGGAAAAGCGGCCCCTCGGCGGCAAGGTGGTGCACCTCCACACCGCGCACGCCAACGTCCCCATCCCGTACGTAACTCCGGGCGACGCCTTCTCCAAGCTCCGGCTCCCCAACATCCGTACGGCCACCTCCGCAGCCACGTCCGTGGCCACCACCGCGACGTCCGCGGCCACTTCACTGCTCCCCTCCCCCCGCAAGCTGGCCTTCTACGGCGTCCTCGGCGGCATGACCGCGGCCGGGGCCATCGGCTGGCCGGTGGCGGTAGCGGTCGGCGCCGCCACCGAAGTGGTCACCCGGGAGCAGGCCGCACGCCAACGCGAGGAACACGAACGCATCGAGCGGGAACGCACCGAACGCGAGGAGCGCAGGCAGACTTCCTCCGCCGCAGATCAGCCGGAGGCCGAGAGGCAGGAGGCCGAGAGGCAGACGGCGACCTGATGACGCTGACGTGCCCCGCGCCCCTTGAGGGGCGCGGGGCTGTATCAATTCGCGGCTCCGCCGCGTGAGGCACGACCAGCCACAACGGACCGGCAGCCTCGAACCGCCCTCCAACTGAGCCCTTCCGGGCTCGCGCTCAGCTGAGCAGGGAAAACGCGGCACCCGGTGCCTCAACCGGCGGCACCGCATGCCAATTTCTCGACATCGGCAGATTTAGGGCTTCAACCCTTTGATCGATCATCGATCAGGGAGTTACAGTCGCCGACGGGCTGCCACACAGCCCGCCGCCCTGTCCTGCCAAAGACAAAGGGCACATCCCAACCCCTTACCGCTGAGGGAGACCGTCGAAGGAACCCCCTTCACGTGCCCCTCCGTATCCGGAAGGCGGCGCAATGACCGACCCCACCGCTATCCAGCCGAGCGAGCTCGACCAGCTCCCGGACCGCGACCCCGAGGAGACCGCCGAGTGGCGGGCCTCTCTGGACGCCGTCACCAAGGCGGCCGGGCCGCACCGCGCCGCATATCTGATGCGCCGCACACTGGAGCGCGCGGAGGCGGGCGGTCTCGCGCTGCCCAAGCTCCTTGAGACCGACTACGTCAACACCATCCCCACCGCCGCCGAGCCCGCCGTGGACGGCGACGAGGCGATGGAGGCCCGGATCACCGCGTGGAACCGCTGGAACGCGGCCGCGATGGTGACCCGGGGTTCGAAACACGGCGTCGGCGGCCACATCGCCACCTTCGCCTCCGCGGCCTGGCTCTACGAGACGGGCTTCAACCACTTCTTCAGGGGCAAGGAGGGCGACGGCTCGGGCGACCAGCTCTACATCCAGGGCCACGCCTCCCCCGGCATCTACGCCCGTGCCTTCCTCGACGGCCGCCTGAACGAGACGCACCTCGACAACTTCCGCCAGGAGGCGGGCGGCAACGGCCTCCCCTCCTACCCGCACCCGCGCCGCCTCCCCTGGCTGTGGGAGTTCCCGACGGTCTCGATGGGCCTCGGCCCGCTCTCCGCCATCTACCAGGCGCGCTTCAACCGCTACCTCACCAGCCGCGGCATCAAGGACGTCTCGCAGTCCCACGTATGGGCGTTCCTCGGCGACGGCGAGATGGACGAGCCCGAGTCGACCGCGGCACTCGCGCTCGCCTCCCGCGAGGGCCTCGACAACCTCACCTTCGTCATCAACTGCAACCTCCAGCGCCTCGACGGCCCGGTCCGCGCGAACTTCAAGATCGTGCAGGAGCTGGAGGCCCAGTTCCGCGGCGCGGGCTGGAACGTCATCAAGTCCCTGTGGGGCAGCGCCTGGGACGAGCTGTTCCAGCTCGACACCACGGGCGCACTCGTACGCCGCCTCCGCGAGGTACCGGACGCGCAGGTGCAGACGTACCAGACCCGCGACGCCGCCTACATCCGCCAGGACTTCTTCGGCGCCGACCCGGCGCTCGCCGAGATGGCGAAGCTGCTGAGCGACGACAAGATCCTCGAGTGCTTCCACCTGTCCCGCGGTGGTCATGAGGCGCGCAAGGTGTACGCCGCGTACAAGGCGGCGGTCGAGCACAAGGGCACGCCGACCGTCATCCTCGCTCAGACGGTGAAGGGCTTCACGCTCGGGCAGGGTTTCGCGTCCAAGAACGCCAACCACCAGATGAAGAAGCTGACGACGGACGAGTTCAAGCAGATGCGCGACCTGCTCGAACTGCCCATCTCCGACGCGCAGTTCGTGGACGGGGTCGTCCCGTACGGCCACCCCGGCACCGACTCCCCCGAGGTCCGCTACCTCCAGGAGCGCCGCGCGGCCCTCGGCGGCCCGGCCCCCGCCCGCCGTACGCACGCGCTGGCACCCCTCCCGGCACCCGCCGACAAGACCTTCGCGTCGTTCGACAAGGGCTCCGGCTCACAGAACGTGGCGACGACCATGGCCTTCGTACGCCTGGTCAAGGACCTGGTCCGCGACAAGCAGTCCGGTAAGCGCTGGGTGCCGATCGTCCCCGACGAGGCGCGCACCTTCGGCATGGAGAGCCTCTTCCCCTCCCTCGGCATCTACTCGCCGAAGGGGCAGACGTACGAGCCGGTCGACCGCGACCAGCTGATGTACTACAAGGAGGCCAAGGACGGCCAGATCCTCAACGAGGGGATCACCGAGGCCGGTTCGATGGCCGACTTCATCGCCGCGTCCACCGCATACTCCACGCACGGCGAAGCGATGATCCCGTTCTACATCTTCTACTCGATGTTCGGCTGGCAGCGCACGGCCGACCAGATGTGGCAGCTCGGCGACCAGCTCGGCCGTGGCTTCCTGATCGGCGCGACGGCCGGCCGTACGACGCTGACGGGCGAGGGCCTGCAGCACGCGGACGGCCACTCGCCGGTGATCGCGGCGACGAACCCGGCGGCGCTGACGTACGACCCGGCGTTCGCGTACGAGGTGGCGGCGATCGTACGGGACGGTCTGCGCCGCATGTACGGCGAGGCGGCTCCCGGCGAGGACCCGAACGTCTTCTACTACCTCACCGTCTACAACGAGCCCCTGCCCCAGCCCGCGAAGCCCGCCGCCCCCGGCGTGGACGAGGGCATCATCAAGGGCCTCTACCGCTTCAACACGGCCGAGTCGACGGGGCTGGACGTGGCCGCCAACGCGCCGCGCATCCAACTGCTGGGCTCCGGCACGGCGATCCACTGGACGCTCCGGGCCCAGAAGCTGCTTGCGGAGGAGTGGGGCGTGGCTTCGGATGTGTGGTCGGCGACGTCGTGGACTGAGCTGCGGCGGGACGCCCTGGAGGCGGACGCGGCGCTGCTGCGGGGTGAGGAGCGGGTGCCGTACGTCCGTCAGGTGCTGCACGGCGCCGAGGGTCCGGTCCTCGCGGTCTCGGACTACATGCGCCAGGTTCCGGACCAGATCGCGCAGTGGGTGGAACAGGACTACTCCTCACTCGGCGCGGACGGCTTCGGTCTGTCCGACACCCGCGAGGCGGCTCGCCGCCACTTCGGGGTCGACGCCGAGTCGATCGTGGTCGCGGCCCTGGCCCAGCTTGCCCGCCGGGGGGAGGTCAAGGCTTCGGCCGTGAAGGAGGCCAGGGAGCGGTACGGCCTGTAGAGGCCGGGGGTGTCTCGCCCCCGCCGCCCCTACCCGTCCCATCCCGGGGCCCGCCCCGGACCCCGCTGGGGGCTACGCCCCCAGACCCCCTTCGGGGCTCCGCCCCGGACCCCATTCGGGGGCCAGCCCCCGGACCCCCGGTCCTCAAACGCCGGACGGGCTGATTTGTTGCCGGACGGGCTGATTCGTTGCCGGTGCTGATTTGCCCCCGGCCGGGCTGGCTTTCGCGGCCGGGCTGGCTTTCGCGGGCGGGGCTGGCTTTCGCGGGCGGGGCTGGCTTTCACAGCCGGGCTAGTTTTCGCGGCCGGGCTGGTTTTCGCGGCCGGGCTGGTTTTCGCGGGCGGGGCTGGTTTTCGCCGCGGGGCTGAGTCTTTGCAGCCGAGGCCGGCATCGATCAGCCCGTCCGGCGATTGAGGACGAGGCCGTTCAGGCCGAAGGGGGGTCTGGGGGCGCAGCCCCCAGCAGGGGTCCAGGGACGCGGAGCCCCTTGGCGGGGACTGGGGCCGGCCCCAGGATGGGACGGGTAGGGGCGGCGGGGGCGACACCCATCACCACACCACCCGGCATCATGAAGCCATGCGCGCTGCCCGCCTCATCAAGATGGTGCTGCTCCTCCAGTCCCGCCCCTCCATGACCGCCGCCGAACTCGCCCACGAGCTGGAGGTCTCCGAGCGGACCATCACGAGGGACGCGCAGGCGCTGTCGGAGGCCGGTGTGCCGGTGTACGCCGACCGGGGGCGGACCGGTGGGTATCGGCTCATCGGTGGGTACCGGACGCGGCTCACCGGGCTTGCGCGGAGTGAGGCCGAGGCGTTGTTTCTGAGCGGGGTGCCGGGGGCGCTGCGCGAGATGGGGCTCGAGGATGCCGCCTCGGCTGCGCGGCTGAAGGTGTCGGCGGCGTTGCTGCCCTCCCTGCGCGACGCCCCCCACAGCGCGGCGCAACGGTTTCATCTGGACGCGCCCGCCTGGTTCACCGAGCCCAAGACGCCCGAGCTGCTGCCCCTCGTCGCGGAGGCGGTGTGGGACGACCGCCGGATCACCGCCCGTTACCGGCGGCAGGAGGCCGAGGTGGAGCGGGAGTTGGAGCCGTACGGGCTCGTGCTGAAGGCGGGCGTCTGGTACGTGTGCGCCCGCGTTCCGAACCCGGGCTCCTTCCGCGTCTACCGCATCGACCGGTTCACGGCGGTCGAGAGCGGCGACGAGCGCTTCGTACGCGATGAGGCATTCGATCTGCCCGGCTTCTGGGCGGAACGCGCGGTGCAGTTCGCGCGGTCCATCCTGCGGGCGACGGTGGTGATCCGGCTGTCGGAGGCGGGCAGCCGGCAGCTGCGGTACGCCGTCGATCCGCTCTCCGCACAGGAGGCGCTGGCCCAGGCGGGGCCGCCCGACGGCGAGGGCCGGGTGACGCTCACGCTGCCCGTCGAGTCGCACGACGTGGCGTACACCCAACTCCTCGCCCTCGGACCGGAGGTGGAGGTCCTTCAGCCGTCCGGACTGCGGCAGCGCTTCGCGCAGGCGGCGGCCCGGACGGCGGCGTACTACGACGCGCAGGTCACCGATAGCCCGTGACGTCCGCGGACGCGCTCGCCTGATCGACCTCGGCGATATAGCGCCAGGCGTCGGGCGCGGACCCGTCGGCGTCCGTGAAGCCGTACTCCCGGGCCAGGCCTCCGCTGGAGAGCGACTGCCCGTTCCAGCGCGCCACATCGGGATCGGCGGCGAGCGCGGCCAGAGCCCGTCCGATGTACGTGGGCGACTCGGAGATCGCGAAGTGCGGAGCCTGCTCGCAGGCGTCCCGCCAGTTCTCCTCGGTGACGTGGAAGGCGCTGTCGAGCATCGCCTCGGAGCGCAGCCAGCCCGGCGTGAGACAGACGGCCGTACAGCCGAACTCCTTCAGCTCCTCGCCGAGGCCGTACGCCATGCGGATCGGGGTCGTCTTGGCGAGGTCGTAGAAGAACGGCTTGCGGTAGGTGGTGCGGTTGTACTCCTCGGTGCCGTCGGTTACTTCGACGAGCAGACCGCCGGGGTTGCGGACCAGGAGCGGCAAGGCGCAGTGGCTGGTGACGATGTGCGACTCGATGCCGAGGCGCATGACCCGCAGTCCCTTGTCGAGGTCCATCTCCCACAGCTTCGGCTGCTCACGCGACCCCATGTCGAGGAGGACGTCGCCGCCCCAGAGATCGTTGACGAGGAGGTCGAGACGGCCCTGCTCCCGGTCGATGCGGGCGACGAGGGCCCGTACCTGCTCCGGCTCCAGGTGGTCGGTCGGCACGGCGATGCCCCGGCCTTCGGTGCCGGCCGCCGCGTCGACCAGTTCGGCGGTCTCCTCGATGGTCTCGGTGGACCGGCCGACCTCGCTGACGTGGTCACGGGTCGTACGTCCCGTGACGTACACGGTGGCTCCGGCGCGTCCCAGTTCCACGGCCATGGCCCGCCCGGCGCCGCGCGTTGCGCCCGCGACCAGGGCGATCTTTCCCTTGAGTGCCTGTGCGTTCTCCATACGCAGAGCATCCCGCCGAAAGCCGACATCCGCTGTCCGGCTTTCCAGTCGGCTGTCCGGTGGACTGTCCGGTCGGCTGTCCGTGGCCTTTCCTTCGGCATGTGCACGCATAACGATCTGTCCGTCCCCGGGTGCGCAGGCCGGGTACAGGCCCGATGCTGGTGCACGTGATGGACGAGACGGAGTTCTGGGAGCTGGTGGACACAACCCGCGAGGCCGCCGAGGGCGACCCCGAGGAGCAGGCCGACCTGCTCGTCGAACGGCTTCTGGGGCTGGACCCGGACTCAGTGTTGGACTTCGCCCGTCACTTCGAGGCGCGCTACAACCGCGCCTACACCTGGGACCTTTGGGGCGCAGCCTGGATCCTCCTCGACGGCGCCAGCGACGACGCCTTCGACTTCTTCCGCTGCTGGCTGATCGGCCAGGGGCGCGAGGTGTACGAGCATGCCGTACACGATCCCGACCAGCTCGCCGAGCTGCTGCCCGACTTCGACGACGAGGTCGACGGAGACGGGGAGGAGCTCGGATACGCGGCGGACGAGGCGTACGAACAGCTCACCGGCGCCGTCGCCCCGGACCTCGGCATCCCGGCCGCGCCCCCGGAGCCGACGGGCACGCCGATCGACTTCGAGAACCAGAAGGTGCTGGCGGAACGTTTCCCACGGCTGTGGGAGCGGTTCGCGGACTGAGCGCTACCGGCTCTGGACGGGTACGTGCCGGGGAGCGTCCGGGGCGTACGAGCCCGTCCTCGGCGCGTTGTGCGGAGGCGCCGCGTTGGCGCGGTCGAGTGCGGACGCGGTGGCGGCGGAGGGCCCCACCACTACGGCGGCCACTACACAGGCCACGGTCCACGGGCTCCGTACGGCCCGTGCCCACAGGGACGTCCGCCGGGGCAGCTGATGCCTGTCGTGCTGGTGACTGTTCATGATCCCCACCTCCGGTCAGTGCGTGCCTCGACGCTAGAAGGCGCGGCTCTGGGTGATCGGTGAGCCGGCTGGGGCGTGGCTGTGAGCTATCGCCTGCCCTGGAGGTGGGCCGCCCGTTCCCGGATCGCGGGAAGACGGGCCGTCAGGGCCGCGCCGGGACAGGCGGTGTAGTAGCCGTCGGCGTGGCCGGCGATGGCCGCGAAGGTTCCGGGGGTGCCTGCTCGGTACCTGCTCATGCTGTTCGTGGAGACCAGGCGCACCGGGGAGCGCGGGTCGATGTCACTCAGGCCCAGCTTCCAGGCGGCGACGGCCGCGATGGCGTCGGTCATGGCCCGTGGGACCGGCACTCCGGCGGTGAAGGTGCCGATCGCGGCGATCCCCGTCGTACCGACGTTGAAGCCCTGGGTGTGCGCCCCGACGACGGGCCGGTCGATTCCTCCCGCCCGGCCCTCGTAGACGGTGCCGCAGCGGTCGACGAGGAAGTTGTAGCCGATGTCGTCCCACTGCCGGCCGCCGGCCTGCCCGACGTACATGTCCCGGATGATGCGGGGCGCGTCGGCGCAGTCGTAGTCGTTCGGCGAGTCGGTGTGGTGCACGAACACGGCCAGGACGCGGTCGGCGTACCGGGCGGGCGGGCGCGTGTAGGCGGCGCCGCCGAGCCAGCGCTCCCTGGGCACGATGGCGGGCCGTTCGGCGCGGTGCCCCGCGGGGGTCCGCGCCGTGGCGGGCCGTCCGGCACCCGTCGGCGTCCGGTCGGCACCCATGGCCCACAGGACAAGCGCGGTGACGGCCACGAGGCCGGGCAGACAGACCAGGGCCACCCGCACCGCACGCGGCAGTCGCGACAGCGGTGCACGGAAGACACGCATGAGGCCCACTCTCCGGGACACCCGTGCCGTCCGCGATGTGTGCTGTGCCACCTGGTGGAACCAACGCCCGGGCTCGGCACGTTTCTTAGGTTCCACGCACGTGTGCAGATCCCGGCTGGGGGTCCGGGGGGGGCGTCCCCCGGGAAGACACAGCAGGTTCCACGCGCGCGTGGCCGGTTTGTGGGCTCCACGCGCGCGTGCCTGATCACTGGGCTCGCGGCGCACGTACTGAGGGGCCCAAGAGAAAGGGTGCTCCGTGGACCTGCTCGACATCCTGCTGTTGCTGGTGATCCTCGTGCATGCGGCGTCCGGCTACCGGCGCGGGCTCGTGGCGGGCTGCGTGTCGCTGGCCGGCTTCGTGGGCGGCGCGGTCATCGGCGTATGGGTGCTGCCCTGGATGATGGACCTGGTGACGGCGGGCACCACGACGGCGACGCTCACGGCGGTGTTCACCGTGCTCCTGCCGGCCGTGGTCGGGCACGAGCTGGCGGGGCGCCTCGCCCTGCGGCTGCGCCGCGAGCTGGACCGGGGCCCCCTGCGTATCGCCGACGGAGTCGGCGGAGCCGTGGCCAACACCGTGGCCGTCCTGGTGGTGTCATGGGTCGCCGCGAGCGTGCTCGCCGCCTCCGCCTCTCCCGTCCTCAGCCAGGCCATCCGCGGCTCCTCGCTGCTCGGCACGGTCCAGGACGTCATGCCGGAGACGACCCCGGCGTGGTTCTCCCGCGCCACCTCGGCGCTCACGGAGGCGGGCTTCCCGCAGGTCTTCAACCCGTTCGAGAGCGAGCCGGCGACGAGCGTCGCCAAGCCCTCCGGGGACAGCGTCACGGCGGCGGCCAACCGGGCGGCGACGCGTTCCTCGGTGAAGGTCGAGGGCGTCGCGGGCGGCCAGGGCCGCGAGGGCAGCGGCTTCGTGTACGCGTCCGAGCATGTGATGACCAACGCCCACGTGGTGGCGGGCATCGACGAGCCGACCGTACGCGTGGGCGGCACGGGGCGGGCGTACGAGGCGAGGGTCGTCCTCTTCGATCCCGACAAGGACGTCGCCGTCCTCCACGTACCGGGCCTCGAGGCCCCCGTACTGCCCTTCGACAACAGCGCGACCCGCGGCGACTCGGCCGTGGTCGCGGGCTACCCGCAGGACGGCGGCCTGGACCTCCAGGCGGCCACCGTCGCGAACAAGATCCAGGCCAGGGGCCAGAACATCTACGGCTCCGACATCGTCACCCGCGAGATCTACTCCATCCGCTCCACAGTCCTGCCCGGCAACTCCGGCGGCCCCCTGCTGACCACGGACGGCAAGGTGTACGGGGTCGTCTTCGCCCGGTCCACGAGCGACGACGAGACGGGTTACGTCCTGACCGCCGACGAGGTCGCCGACGACGCGCGACAGGCGGCGAGGTCGTCGACTCCGGTGGACACGGGCGACCTGGTCACGTCCTGAGCGCCAAAAGGGGCAGGGACGGTGCCCTTACGGAGGCTCAGAGGCTGCGCCCCATCAGCACATCGTCGACGTACTTCCCGTCGAGGTAGAACTCCCCCGGCTGGACGCCCTCCACGACGAAGCCCTCCGACTCGTACAGCCTGCGGGCCGGAGTGTTGTGGCCGAGGACGCGCAGCGAGATGCGCAGGGCGCCCTGGCGGCGGGCTTCCGCGATCACCGCACGGATCAGCGCCCGGCCCACGCCGAGGCCGCGCGCCTCCTCGGCGACGGCGAGGCCCTGGATCTGCCGTACGTGTGCGTTGGAGACGAGCGGGGTGGGGAAACCGAGGCGCACATAGCCGACGAGGCGTCCGTCCAGCTCCGCGACGAGATGGTCGCGGGGCCCGTAGCGGTCACCGAAGAACGGCTCGTACGGCGGCTCTTCCCGGGGCCTGACCGCATGCAGATACGACCAGGTCGCACGGTCGAGACGGCCCAGCGCGTCCTCGTCTTCGAACAGGGCGGGGCGTATGTGCAGGACGGGCATGGAGGTCACTGTACGGCGGGCGTGCGAGCCCTCGTCCGGTGTTTCGGCACGCTTCGGCCACCCCTCGGCACGGTGCCCCGAAGGCCGTGGGCGGAGGATGGGGGCATGGAAGCTTCCCGAATCGCCGTCGCCGGGGCCTCCGGTCTCATCGGTGCGGCATTGGTGCGGTCGCTGACCGCGGACGGGCACGAGGTGGTGCGGCTGGTGCGCCGTACACCTCGGGCGAAGGACGAGGTCGAGTGGGATCCCGAGCGGCAGTACGTCGACGCGGTCGGCCTCAGCGGGTGCGACGCCGTGGTGAACCTCGCCGGGGCCGGGGTAGGTGACCAGCGCTGGACGGACGCGTACAAGCGGAAGATCCGTGACAGCCGGGTGCTCGGCACGGCGGCGCTCGCGGAGGCGGCCGCCTCCCTCTCCCCGTTGCCGCGGGTCTTTGTTAACGGCAGCGCGATCGGCTTCTACGGAGAGACGGGCGAGCGGGCCGTGGACGAGAACGCGGCGCCCGGGGACGGGTTTCTGCCCTCGCTGTGCGTGGAGTGGGAGGAGGCGGCGGCTCCGGCCGAGGAGGCGGGCGTACGGACCGTCTTCGCGCGCACCGGTCTGGTGGTGTCCGTCAAGGGCGGGGCCTGGGGGCGGCTGTTCCCGCTGTTCAAGGCGGGGCTCGGGGGGCGGCTGGGCGACGGGCGGCAGTACTGGTCGTATATCGCGCTGCACGACGAGGTGGCGGCGCTTCGGCATCTGCTCGACACGGAGTCGTTGTCGGGGCCCTTCAACCTGACGGCTCCGCAGCCGCTCACCAACCGGGAGATCACGGCGGCGATGGGCCGCGTCCTGCACCGGCCCACCCTCTTCGCGGTGCCCGCGCCCGCACTGCGGCTCGTACTCGGCGAGATGGCCGGGGACGTACTGGGCAGCCAACGGGTGCTCCCGACCCGGCTGTTGGAGTCGGGTTTCTCCTTCGCGTTCCCCGGGATCGAGGACGCGATTCGAGCGGCGGCCCGGGGCTGATTTCATCAAACAGAGATGCTCCCCGTCATGCGGATGACGGGGAGCATCGGAACAAAACAAATCAGCGCGTCTTGGGGCCGCCGCGGGGCATCCGCATCCCCTTGGGCATCGGGCCCTTCGGCATGGGGAGGTTCGACATGATGTCGCCCAGGGCGCGCAGCCGGTCGTTCGTCGCGGTGACCTGAGGCCCGCTCAGGACACGCGGCAGCTTCAGCATCGTCGTGCGGAGCTTCTTGAGCTCGACCTGGCCCTCGCCGGTCCCGACGAGGATGTCGTGCACGGGTACGTCCGCGACGATGCGCGCCATACGCTTCTTCTCGGCGGCCAGCAGGCCCTTCACCCGGTTCGGGTTGCCCTCGGCGACCAGCACGATGCCGGCCTTGCCGACGGCCCGGTGCACCACGTCCTGCTGGCGGTTCATCGCCACCGCCGGGGTCGTCGTCCAGCCGCGCTTCATGTTGTCCAGCACCGCGGCCGCCGCTCCCGGCTGTCCCTCCATCTGCCCGAAGGCGGCACGCTCCGCCCGCCGTCCGAAGACGATCGCCATCGCGAGGAAGGCGAGGAGGAAGCCGAGAATGCCGAGATAGACCGGGTGACCGATCAGGAAACCGATCGCGAGGAAGACACCGAGGGTGCCGATTCCTACTGCCGCGAGCACAAGACCGATCTTGGAGTCGGCCTTGCGAGTCATCTTGTAGGTCAGAGCGATCTGCTTGAGTCGCCCGGGGTTCGCAGCGTCCGCTGCGTTGTCCTTCCTCGCCATGCCGTGAAGTCTACGTGCCGTGGGAAGTGCCGACGACGGCGGTGCCGCGTCGCCGGGCGGTCACGGGCGAGGTGCGAACGACGCTTCCAGGACGCGCTGCGCCTCGACCCTGTCCTTGGCCCTGCGGCGGTCCTCCAGGACAGAGGTCCATGCGTTGCGGCGCGCGGTGCGCTGTCCGCTGCTCATGAGGATCGACTCGACGGCACGGAGTGCATCGGTGAAAGACGGAATCGCTGTGGCGCGTACGGGCGCGGCCTGCATAGTGGAGGTCCCCCCTCGGATGACGGCTCTGGGATGAGTCTGTACGTGGCGTGAGAACAGAGTCACTGATTGGTGTTACCAGGGCGTGACCGGGCGGTCAAACGCCAATGAAGGCTTGATGCGAGGCCCGAAAACGCCGACGCGGCCCTGACGGTGGCTCCCATCTGCGGGAACGGTCAGAACCGCGTCGTATCGGACACTACTCGCGAGTAATGTCTTGTGTGCAGATTCACACGCTTGGGTGGCACTCCGTGCCATGGCGCAGGTCGTACGAGATCTCAGACGGCTTGCGAGGCGACGTACGAGCCCCGCTTCTCCACGGCCATCTGGTACAGGCGTCCGGCACGGTACGAGGAGCGCACCAGCGGTCCGGACATCACGCCCGAGAAGCCGATCTGGTCGGCTTCCTCCTTCAGCTCCACGAACTCCTGCGGCTTGACCCAGCGCTCCACGGGGTGGTGGCGCACGGTCGGGCGCAGGTACTGCGTGATGGTGACCAGCTCGCAGCCGGCGTCGTGCAGCTGCTTGAGCGCCTCGCTGATCTCCTCGCGGGTCTCACCCATGCCGAGGATGAGGTTCGACTTGGTGACCAGGCCGTAGTCGCGGGCCTCGGTGATGACCTTCAGGGAGCGCTCGTAGCGGAAGCCGGGACGGATGCGCTTGAAGATGCGCGGGACCGTCTCGACGTTGTGCGCGAAGACCTCCGGGCGGGAGGAGAAGACCTCGGCGAGCTGGGCCGGCTCGGCGTTGAAGTCGGGAGCCAGCAGCTCGACCTTGGTGCGGCCCGCCTCGCGGTTCGCGGTCTGGGCGTGGATCTGGCGCACGGTCTCGGCGTACAGCCAGGCGCCGCCGTCCTCCAGGTCGTCGCGGGCGACGCCGGTGATCGTGGCGTAGTTGAGGTCCATCGTGACCACGGACTCGCCCACGCGCCGGGGCTCGTCGCGGTCCAGCGCTTCCGGCTTGCCCGTGTCGATCTGGCAGAAGTCGCAGCGCCTGGTGCACTGGTCGCCACCGATGAGGAAGGTGGCCTCGCGGTCCTCCCAGCACTCGTAGATGTTGGGGCAGCCCGCCTCCTGGCAGACCGTGTGCAGGCCCTCGCTCTTCACGAGGTTCTGCATCTTGGTGTACTCGGGGCCCATTTTCGCCCGGGTCTTGATCCACTCGGGCTTGCGCTCGATGGGGGTCTGGCTGTTGCGGACCTCCAGGCGCAGCATCTTGCGTCCGTCGGGGGTGACTGCGGACACGACCGGCTCCCTGTGCATTCGATTCCTCGGCGCACACCAGCGTACGCCCGTGTTTGATGGGCCCTTCCGTGAGGCCAACCTGTGGGCCCCAGGGTCCATTCCTTGCGTCAGGCGGTCGCCTTCTCGATCTCCCGCGGCTTCAGGTCCGCGTCCTCCAGTACGTCCCGCAAATGCTTCTCGGCCACGGGCAGGACCTCGGCGATCGTGACCTCGCGCCGCAGCTCGTACGCCAGTGACGTGACGCCCGCGTCACGGATGCCGCACGGGATGATCTTGTCGAAGCTGGAGGTGTCCGGGTTCACGTTCAGGGCGAAGCCGTGCATCGTGACGCCCTTGGCCACGCGGATGCCCATCGCGCAGATCTTGCGGTCCTCGCGGCGCTGACCGGCGTTCGAGGGGGCGTACTCGGGACCGTTGAGCCGCGGGTCGAACTCGTCGTCCGTGAGGCGCGGGTCGAAGTCCAGGGAGAGCCCTCCGAGGGCGGGGCGCTGTTCCACCGGGTCACCGAGCACCCACACGCCCGCGCGGCCCTCGACCCGCGAGGTCTCGAGGCCGAAGTCGGCGCATACGCGGATCATCGCGTCCTCGAGGCGGCGCAGATGGGCGACGACGTCGACGGGCCGCGGCAGCTTCTGGATCGGGTAGCCGACGAGCTGGCCGGGGCCGTGCCAGGTGATCTTGCCTCCGCGGTCCACGTCCACGACCGGGGTGCCGTCGAGAGGGCGCTCCTCGGGGGCGGTGCGCCGGCCTGCCGTGTAGACCGGCGGATGCTCCAGAAGCAGACAGGTGTCGGGGATCTCGTCCTGGAAGCGGGCGGCGTGCACGCGGCGCTGCTCGTCCCAGGCCTGCTGGTACTCGACGGAGTCCGCTCCGAAACCCATCCGGACGAACCGCAACTCACCCACGGCAAACGCCTCCCTGGAAAAACCCGTAAGGCGCGTACGCGCCCCACGCCACTGTACGTCCGGCCACGATCCCGCCCTGTCCGGCCCTGTCCCGCCCGGCGCCGCTCCGCGCCGGAGGCAACCCATGGTCAATCCTCACACGATCGGATGAATACGCATCGAAGCCTGCAACCGTGCGCTTACAGACCGCTACATTCACGCCGTTCACGAGGCCATTCCCCCGAGGCCTGGAAGGCAGGAGTTCGCACCGCAGATGACGGAACGACCCGCGCAGCGCACCCCCAACCGTCAGCTCGCCGCACTGATCGCAGAAGCGGGGTTTTCCAACGCGGGACTAGCCCGTCGCGTGGACCAGCTCGGTCTCGAGCACGGGCTTGATCTGAGATACGACAAGACGTCGGTGACCCGCTGGCTACGCGGCCAGCAGCCGCGCGGCACTACCCCCGCACTGATCGCCGAGGTGTTCACACGCCGGCTCGGGCGCCGGCTCACGGCGCAGGACCTGGGCCTCGACGCCTGCGCCCCCGTGTACGCGGGGCTCGAGTTCGCGGCCACGCCGGAGGAGGCCGTCGACATCGTCAGCGGACTGTGGCGCAAGGACTCCGGGAGCCACGCGGAACTGCGCAAGATCGCGTTCACCCCGGCGGGGCTCGTCGTGCCGAGCCGGGACTGGCTGATCGGGCGGCCCGACGACCGGGTGGCCCGCACCGGGGACCCCACGGTCGTACGGGTGCCCGCGCAGGGCCGCCCGGGCGCCCTGCCCCGGCAGCGTGCGCAGACCGAGCGCGAGGCCGGGCAGCGGGTGACCGCCGGCGACATCGCGGCACTGCGGAAGGTCGGGGAGCTGTTCCGGGCGCTGGACCACGCCTACGGCGGCGGCCACGCCCGGCAGGCCCTCGTGCGCTACCTGGAGCACGAGGCGGAGCCGATGCTGCGCGGCACGTACGGGGAGCAGACGGGGCGCCATCTGTTCGCCGCCGCGGCCGATCTCACCCGGCTCGCCGGCTGGACCTCGTACGACATCGCCGCGCACGGACTCGCCCAGCGGTACTTCGTGCAGGCGCTGCGGCTTGCGCAGGCGGCGGGGGACCGGGCGTACGGGTCGTACGTCCTCGTGACGATGAGCCGGCAGGCCGTGTACCTGGGCCACGGCCGGGAGGCCGTGCAGCTGGCGCGGGTCGCCCAGCAGGGCGTGGGCTCGTCCGGGCCGCCCGTCGTGCAGGCGCTGCTGCACGCGGCCGAGGCGCGCGGGCACGGGGTGCTCGGCGAGGTACGGGCCTGCACGGCGTCCCTCGTTCGCGCCGAGCGGGCGCTGGAGGCGGCGCGGCCCACCGACGACGTCCCGTACTGGGCGCGCTTCTTCGACGAGGCGCAGCTCGCGGACGAGTTCGGGCACTGTCACCGGGACCTCCAGCAGTACCGGGCCGCCGCCCAGCACGCCGAACGGTCCCTTCAGCTGAGGGCTCCCGGCTATGCCCGCAGCCGCCTCTTCTGCCGGGTCGTCCTCGCCACCGCCCGCCTCGGCCTCGGCGAACTCGACCAGGCCTGCCAGCTGGGCGCGGAGGCGGCCGCCCAGGCGGCCGAGATGCGCTCGGTGCGGGCGGTGGAGTACGTACGGGACTTCGAGCGGCGGCTGGAGCCGTACCGGGACGCGGGGCCCGTGCGGGGCTATCGCGACAAGGTCGCGACACTCCGCTGACCGCCCGGTCCGCGGCAACGAGCGGGGCCCATGAGCAGGGCCCCCCATCGCGGCGGAGCCGCAAATCCCACAGCACTTCCGCGCCCTTGAGAGGGCGCGGAAGTGCTGTGGGAAGAAGGGGGGAGGTCCCGCCCCGCGACGAGCCTCCCCCCTGCCTGGTCACGCGGCCCTGGGTAACGGGGCCGCCGTGTGTGCCGAGTCCGCGCCGAAGTCCGTCAGCAGGGCCGTTGCCGCGCGGTGGCCCGAGTGCAGGGCGCCCTGGACCGTGCTGGTGTCCCGGTGGTCGCCGCAGACGTACAGGCCGTCGAGGAGGCGGACGGGGCGGCGCAGGTCGTGCGGGGGCGGCATCGCAGGAACGGCGTCCGGGGTGTGGTGGACGGCGAGGAGTTCCCAGCGGTGCGTGGACGTGCCGTAGAGGTCGGCGAGGTGGGCTCGTACGACCCGGTCGGCGTCCGGAGGCGGTGCACCGAGGATCGTGGACGAGACCAGGGCGCGGCCCGCGGGGGCGCGGGACGGGTCGACCTCGCTGAGCACCGTGGTGTGGGCCACCGGGCCGCGACGGTCCGCGTCGAGGAGCAGCCCCGCTCCGGCAGGGGGCACCTCGTCGGGCGTGTGGTGCACCACCGTCACCGAGTGGAACGGCGGCACCCGCAGTCCGGGCAGCAACTCGGCGGCGGCGCGGGCGCCGGTCGCCACCAGGACGGCCCGGCAACGGAGTTCGCCGTGTTCCGCGGTGCGTACGGACGTCGTGGACACGGACGTGACATGCACGCCGGTGCGGACCGTGCCGGGCGGCAGGGCACCGGCGAGCAGCTCCGGCAGGGTGTCGGCGCCGCCCTCCGGCACGCACAGCCGGCCGGCGGCGAAGGCGCGCAGCGCAAGGTCCGCGCACCGGCTGGACGTCGTCAGGTCCGGGTCGCAGAGCAGCGCGGCCAGCAACGGCCGCAGGAAACCCTCGACGGTACGAGCGGGCATGCCGCGCGCCGCCAGCGCGTGACCGGCCGGCCGGTCGGGTCGCGCCAGCAGGCGCTCCACCGGGGCGGCGGCGATCCGGCCGAGCGCGGCGGCGAGCCGTGCCTGGTCGACGGCACCGCCGAGCGGCGGGAACGTCCGCGGCAGGGGAGGAACGGCGGCCGGTGGCGCCGCCCGGGCCACGGCTCCGTCGGGCGACGGTCCTGCCCGCCGGGCGGCGCGTGGCCTCCGGGGGGCGGCCACAAAGGCGCGTGCCGCGCCGAGTGCGCCCCTTGCGCCCCCGGCGCTCGCCGCGCTCCCGGGTTCGCCCGCCCGGTGCGTACGTCCGTCGGCGTGGACGAGGACGCCCGGTGCGAACGGGCGCAGGGTCAGGGCGTCGAGACCCGGAGTGAGGCGTAATTCCGGGTACGCGGTGGACAACAGCCGGCCGCTCCGGTCGAGCCGGAAACCGTCGACCTTCTCGGTCGACATACGGCCGCCGACGTAAGGGGCGGCCTCCAGGACTACGGTCCTTACTCCTGCGCTGGTCAGCCGGTGGGCAGCCGAGAGTCCCGCGACTCCGGCCCCCACGATGACGACGTCCGCCTGATAAGCGGGCTCAAGCACGTGCCCCTCCTCGAGGTCGCGCGGCTCCTGGGGACGTCATGCCCCCGACACGCTTCCGGAATTCCGGTGTTCCTCGACGAAGGTAGGGCGCCGGCCGCTCCGCGGGAGTCGCGCATGGGCAGGGCACGGGCGCACGGGGGCGCTCCGCTGGGTTCGCGCGAATGGGTTCGTGGCCCATGAGCGGGGACCCCCATGAGCGGGGGGACCTCCAGCGCGGCGGAGCCGCATATCGGCACAGCCCGCGCCCCTGAAAGACTGCGCCTCCCCGAGCCCCGGATTGAGCCGCCTCCGAAGGAGCGGTCAGCGGCGCGTTCTCAATTCCGTACCTCGACCGTGCGGGCCAAGCGGTCGTGCAGGCCCCTGCCGTCGCGGTCCCAGATCAGGGCGGGGATGGCTACGCACAGCAGGGCCGTGCGCAGGAGGGCGCGCAGGGGGTTGACCGTGCCGGTTTCCAGGGTGAGGACTCGCAGGCCGAACAGGCGCTTGCCGGGGGTGAAGCCGATCGTGCCGACCGTCAGGACGCTCATGACGAAGAAGATCAGCAGCGCCCAGTTGCCCGTCGCCTGGTTGTAGCCGTCGGTGAGCAGCCCGTATGCGATCAGGAGGCACAGCCCCCAGTCGACCGCGAGGGCGCCGAGACGTCGTCCGGGGCGGGCGATCGAGCCGGGGCCCGACTCCGGCAGGCCGAGCTGCTCGCCCCGGTATCCGAAGTCGGCACCGGCTTCCTCCGCGGCCGCGCGCGGTCCGGAGAGCCACGATCCGATTGCTTGCCTGTTGTCCACGCGTCCAAGGTACTGCGCCGGTTTTGATATGCGGACAGGTGGGGTCAGCCGGGCCGGGGTCGGTTAACTTGGGCGAAACAAATGGGTCACGCTTGAGAAATCACCCGTCCCTATTGTCGGGTCTCAGCGTGTGCCACCGCACTGGCCGCACGAACGAACTACCACCCCGGCACGGACGGTCGGGAGTAGGAGGAGCTGGATGTTCCAGAACGCCGACGAGGCCAAGAAGTTCATCGCGGACGAGGACGTCAAGTTCATCGACGTCCGCTTCTGCGACCTGCCTGGCGTGATGCAGCACTTCACGGTGCCGGCAGAGGCCTTCGACCCGAGCGAGGAACTGGCCTTCGACGGCTCCTCGATCCGCGGCTTCCAGGCCATCCACGAGTCGGACATGGCGCTTCGGGCCGACCTGTCCACCGCGCGCGTGGACCCCTTCCGCCGCGACAAGACGGTCAACATCAACTTCTTCATCCACGACCCGATCACGGGCGAGCAGTACTCCCGTGACCCGCGCAACGTGGCCAAGAAGGCGGAGGCGTACCTCGCCTCGACCGGTATCGCCGACACCGCGTACTTCGGCCCCGAGGCCGAGTTCTACATCTTCGACAGTGTCCGCTTCGAGACCAAGTCGAACGAGGCCTTCTACCACATCGACTCCGAGGCGGGCGCCTGGAACACCGGTGCGCTGGAGGACAACCGCGGCTACAAGGTCCGCTACAAGGGCGGTTACTTCCCGACCCCGCCGGTCGACCACTTCGCCGACCTGCGTGCCGAGATCTCCCTGGAGCTGAACAAGGCCGGCCTCCAGGTCGAGCGCCAGCACCACGAGGTGGGCACCGCCGGCCAGGCCGAGATCAACTACAAGTTCAACACGCTGCTCGCCGCGGCCGACGACCTGCAGCTCTTCAAGTACATCGTGAAGAACGTCGCCTGGCGCAACGGCAAGACGGCCACCTTCATGCCGAAGCCGATCTTCGGCGACAACGGCTCGGGCATGCACGTCCACCAGTCGCTGTGGGCCAACGGCGACCCGCTGTTCTACGACGAGGCCGGTTACGCGGGCCTGTCGGACACCGCCCGCTACTACATCGGCGGCATCCTCAAGCACGCCCCGTCGCTGCTGGCCTTCACCAACCCGACGGTGAACTCGTACCACCGCCTGGTCCCCGGCTTCGAGGCCCCGATCAACCTGGTCTACTCGCAGCGCAACCGCTCCGCGGCCATGCGTATCCCGATCACGGGCTCGAACCCGAAGGCCAAGCGCGTCGAGTTCCGGGCGCCGGACTCCTCCGGCAACCCGTACCTCACCTTCGCGGCCCTGATGCTGGCCGGCCTGGACGGCATCAAGAACAAGGTCGAGCCGGCCGAGCCGATCGACAAGGACCTCTACGAGCTGGCTCCCGAGGAGCACGCGAACGTCGCGCAGGTCCCGACCTCGCTCCCGGCCGTCCTCGACTCCCTCGAGTCCGACCACGAGTTCCTCCTCCAGGGCGACGTCTTCACGTCCGACCTGATCGAGACGTGGATCGACTACAAGCGCACGAACGAGATCGCTCCGCTCCAGCTGCGTCCGCACCCGCACGAGTTCGAGCTCTACTTCGACGTGTGATCGACGCGTAGGCCTGCGGCTTCAGAGCCCCGTCACTGCCCCGGTGGCGGGGCTCCGTCGTTCGTTCTTTCCCGGAGCCCCTGAGCCCTTTGCCTTGACCGCGCCGTTCCTTTGCCCCGTAGGGGGAAGATCGGGATCCGGTCATGGAGATGCCCGATGCACACTGGAATCGGGACGAGTGCCCGATGTGTGGGGTGATCGTGATGCGGAGCCGATTCCAGCCCGACCGGCGGCTGAACACGCGGATGGGGGTCACGCTGTTCCTGCTGGGGCTGCTGTACGTGGCGTTCGTCGCCGCCCTGATCGTGCTGCTGAAGTCGTGGGTGCTGGTCGTGGTGATCGCGGCGGCGCTGCTCGGTGCGCAGTACTGGTTCTCGGACCGGATCGCGCTGTTCGCGATGCGCGGGCGGATCGTGGAGCGCGAGGAGTATCCGCAGCTGCACGGCGTGATCGACCGGCTGTGCGCCACCGCGGACATGCCGAAGCCCGCCGTCGCCGTGTCCGGCATGGAGATGCCGAACGCCTTCGCCACCGGGCGCAACGCCGATCACGCCGTCGTGTGCGTGACGACCGGGCTGCTGCGGCGGCTCGAGCCCGCCGAGCTGGAGGGTGTGCTCGCGCACGAGCTGTCGCATGTGGCGCACCGCGATGTCGCGGTGATCACGGTGGCCTCGTTCCTCGGGGTGCTCGCGGGGCTGATCGTGCGGTTCGTGTTCTACTCGCAGTTGTTCGGCGGGGGACGGAGGGACCAGAACACAGCCGTCGTGTTCATGACGGTGATGGGTGTGTCCGCGGCCGTCTACGCGCTCAGTTTCCTGCTCATCCGGGCGCTGTGCCGGTACCGGGAACTGGCCGCCGACCGCGCCGGAGCCATGCTCACCGGCCGCCCCTCGGCACTCGCCTCCGCGCTGACCAAGCTCACCGGCGACATCGCCAAGATCCCCACCCGTGATCTACGGACCGCGCAGGCGTTCAACGCGTTCTACTTCACGCCCGCGCTCGGCAGGACCCCGGGCATCCAGCGGCTCTTCTCGACCCACCCGAGCCTGGAGGAACGGCTCGATCAACTGGGCCGGATCTCCGGCGAGCTGGGCGAGTCGCCGGCCTCCGGAGAGGCAGGCTGACGAGTATGGGGCTCCTGGACATCCTGCTGGGCCGCAGCAAGCCGGTGGCCCCCGACCTCGACCAGCTCTTCGCACTGCCGTCGGCCGCGGTCACCCTGGAGGCGGCGGCCGGGTTCACGCCGACCGGCCACGGCTCGGTGTGCTTCGCGACGGTCGAAGGGGCGGCCTTCGACGACGTACGACAGGAAGTGCGGGCGCTGTTGGACGCGGATGCCGAGCGGACTGGGCCGCCGGTGGAGGTGAGCCGGGACTCGTACGGGTACACGTGGCTGGTCTCGCGGCGGTCGCCGGAGGACCTGCCCGCGCTCGTCGCTGATCTGCACGCGGTGAACAGTGCGCTGGAAGGCAGCGGGTTCGGGCCGCAGTTGCTGTGCTCCGTCGTCGGCTTTCGTGGCGGTGGTGATGAGCGGCGGCCGCTCGGGCTCGTGTACCTCTACAAGCGCGCTGCTTTCTACCCGTTCGCGCCGCTCCCCGGAGGCGGGGAACGGCGCGACAACGCCTTGGAGTTGCAGATCAGGGCCGTACTCGTGAACGACTTGCGGCTGGAGCAGGATCTGAACCGCTGGTTCCCGGTGTGGGGAGCGCCGGGTCTGTGATCGCCCCTGCGTGATCGCCCGTCACGAGGCCCGGCCGCGTGAGTGAATGGCCGCATGAGTGAGCTGATCCCCTTCACACATACCGTCGGCGGTGAACGACTCAGCGGGCTGTCCAGCGGCACCGAGCCGGGTGAGCCGGCCAAGGCGACCGCCGTACTGCTGCACGGCGCGGGCAACGGCAGCAAGGAGCGGCTCCCCGACGCGGCGAAGCTGGCGGGCCCGTGGCGGGAGCTGGGCCGGACCGATCTGACGCCGGAGGTGCTGGGCGGGCAGTTGGAGGCGTATGTGGTGGGCCTGCTGGAGCGGTACGCCTGAGAGACGGTGGCTGGTGCGGGTGACGGCAAACACGAGCGCCGGGCACCCCGAAGAAGGGCACCCGGCGCTCAGGTCAGGCAGCTCAGCGCGAGTAGCGCATGTACGCCCGCACCATGTGGCATGTCGTGTCCGACGGCGGGTGGACGCCGATGAGTTCGGCCGTGCTGCGGATCTTCTCGTTACGGGCCTGGTTGGGCATGTAGACGCCGGAGTCCAGCAAGGCGATGGCGAGCCGCATCGCCTTGAGGCGCCGGTTGTGCGTGATGTACCAGTCGCGCGGACGCCCCGGCGGGAGCGGCCGCTTTTCGACGGGCTCGTACGGCAGGTCCAGCGGAACCGGCCTCTTGGCTGTGGACTGCGTGGGCAGCGGGAAGAGTGCGGCAGCGGGCACGGGCATCCTCCTGTCGCGGTCAGGGAGCCGTCCGTCGGCGCCCTCGAACACTACTCATAGTTTACCGCCCACCACTGACATCGAGACAGTCCGTCAAGTCCACAAAAAGGCCAGGTGAGATAGGGAATTGACGTGACGTCACCCTAGGTCCGCGAGGTGTGAATGAGGCGGCATCAAATTCGAACAAGGCCATCGGCGGGCGCACGCCCGGAGGGCGGCACCCAGGCGGCGCCCCTCGCCCGGACCACGCTCGGCCAGGCGAGGAATTACTCAACTTCCTTTGTGATCTAAGCCACTTGGGTGACTCGTGTGAGCTGTCGAGTAACTCTGTTCGACATCTCGTACCTAGCGGCGTACTCCCCGCTCACAACAGGTCGCCGCCAGGGCGGCCGGAGACAGGAGGCCCGCTGTGCCGCGTACGTCCCGCAGGAGAACGATCAGCCCCAAGAAGAAGCTCGCGTTGTTGGTGAGCGCCGCGGCGGTCGCCGGAGGCGGGGCCTTCGCTCTGGCGGCCACCTCGAACGCCGCACCGACCGGTCAGGCGCAGTCCTCCACGGTCTGCGAGGGTCTGGCCACGGCGCTCGGGAACAACGAGAAGTTCATCGAGGGGCAACGCGCCAATCCCGACGCGCAGTCCGAGGCCCGGATCGCCAACCGGGAAGCGGTCATCGCGGAGATCGAGCGCAAGCAGGAAGCCTCCGGCTGCACGCCCGGGGAGTCGGCTCAGGACACCCCGGCCGAGCAGCCGGCATCGGCTCCCGCAGACACCTCCGGCGATGCGACGGGGGTCTCCGGAGGTGAGCAGGTCTGCGCGGGTTCGACCGTCACACTCTCCGGCGAGGAGGGCGCCCCGGCCGCGTCCAGCAACCAGTTTCCGCCCGGTACGCAACTGAAGGTCACGAACCTGGACAACAACAAGTCCACGACAGTGGAGGTCACCTCAACCTCCGGCAGTTGCGCCCTCCTCAACAACGCGGCTTTCGAGCAGGTCCGCGAGCCCGGCAAGTTCCTGATCCGTCGGGCGCTGATCGAGAAGGTGGGCTGAGGCCAGGCCGCCGAGGAGTCAGCCACCGAGGAAATCGGTGAGGCGGCGGCCCAGTTCGGCGGGTGCGGCCTGCGGCAACGCGTGATGCGAGACGCCGGGCAGTACGTCCGTCTCCACGCGCGGCAACAGCCCGTCTGCCCGCGCCGCCACGGCGCGCGCGTCATGAGTCCTGTTGTTCCCGGCCAGGCACAGCAGGACCGGCACCTCCAAGCCCCGCAGCGCCTCCGGCGTGGGGCGGGGCCCGGTCACCGGCTTCGCGGAGGGGAAGCCGGCGGCCGCCCCCTGGAGATGGAGCCAGTCGGGGTCGAGGGGAACTCCCCCGGTCTCCCACTCCAGGAAGGCGCGGACGCGGTGGGGCGCGGGGCGCAGCAACCCCGGCAGGGCATGCAGCAGGTACGCCGCCTTATACCCGGCGAAGCACTGGGTCGGGTCCAGGAGGAACAGGCGGCGCACCCGGGCAGGGGCCATCAGCGCGTACTGCAGGGCGATCCAGCCGCCATACGAGTGCCCGCCCATGTCCGCCGTCTCCACACCGAGGCCATCCAGGAGCGCGTCCAGCCAGGCGGACAGGTCGGCGACCGTACGGGGGTGACGGTCGCCGGCCGGTTCGCTGCGGCCGGGGGCGCCGATCAGGTCGACGGCGAGGACGCGGTGGGTGCGGGCGAGGTCGGCGGCCTGGGCGTACCAGGAGGCAGAGGTCGCTCCTCCGCCGCCCGGCAGGAGGAGGAGCGGGGGCGCGTCACGCGGCCCGCAGGCGTTGACGTACGTCGTATCGAACGGCGTCGGGACGCGGACCGCCTCCCGTTCCGCGGGCCACTTGGCCATGACCTTGTCGTAGGCCGACTGAAAGGCGTCGCTGTCGTACGTGCTCATGTAGCCCTCCCGTATTATCTCGCCGAGCGAGATATTCGACGAGCGAGATGATAGCCGGAGGCGGCACATGCGGAACCAGGGCCCCGAGATGGAGATCGTCCATCTCCTGCGAGCGGTGACGGTCGAACTCGGCCTGCACAGCGCCCGGTTCGCGAACCACAACGGCATGCACCCGACGGACGTACGCGCCCTGATCGAACTCATGGATGCCTCCCGGGCCGACGGGGAAATGACGGCCGGGCGGCTCGGTGCCGCGCTCGGGCTCAATTCGGCCGGGACCACCTCGTTGCTCGATCGGCTGGAGCGGGCCGGGTATGTGCGACGGGTGCGGGGCCGACAGGACCGGCGCATAGTGGTCGTCGAGGTGGACGAGCGGGCCGTCGAACTGGGGTGGTCCTTCTTCGGGCCGCTCATCGGGAAGGCGGTGGAGTTTCTCCAAGGCTGTGACGAGCGGGAGCGGGAAGCGATCCGGGGCTTCCTGGAGGGGGTACGGGAGGCCGCGGCCGGGAGCGAGTGACGTCCTCGCACCGCCTTCGCTTTGCCCCGTACGCAAAAGCCCCTTGTATACGGCGGAGCCCACCCGCTCTCAAGGCGGGCGCCCGCCCAGCCCACAAGCACCAGTTGACGCGCTCCCTGGCCTAGAGTCCAGGGATCTGGCCTAGAGTCCAGGGATTCCGGCCTGGGTCGGCTGACCCTTCCGGGGGCTTCCTGCTTCAACGCGCTGTGCCGCTTTCGGCCTGGTCTTACCGGCGCTCCACGAGGCGTTTAGCGTCTCCGCCCGTCCGGCGGCGACGATACGGCGTCCTTCGAAGAAGACGTTGCGTGCTGCGTTGTGGTCGCGGTCGTGCACGGTGCCGCACACGCCGCATGTCCACTGCCGGACGTGCAGGGGTTTTGGGCCGTCCCGGAATCCGCAGGCAGAGCAGACCTGAGAGGACGCTGATCAACTACCCGCCCAAGGTGGCCGTCTCCAAGCTGGTCAACAGCCTCAAGGGTGTCTCCGCCCACCGGATACGCCAGGAGTTCACCGGCGGCATCAACCGCACCATCATGCACGGGAACCTGTGGTCGCCTTCATACTTCTCGGCATCCTGCGGCGGAGCACCGTTGGCGATCGTCCGTCAGTACATCGAACAGCAAAAACGCCCGATCTAGAGTTCAGGGTCAGAGCAGTCCTGAGATCATTCCCCGGCGTGAACGCCGGGGGCTATCTGCAAGAGTCCCGGTAACACGGCCTTCACAGCCAGGCAATGATCGGGAAATGCCCTGTTGACAGGCTGCAGTCATCCCCGCGGCACCCCTGTGCCGCACCCCGCGGCGCCCCAGTGCCGCAGCGCCGCGCGCCCGTGACGACCGAGCGCAAGAAGACCCACCCCGAAGGATGTGGCCCGTGACCTTCAAGGCTGAGTACATCTGGATCGACGGCACCGAGCCGACGGCCAAGCTGCGATCCAAGACGAAGATCCTGGCCGATGACGCCAAGGGCGAAGCGCTGCCGATCTGGGGCTTCGACGGGTCCTCCACGAACCAGGCCGAGGGCCACGCCTCCGACCGCGTTCTGAAGCCGGTCGCGACCTTCCCGGACCCGATCCGCGGCGGCGACGACGTGCTCGTCATGTGCGAGGTCCTCAACATCGACATGACGCCGCACGAGTCCAACACCCGTGCCGCGCTCACCGAGGTCGCGGAGAAGTTCGCCGCTCAGGAGCCGATCTTCGGCATCGAGCAGGAGTACACCTTCTTCAAGGGCTCGCGCCCGCTCGGCTTCCCCGAGGGCGGCTTCCCGGCCGCGCAGGGTGGCTACTACTGCGGCGTCGGCTCGGACGAGATCTTCGGCCGTGACATCGTCGAGGCGCACCTCGAGAACTGCCTCAAGGCGGGTCTGGGCATCTCCGGCATCAACGCCGAGGTCATGCCGGGCCAGTGGGAGTTCCAGGTCGGCCCGCTCTCCCCGCTGGAGGTCGCCGACCAGCTGTGGCTGGCCCGCTGGCTGCTCTACCGAACCGCCGAGGACTTCGGCGTCTCCGCGACGCTGGACCCGAAGCCGGTGAAGGGCGACTGGAACGGCGCCGGTGCGCACACCAACTTCTCCACGAAGGCGATGCGCGAGGGCTACGACGCGATCATCACCGCGTGCGAGTCGCTGGGCGAGGGCTCGAAGCCGCTCGACCACGTCAAGAACTACGGCGCCGGCATCGACGACCGTCTGACCGGTCTGCACGAGACGGCCCCGTGGAACGAGTACAGCTACGGCGTCTCCAACCGTGGCGCCTCGGTCCGTATCCCGTGGCAGGTCGAGAAGGACGGCAAGGGCTACATCGAGGACCGCCGCCCGAACGCGAACGTCGACCCGTACGTCGTGACGCGCCTGATCGTCGACACCTGCTGCACGGCCCTGGACAAGGCCGGCCAGGTCTGACCCGTACCCGTACAACGCAGCTCCGTACGACTCCGTGAGGGGGCGTCCATCACAAACGGTGGACGCCCCCTCACCGTTGTCCGCTTCGTCTGCTTCAATGGGCCCATGGCCAGCCCCCAGAAGCACCCCGCGACAGGTCGCCATGACCTCGAGCCCTTCTGGCCCTCCCGTCAGCACCACGTCTTCGACCGGGTGTGTTGTCGCGCGACGAACGCGCCGGCCCTCTAAAGCCGTACACCCCGAAGCCGTACACTCCTCGGCCTTCGGCCGGCGCGCATGACGTACGTCCATCGACGCATCGACGACCTCTCGCGCGAAAGAGCTGACTTCTCATGGCAAACACTCGTTACTTCCCGTCTGCGGATGTCACGGACCTCCTGCCGCCGGGCACCACCCTGCTGCCCGCTCCCCCGCACACCCTGCCCAAGCTGCCGGGCCGGCCGCCCATGGTCGGCTACCTGGTGCTCGTACCGGCCGACCAGCAGCCCGCCCCGCCACCGTTCACCGCCCCGGACACCCCCGACGCGCTGGACGCGGACCGGGAGCACCATGAAGGACCCGAGGGCGACGCCTCTCTCGTACGCGTCGACACCGCGCGGCGTACCGCCGAGGTCGACGGGCGTCCGCTCGATCTCACCTACCTGGAGTTCGAGTTGCTCGCGCATCTCGTGACGCATCCGCACCGGGTGCACACCCGCGACCAGTTGGTGTCCACGGTCTGGGGCTACGGGCATGTGGGCGACGGCCGGACCGTGGACGTCCACATCGCCCGGCTGCGGCGCAAGCTCGGTGCCGAGCACCGAGGGGTGATCCGGACGGTACGGCGCGTGGGGTACAAGTACGTGCCGCCGAACGGGCGTTGAGCGTTCCGGCCGACCACTCTTCTGTCAGCAGAATGCCGTTCCGCGGCGGGCGGCGACCGTGCAGAGTCGAAGACATGAGACTTCTGACGCTGGGTGGAACGGAGTTCGCGGGGCGGGCCGTCGTCGAGGCCGCGCTCGCCCGCGGCTGGGACGTGACCGTCCTCAACCGGGGACGTCACGAGCCTCCCGCCGGGGTGCGGTCGCTGCAGGGCGACCGCACCGCGCCCGACGGGCTCGCGGCGCTCGCCGGGGCGGAGGATGACTGGGATGTCGTCGTCGACACCTGGTCGGATGCGCCGCGTGCGGTACGGGACGCGGCGCGGCTGCTCAAGGACCGGGCCGGCCGGTACGTCTATGTGTCCAGCTGCTCCGTGTACGCGTGGCCGCCGGCCGCCGGTTACACCGAGGACGCGCCCCTGGTGGAGGGCGCCTCGGCGGACGCGGAGCAGACCGACTACGCGCAGGACAAGCGCGGCGGTGAGCTCGCCGCCGTCGACGCCTTCGGCGAGGAGCGCTCCGTGCTCGTACGGGCAGGGCTGATCCTCGGCCCGTACGAGAACGTCGGGCGCCTGCCGTGGTGGCTGACCCGCATCGCCCGCGGCGGCCCCGTCCTCGCACCCGGCCCCCGGGAGCTGCCGCTCCAGTACGTCGACGTCCGCGACCTCGCCGAGTGGGTACTCGGGGCGGCGGAGCGGGAGTTGAGCGGACCGTACAACCTCATCAGCCCACAGGGGCATACGACGATGGGGGCACTCCTCGACGCCTGCGTCCAGGTCACCGGCAGCAACGCCGAACTCCGCTGGACCGACCCCAAGTTGATCCTCGATGCCGGCATCGAGCCCTGGACTCAACTGCCGGTCTGGGTGCCCCCGGAGAGCGAACTGCACGGCGCGCTCCACAGCGCGGACGTGTCACGAGCCGTGGCGGCGGGGCTGCGCTGCCGCCCCGTCGAGGAGACGGTGACCGACACGTGGGCGTGGCTGCAGGCCCTCGGCGGGACAGCGCCCCAGCGCCCCGACCGTCCGGCAAAGGGACTCGACCCGGACGTGGAGGCGAAGGTGCTGGCGAGCGGCGGAGGTGTACCTGGCAACACCCCCTGATCCGGCGCCCAACCCCCGTGCCGCGCACCGCCCCCTCGGCCAGACTGACGCCATGACGACCATCGAGACGAGAGAAAGCAAAGCACCTCCTCGCACAGGCCCGTAAGTCCTCCGCCGACGCGCTCACCGAGCTGCGCGACCTCGTCCGGGGCATCCACCCGCCCGTACTCGCCGAGCGTGGACTGGGCGACGCCGTACGGGCGTTGGCGCTGCGGCTGCCCGTCGGAACCGAGGTGGACGTGGACCTCCGGGGACGTGTGGACGCTCCGGTCGAGTCGGCCGCGTACTTCGCCGTCAGCGAGGTCCTCACCAATGCGGTGAAGCACGCGGTGGCCGACCGGATCTGGATCGATGTGCACCACATCCGCGAACCCGACGGGATGCTGCGGATCACCGTCACCGACAACGGCAAGGGCGGTGCCGTGACCGGGGCGGGTTCGGGACTCTCCGGAGTCGAGAGGCGACTGGGTACATTCGACGGCGTCCTGGCCGTCAGCAGCCCCGCGGGCGGTCCCACCATGGTGACCATGGAGATCCCTTGCGAGTTGTCCTAGCCGAAGATCTCTTCCTGCTGCGCGACGGACTGGTACGGATGCTCGAGGCGTACGACTTCGAGATCGCGGCGGCGGTGGAGAGCGGGCCCGAACTCACGCGGGCGCTCGCCGAGTTGAAGCCGGACGTCGCCGTCGTCGACGTCCGGCTGCCGCCTTCGCACACGGACGAAGGCCTGCAGTGCGCGCTTCACGCGCGCCGGGCGAGACCCGGGCTGCCGGTGCTGGTGCTGTCGCAGCACGTGGAGCAGTTGTACGCGCGGGAGTTGCTCGCCGACGGGACCGGCGGGGTCGGCTATCTGCTGAAGGACCGGGTCTTCGACGCCGAGCAGTTCATCGACGCCGTACGCAGGGTCGCCGCGGGCGGCACCGCGATGGATCCGCAAGTGATCCAGTAGCTGTTGTCGCGGCGTCAGGCGGAGAGCCGGCCGCTGGGGCGGCTGACGCCGCGCGAGCGGGAGGTGCTGGAGCTGATGGCACAGGGCCGCTCGAACGCGGCGATCGCGGAGCGGCTGGTGGTGACAGAACGGGCCATAGCGAAGCACACCTCCAACATCTTCGCGAAGCTGGACCTCGAGGTGTCGGACGATGACAATCGCCGTGTTCTGGCTGTTCTCGCCTATTTGGACCAGGGCCGCTGAAAAGGAATGGGCGGAGGTCCGGAGAGGGCTCACGGAGGGCCTGCGGAGGACCGGCACAAGACTGACATAGCGACCCGGTATAAGAATTGGCCCGCACCGAAGATTCACTGAATCAGAGTCAGCGTTCCCCCCTCAACTGCCGTTGAAACAGGGGGTTCTGGGCCCCTTGAGCCGGAATTGCTCCACCAATCTCTCACCAATTTCTGATGCCGCTGAACACCCCATGAGCCCCTTGCGTACTGAACGGCGCCGCTTCACCTCCTGTCGGGCGCCTCAATGCCCCGCAAGGAAGCCAGAGGAGTTCCATGGGACGCACGAACCGAAAACGCCGCTCCACGCTCGCCAACCGGGCGATAGCCGCATCGGCGGCTCTCGCGCTGGGTGGCGGCGGCTTGCTGGCGGCGAATATCTACGCATCGGCGGGTGAGGAGAACTCACAGCAGAACGCGCAGACGACAGCCGGCCAGACGGCCACCATCCAGTGCCCGGACGTCGGTAACCAGCTGAAAGACGTGCCGGACGGTGCGCGCGCTGGTGTCGCAGAGGAGCTGGCGAATCTCAACAAGCAGGTCAGCGAGGCGTACACCCGGCTCGCTTCTACGCGCCAGGCGCAGGCGGGCGACTCGAGCTACGTCGACAACGCGATTCTCGGGCCGCTGAAGGCCAAGCGGACCGCGACCATCGACCGGATCGGGATCAACATCCGGCGCGCGGGCGGTGAGGCTCCGAACCTCGACCAGCTCGCCCAATGCCAGGGCATGCAGGTCGAACAACCGAACGCCGGTGAAGGTCAGGACCAGAACAACGACGGTCAGGACCAGGGCGACGGCCAGGACCAGGGTGGCGAAGGCCAGGACCAGGGTGGCGAAGGCCAGGACCAGGGCGGCCAGGAGCAGGTCGGCGACAACGGCAACGGTGCCAACGGCCCGGTGGCCGACGACTTCGTCGACATCACCCAGGTCCAGCCCAACACTCCCCCGCCGAACGGCAACGGGCTGAAGGCGAACGGTGACAGCGGTTCGACCGGCACCTTCACCACGGAGTGCGGTACCAACGCGAACAACCTGTTCAACACCGACAACCTGATCGTGGCGCCCGGTGTCGACAACGGCGCGGAGCACACGCACGACTACGTCGGCAACCAGGGCAACGACGCCTTCGCCAGCGACGAGGACCTGGACAACGCGGACACCACGTGCCAGAACCAGGGTGACAAGTCCACCTACTACTGGCCGGTGCTCCGGCTCCAGGACGGCAACGACGAGTTCGACGCCAACGAGCAGGGTGGTGGCGCCCAGGGCAACGTCGGCACGATCCTGGAGGCCCAGCAGGCCGAGATCAAGTTCGTCGGCAACAAGCAGAGCGACGTCGTCGCGATGCCGAAGTTCCTGCGCATCATCACCGGTGACGCGAAGGCCCTGAGCAACGGCGACGCGAACGCCAACGCCTCACTGAGCTGCACCGGCTTCGAGGACAGGCAGCTGACGGACAAGTACCCGATCTGCCCCGAGGGCAGCCAGGTGGTCCGTACGGCCAACTTCCAGAGCTGCTGGGACGGTCAGAACATCGACAGCGCCAACCACCGTGACCACGTGGACTTCGTCCAGGCGGACGGCAGCTGCGAAAACGGTTTCCAGGCGATCCCCCAGCTGCAGATCCGGCTGGTGTACGACGCCCCGGCCCCGGTCATCGAGAACGGACAGATTCAGAACCCGATCGCGGTGGACGGTTTCCAGTCGGAGCTGCACAAGGCGATCACCGACCACAACGACTTCATCAACGTCATGGACGAGAACCTGATGAACCAGGTGGTCGACTGCATCAACACCGGGCAGGAATGCCAGTGACCCGATAGGGGGTGTCCCCAAGAGGAAGCCGGCGGTGGGAATCCCACCGCCGGCTTCCTCGTATGCCCGCCCGATGCTCGGTGACCACTCAGTGGCCGCCGGAGCCGTGGCCCCCCACCTCCAGCGTCCCGCCGAGCGTGCCCTGCAGTTCCTCCACCACGTCCTTGTGGCCGACGCAGACCCACTTGCGGCCGACGACGTAGTGACCGCCGTGGTGCTTGGCCATGTTGATCCACTCGCGGTGGCCGCGGTCGGTGGCGAAGGTGGCGAGGATGTACTTCTTTGTGCCGTCCTTGCAGATGGCCTGACGGATGGTGTCGGCGTCGATCTGCAGGTTCGGCTTGCACTTCACCTGGGCGGCCAGGTGTTCGAGGCTGCCGGTGGCCTCCTTCGGTACAGCCTGCGCTTCGCCCTCACCGGATCCGCAGCCCGTCAGGGCCAGTACCGCCACCGCGCCGGTCAGCGTGAGAGCCGCCCTTGTCAACCTCATCTGTTCCTCCACTCCCTTCCGGCGACATGAACTCCACGCCGCAGAGAGCCCCGGCAGGGCCCTACCCCTCGATACGGCTCCCACAGGTCCCACACTCAATCGCGCTCCTACCGAACCACACACCGGGCCCCGCCGGACATCACCCACAGAGACGCACCGGCCGCCCACCAGACGCCCACAGACTCACGGAGTGAGACGCTGGACATGTGAACACCCTTGCGGCACCGTCCCGTTGGAGGCCGGATCCGATCGGTAAGGTGTTCGCATGACAACCGGGGTACAGGTACGCCGCAGAATGGGTGTCGAGGAGCGGCGGCAGCAGTTGATCGGTGTCGCGCTCGAACTGTTCAGCCGACGCTCGCCCGATGAGGTCTCCATCGACGAGATAGCGTCGGCCGCCGGTATCTCCCGGCCCCTGGTCTACCACTACTTTCCCGGCAAACTCAGCCTGTACGAGGCGGCGTTGAAGCGGGCGGCGGACGATCTGGCCTCCCGGTTGGTGGAGCCGCAGGAAGGTCCGCTGGGCGCGCGGCTGCTGCGGGTGATGCGGCGGTACTTCGACTTCGTCGACGAGCACGGGCCCGGATTCTCGGCGTTGATGCGGGGCGGCCCGGCGGTGGGCTCCTCCGCCACCAACGCCCTCGTGGACGGCGTACGGCAGGCCGCATACATCCAGATACTGGCGCATCTGGACATCGACCGGCCGCCCGCCCGGCTGGAACTGGTCGTCCGCTCCTGGATCTCACTCGCCGAGTCGACGGCCCTGATCTGGCTGGACGGCCGCCGTATCCCCCGTGCCGAACTGGAAGCGCAGCTCGTCCACGACTTCGCGGCGCTGACGGCGGTGAGCGCGGCGTACGACGACGAAATGGCCACGTTGCTGCGCCGCATGCTCAAGGACGAGCCGGCCGAGGGCCCGTTCACGGACCTCGTCGGCCGGCTGATCGCCCTCGCGTCGTAGGTCTCTGGCCTTATTCCTCGAACTTGTTGTACGAGGCGTCGAGGTCCCGCACCTCCGCGGAGGCGTGCAGCGTGATCCCGCCGGCGGGCTTCACATGGGCCCGCAGCAGCTCCAGCGTCCGCTCGGTCAGCGCCGCCTTCGTCTCCTCCGTACGGCCGGGCAGCAACGCGACCGCGACATGCACCAGAGCGTGCCCGTCCGCCTCCGCGCCGATCACAAGATCCTCGGTCGGCCGGAACCGCGTCTTGCACGCCTCGGGCTTCGCGGCGGCCGTCTCCACCACCATCGTGTGCAGCGCGAGCGCGAAGCCCTTCCGGTCGAAGGCGTCGCCAAGCGGCACCGAGTAGTCGACGGTGATCTGCGGCATGGGCACTCCTGTTCTACGGCTCTTGCGGCCAGCCTAGCCGGTGGCCTGCGAGAAGACCGCGACGCTGCGTCCTGGAACAGCGAAGGTGCCCGACTCCGGCTCGTACGACGAAGCCCTGACGACCGGGTCCGCGCCCGCGGCCTGCACCGGATGCAGCGCGTATGCCCTCCCCGTGAGCGCCGCGACCCGCTGTGTCTGCCAGTCGGGCGTCGCGTTGAAGACGACGACCAGCTCGCCGAGCCGCATGGTGATCACACCGGGCGTCTCCTCCTTCCCGGACAGCGGGAAGGACAGCTTCGACTGGACCTGGTCCGCCGTGTCGAGGGAGAAGGCACTCTCCGTCGTACGGATCCTGAGCAGGTCCCGGTACGCCGCCGAGGCGCCTTCGATCTGCTCGCAGCCGACCTTGACGCTGCCGAGCGGGGGCTTGGCGTACGGCCACTTGGACGCGTTGTCGGCCGCCATCGGCAGCCCGCGCCCGAAGCCGTTGCCGTCGGCGCAGTTCCAGTGGATGGCGTTGAACCAGTCGCCGCTGTCGTAGGAGTTACGGTCGAGGGACTTGGAGCGCAGCAGGTCGGTGCCGGCCTGGGAGAGCGCCGGGCCCTGCGAGAGAGTCGCCGTGGCCATGGCGAGGACCTGCATACGGGCGCGGTCGGCCGCACTCGTCGAGGACGGCAGCTTGAAGGCGAGGGCGTCGAACAGCGACTCGTTGTCGTGCGCGTCGGCGTAGGCGAGGGCATCGCCGGGCGCGTCCGCGTAACCGGCGGGTGCTCCGTTGTAGTCGACCTCGGAGCCCTTGATGCGCCGCGGCACGGCCCGGGCGCCGGGCGCCGGCGCGACCGTATCGCTGACGAAAGCCTTACAGCAAGAGCCTTGAAAGTCGGAGCAAGAACTTTCAACAGCGGAGTGTACGTCCGTACATTCCGGAGTGTACGATCGTACGCATGTCGACGGACTACTTCGCTGACGACCCGCGCACGAACCTGGAACGCATGCTCGCGGGCGACCCCTACATCGCTGACGACCCGGAGATCGCACGGCGACAGCAGCGCGCGATGCGACTGGCCGCCCGCTACCAGGACGCCTACATCGAGGACGCCGACGGTGCCAGGCCCCTCCTGGCAGAGCTGCTCGGGTCGGTGGGCGAGGGCGTCGACGTACGGCCGCCGCTGTACGTCGATTACGGCAGCAACATCACCATCGGGGCCCGCACCTTCGTCAACTACAACCTGACGGCTCTGGACGTAGCACGGATCACCATCGGCGAGGACTGCCAGATCGGACCGAACGTCCAACTCCTGACTCCCACCCACCCGGTGGAGCCGGAACCCCGGCGCGACAAGCTCGAAGCCGCGCGCCCCATCACCATCGGTGACAACGTATGGCTCGGTGGTGGAGCCATCGTGTGCCCGGGAGTGACCATCGGCGACAACGCCGTCATCGGCGCCGGCGCAGTCGTCACCAGGGACATACCCGCCAACGTCGTCGCCGTCGGCAACCCCGCCCGCCCTGTCCGCAACTTCTGACCGCACATCCCTCATGGCCACCGGACACACCGATCCACAGCGGCGCGAACGGATCCTCGCCGCCACCCTCGACCTGATCGCCGACGAGGGAGTCGCCGGCGTCTCCCACCGCAAGATCGCCACCCGGTCGCAGGTGCCCCTCGGGTCGATGACCTACCACTTCACCGGCATCGACGACCTGCTGCGCCAGGCCTTCACACGCTTCGCCGACCAGATCGCGGCCGTCTTCGAGCAACACCTCAGCCGAGCAGGCAGCCCCGAACAGGCCAGGGAAGCCGTCATCGACCTCATCCACACGCTCTCCGAGGTACCTCGCCGCGATCTCGTCCTCGCCCACGAGCTCTACACCCTTGCCGCCCGCCGGCCGGAATACCGTCAGCTGACCCAGGAGTGGATGGACCGCAGCCGCCACCTGCTGGAACAGCATTTCGACGCGGACACAGCCCGCCAACTGGACGCGCTGATCGAGGGTCTGACCCTGCACCGCGCCCTGGCCGGCTCGCCCCACGACCGCGCACTGACGCGACGGGCCGTCGACCGCATCACTGCCCCGTAGGCGGCACCCCCCAGCAGCCCGTGGGGAGCGGCCCTGGCACCGCACCCCACGGGCCCGGGAGGGACGGCCGGCGTCGGCCGCTCCCCAACTTGGTCTTCAGCAGCTGGACTTGCGCGCGTGGATCGCCAGGGCCGTATTCGAGCCGAGGGCCGCCGTGAACTGTCCCGAACTGTTCACGGTGACGGTCGTGTTGCTCTGCACGTCGCAGTACGTGCCCGCAGACAGCGAGGTCTGGTAGGTGCGGGTCAGGGCGCTCGACTCGTGGTTGATGGCGACGTAGCCCTTGCCGCCGCGCCCGAAGGCGATCGCGTCGCCCCCGTTGTCCCACCAGTTGGTGACGGACTCACCGCGGGTGGCGTTGCGGAATGCGACCATGGACTTGATCTCGGGCCAGTTGTGCTGGCACTTCCAGCCGTCCTGCCAACAGGCGCTGACCTGGCCGTCGTTGGGCGGTCCCGCGTCCGTGTCGGTGAACTCGTAGCCGGAGTTGATGTCCGGGGCACCGTAGGGCCAGGCCAACATGAAGACGTTGGCCAGGGTGTAGTTGGCGCCCTGCTTGTAGTTCAAGGTGGAGCCGTTGCGCTCGGTGTCGTGGTTGTCCACGAAGACGCCGGAGACGCCACTGCTCATATAGCCCCAGCCCTCGCCGTAGTTCTTGAGGTAGGCGAGGTTCTCGCTGTTGAAGACCCGCTTGAGGTCGTACGCGTACCGGAACTCCTGGACGTCCCCGTTGCCCGTGTACTCGGTGGGCTGGACGGCCTCGCCGGAGCCGTAGATGACCTCCTGCTTCCAGTACGCGTCCGGATTGCTCAGCCGCGACTTGATGGCGGCGAGGTCGCCCGCCGGGATGTGCTTGGCCGCGTCGATACGGAAGCCGTCGACGCCGTAGCCGAGCAACTTGTTCATGTAGCCCGCGATGGCGGAGCGGACGTACTCCTCGCCCGTGTCCAGGTCGGCGAGTCCGACGAGTTCGCAGTTCTGGACGTTGGCGCGGTTGGTGTAGTCGTTGATGGTCGAGGTGCAGTCGTTGAGGTCGTTCGACGAGTACAGGCCCGGGTAGTCGTACTTGCTGTAGGAGGAGCCACCGGTGCCGGTGCCGTTGCCCGCCGACATGTGGTTGATGACGGTGTCGACGACGACCTTCACGCCCGCGTTGTGGCAGGCGGTGACCATGTCGGTGAAGTCGGCGGTGTTGCCGAGCCGTCCGGCGATCGCGTAGCCGACCGGCTGGTACGAGGTCCACCACTGCACCCCCTGAATGTGCTCGGCAGGCGGGGAGACCTGGACGTAGCCGTACCCGGCCGGGCCGAGCGTGCTGGTGCACTCCTTGGCGACCGAGTCGAAGTTCCACTCGAAGAGGACGGCGGTGACGTCCTTGGTGCCGGGCGGGGAGGCCTGGGCCGCGGTCGGGGTCATGACAAGAGCGGCGGCGGCCACGAGCGTGAGGGCGCCGGAAAGGGTTCTGTTGGCCATGTGGGGGTCCTTCTTCTTCGAAGGCGCCATGGGGTGTGGCGTTGAAGGTTCTTGCTGCAAGACAGCTGAAATCTTTCAGCGGAGCTGACGGTACGAGGCCCTTGTTCAAGGGTCAACCCTCCGGTCACGGCTTCGTCACCCGCACGAAATCCCTTCACGCTCAAGGTGGTTGACCACGGGCACCGGAAAACGGTTCGACCAGCCGGGGCGGGACGGGCCATGATCCGCACTCGTGACGACGCCGAAGCAGTTCCTCGTCCAGGCCGCCGCGCGCAACAACGCCGAGTGGTGCGCGGCAATGAGCCGATCGCACGGTTTGGCAGGCGAGTTCGGGGATGAGGCGTGGACGTCCCAGGTCCGCACGCCGCTGCACTACCCCGCCGCGGTGACTCTGGTGTCGGGCGCCGACCCGGCTGTGCTCGTGGCCCGGATCGACACCACAGCGCCTGGCGCCTCCGTCAAGGACAGCTTCGCCGACCTCGAGCTGACCGAGGCCGGCTTCCAGGTGCTGTTCGAGGCGCAGTGGATCCACCGCCCGGCGGGTGCGCCGGCTACCGCGTCAGGTCTCGCCTGGGACGTGGCGGACAACCCGCGCACGCTGCGCGCATGGGCGCTCGCCTGGGCCGGCAGGGACGGTACTGCGGGCCTCTTCCGGCCCGAACTGCTCGATGACCCGGCCACGTTCGTGCTCGCCGGGTACTCCGCAGACGGCGGGGTGGTCGCCGGAGCGATGGCGACCCGCAGCGATCAGGTGGTCGGAATCTCCAACGTCTTCTCGCCGGACGGCGGCCCTGATACGGCCTGGCCGGTCGTACTGGGTGCGGTGCACTGGCTGTTCCCCACTCTGCCGGTGGTCGGCTATGAGCACGGCGAAGACCTTGCGGTCGCTGTGCGCCACGGCTTCGAGCCGGTCGGTCCGCTGCGGATCTGGCTGCACGGATGACCGGCACTGGGCCGCCATTCGACGGTCACTGTCAGTCCCCGCCGCCATCACCTCCACCGCCGCCGTCGCCCCCACCGCCGCCGTCGCCCCCACCGCCGCCGTCGCCGCCACTGCCTGCATCCCAGCCGTCTCCGGACCCGCCGCCGGAGCCGTTGTCGTCGCTGCCGGAGCCGAGGTTGGTGAACCAGTGCTCGTCCCAGACGGGCTCGTCGGCGGACAGGTCACGGCGGGCGCGGAAGCGGACCGTGCCCGTCGCGTCGCCGAGGCCGAAGGCGACCGCGAAGGTGTGGGCCATGACTGCATCCAGCGGGTCGGGGCTGTCGTGCCATACGTCCGCGAGAGGAAGAAGCACCGTGCCCGGCATGACCGCGCCGGGCAGGGGGCGGGTGAGGAGGGCCACGGGACGGTCGTTGCAGGTCAGACGGGAGGACCGCGCGTTCTCGCGCGTCAGCTCCCAGCGGCGCTGCGAGATTTCGACGACCACGCGGCGCTTCGACTTCCGCATGGCGAAGGTGACGGCCAGCACGGCAGGCGCCCCGCCCACGGTCAGCAGCAGCCCCCGGCTGAGATCCCTGCGGTCGGCCGACACTCCGTGCGGTGCCCGGATCCGTACCGCTGGGGCGGACTGCGACCAGACGTCGACGCGTACGGACCGCCGGTCCACCGCCACCGCGACCGGCCCACCCGGACCGTCGGCGACACGGCGTGCCATCCACAGGGGCACACCCTCCGCCCGCGCCCGGTCGGCGAGCGCGCTGACCGCCGCCGGGCCACCGGCATGACGTACCGCCATATCCCCAAGGGCCTGGGCGAATTCAGCGGCCCGGCGTGCCTTCACCGGCTTCGTGGACCCGGTGATACGCGTGACCGGCACCATCCCAGTACCGGAGGCGAAATACGCGAACGGCCGCTCGGAGCCACCACCGCCGAGCCACTGCCCCCGCAGGTACGCGTCCGCCATGGCCACCACGTGCAGCTCGGCCAGCTGGGTCGTCCTGCTCCCCACCTTCAGCCCGCCCTCGGTCAGTTCGACCGTCCTCGCCAGCGGATTCCAGGACTGTTCCGCGTACACGGCCTCGCTCACCTGTGCGTCCCCCATGTCTCGGCCGTCCGATGCACTGGTGAAGTCGCTCAGGGCCCCGTGCGCGGTTCCGGGGTGATCAGGCCGTGTTCCTACCGCCGAACTGTCGCGTCGTCGTCGACCGAGACTTTGCCGGCCCCGATCCGTCGGATGCGTTCGGTGCCCCAACTCCCCAGGGGGGCCAGGGCGGCGTTGAGGGAGATGCCGTGCTCTGTCAGGGAGTACTCGACCTTCGGTGGCACCTCGCGGTACACCTCACGATGCACGAGCCCGTCTTCTTCCATCTCGCGCAGATGCTGAACCAGCATCTTCTCGCTGACGCCCGGCAGGCCGCGGCGCAGTTCGGCGAACCGGCGGGTCCCGTGGTGGTGCAACTCCCAGAGGATCAGTGATTTCCACTTGCCGGCGACCACGTCCCCCGCCGGCCGGCGCGTCTTCGAGAGCATCCGGCAACCCGGCTGACAGCCCACACGGACCGGGCCGGGCGCCGCCGCCCCGAACCGGGGCGGCGGGCCCTGAAAGCCGACTGCAGGCGGCTGCCGGAACAGCCGGCCCTTGACGAACGAAGCGGACCGTCAGCCCGTCGTCCACCACACCGTCGTGTCCGCCGGCAGCTTCGCCTCGCCCTCGTCCGTGACGGTCACCTCGCCGCTGGTGAGCAGCACTCGGCCGTACGCCGGTACGGTCACCGCGTCGCTCCCGGTGTTCGCCGTACAGGCGAACTCCCCGCGGCGGAAGGCGAGGACGCCCTCGGGGGCCTTCAGCCACTCGACGCGGTCACCGGCCCCGAGGTCGGGCTGCTCGCACCGTACGGCGAGCGCGGAGCGGTACAGCTCCAGTGTGGAGCCCTCGGCCCCGGTCTGTGCCTCGATGCTCAGCTCGGCCCACTCGGCGGGCTGCGGCAGCCAACTGCCGCCGGCGCCGAAGCCGTACGACGATCCCGTACGGGTCCAGGGAATCGGCACCCGGCAGCCGTCACGGAAGCCGTCCTGGCCCTCGCCCCGGAAGTACGCGGGGTCCTGGCGCACCTCGTCCGCCAGGTCGACGACGTCCGGCAGGCCCAGCTCCTCCCCCTGGTAGATGTACGCCGATCCGGGCAGCGCCAGCATCAACAGGGTCGCCGCCCGCGCCCGGCGCAGGCCCAGGTCGCGGTCCCCGGCGGTACGGATCTGGGTGCCGAGCCCGGCCGGGTTGGCGAACCGGGTCGCGTGCCGGGTCACGTCGTGGTTGGACAGCACCCAGGTGGCCGGGGCGCCCACCGGGCGCATCGCGTCGAGGGTGCGGTCGATGCACGCGCGCAGCTCGGCCGCGTCCCAATGGGTGCTCAGATACTGGAAGTTGAAAGCCTGGTGCAGTTCGTCGGAGCGTACGTAGTTGGCGGTGCGCTCGATGGTCGGCGTCCAGGCCTCGGCGACGAAGATGCGGGCGCCCGCGTACTCGTCGAGCACCGTGCGCCACTGCCGGTAGATGGCATGCACGCCGTCCTGGTCGAAGAACGGCATGACATCGTTGCCCAGCAGCTTCACCTGCTCGTGCGAGCCCAGGTCGGGCAGCCCCTCGGCCTTCACCAGTCCATGGGCGACGTCGATACGGAAGCCGTCGACGCCCATGTCCAGCCAGAACCGCAGGATCGAGCGGAACTCGTCGCCGACGGCCGGGTGGTCCCAGTTGAAGTCGGGCTGCTCGGGCGCGAAGAGGTGCAGGTACCACTCGCCGGGTGTGCCGTCCGGCTCGGTGACCCGCGTCCAGGCGGGCCCGCCGAAGATGGACTCCCAGTCGTTGGGCGGGAGTTCACCGCTCGCGCCCTTGCCGGGGCGGAAGTGGTAGCGGTCCCGCAGGGGGGAGCCCGGCCCTTCGGCGAGTGCGCGCTTGAACCACTCGTGCTGGTCGGAGGAGTGATTGGGCACCAGGTCGACGATGATCCTCAGGCCCAGCTCATGGGCGTCGCGGATCAGCGCGTCCGCGTCGAGCAGGTTGCCGAACATGGGGTCGACGGCCCGGTAGTCCGCGACGTCGTAGCCGGCGTCGGCCTGCGGCGAGGCGTAGAAGGGGCTGAGCCACACGGCGTCGACACCGAGGTCTCGCAGATACGGGAGTCGGGAACGTACGCCCTCCAGGTCGCCCATGCCGTCGCCGTTACTGTCGGCGAAGCTGCGCGGATAGACCTGGTAGATCACCGCTTCCCGCCACCAGTCGCGGTGTCTGGCGACAGTGGCGAGAGCCGACGTCGAAGCGGGGGCCGGGGCCGGGTCAGTGGAGTGCTGGCTCATGGCGTCCTTGGTACGTAACGGGGTTCGGTTCACAGAGGTCTTCGGGGTCTACGGAACTGCTGACTCTACGAATTACAGGCTCTACGCGATTGTGGCGCTTGCAGGTTTTCGGCGTTTTACGGAAATCCCGGAAACTGCCGGGTCTCGGATGTGAGGCGGCCGCGATGCCGGCGGGGTCGGATGGACACCGCGACCGCCTCCGTCTTCCGGGGGCGCCAGGGGCGCCCCTTTAGGGGCGCGGGGCTGTATTCAGCTTGCGGCTCCGCCGCGCGGGCGCGACCAGCCACGACGGCGCCGCAGCCAGGCGTCAGCCTTTCGTGCCGCCCGCCGTGAGCCCGGTCACCAGGTTCTTCTGCACAAGATAGAAGAACGCGGAGACCGGCACGGCGATCAGCACGGCCGTCGCGGCCATGTAATGCCGTTGTGCGTCGTGCTCGCTGACGAAGCTCTGCAGCCCGACCGCGAAGGTGTACTTCGTGTCGGACAGCATGAACGTCGAGGCGAACGCGACCTCGCCGAACGCGGTGATGAAGCTGTAGAACGCGGCGACCGCCAGGCCCGGTTTGGCCAGCGGCAGGATCAGCCGCGCGAACGTGCCGAAGGGGGTCAGCCCGTCGACGCGCCCGGCCTCGTCGATCTCGAACGGGATCGTGTCGAAGTAGCCCTTGAGCAGCCAGGCGCAGTACGGCACGGCCGTCGAGCAGTAGACGAGGACCAGGCCAAGGTAACTGTCGATGAGCTGGAGTTCCGACAGAATCTGGTACATGGGCACGATCAGTACGGCGATCGGGAACATCTGGGTCACCAGCAGCACCCACATGAACTTCTTGTAGCCCGGGAAGCGCATTCGCGAGACCGCGTAACCGGTCGTCGCCGCGACCAGCACGCCGATGAGCGTCGTACCGAGTGAGACGAGGAGCGTGCTCGTCAGCCAGTCGAAGAACTTCGTCTCCTGGAGCACGAAGACGTAGTTGTCGAAGGTCATCTTCCCGAAGATGCGCCCGGGGTGGAGGTAGTCGTCCTTGTCCGGGCCGAGGGACAGGAAGACCAGCCAGGCGATCGGGAACAGCGCGATCAGGCTCGCGACGATCAGGATGCCGTGTGAGGCGAGGGAGGCGCCGAGGCCGCGCTCGCCGCGGCGGCGGGTCTTGCGCGGCCGGACCGCGCCCGGGGCCTGATCCGTCGCTGAGGTGGTCGGAAGCGTCGTGGTGCTCATGGGGACTCCTGCCTCAGATCGCGAGCTGCGGATCGTTGCGGTTCAGCCAGCGGCGGTAGACGGAGGTGAAGACGATCAGGATGGAGAGGAGCAGGATGCCGTAGGCCGCCGACTGCGCGTAGTCGCGTGGCTGCTGGCCGAAGCCCAGGTAGTACGCCCAGGTCACGAGGATGTCGACGTCCGGGGCGGTGTTGCCGAACAGCAGGAAGATGATGGCGAACTGGTTGAAGGTCCAGATGACGCCGAGGAGTACGACGGTGGAGCTGACGGACCTCAGGCCCGGCAGGGTGACGTACCGGAACCGCTGCCAGGCGCTGGCGCCGTCCATCTCGGCGGCCTCGTACAGCGCCGAGTCGATCGACTGCAGTCCGCCGAGCAGCGAGACCATCATGAACGGCACACCGCACCAGGTGTTGACCATGATCGCGGCGAACCGCTGCCAGAAGGTGTCCTCCAGCCACAGCGGCGTCGGCAGGTGCATCGCGTCGAGAGCCGCATTGATGACGCCGCTGTCGGCGAGCATGAAGCGCCAGCCGAAGACGGTGACGAAGGTGGGCACGGCCCACGGCAGGACCAGGATCAGGCGGTAGAGCGTCCGTCCGCGCAGCTTCTGGTTGAGCAGCAGCGCGAGGCCGAGACCGATGGAGTAGTGCAGGACGACGCAGGCGGCCGTCCAGACGATCGTCCAGATGAAGTGCGACCAGAAGCGGTCGTAGGCGGTCTCGCCCCACAGGAGGTCGGCGTAGTTGTCGAGACCGATGAACTTGTACGTCGCCTCGATCTCGTTGACGCCGATAGTGCGGGCCGTGTTGAGGCTGTTGGCGTCGGTGAGCGACAGGTAGAGGCCGTACCCCAGGGGGTAGAGCACGAGGACACCGAGCACGACGACCACGGGAGTGATCATCGCGTACGCGTACCAGTACTTCTGGTAGCTGTGCCTGAGGCGCCTCAGCGGCCCGGGGCGCGGGGCTCGCTCACCGCGGCGCTTGCCGGTCGCGCGGTCGATGGCGACTGTCATGGTCGACAACCTTCGGGGAGATCTGCGGATCAGGGGTGAGCCGGGTGGCGGCAGGCCGGTGGCCGTCGGGTCCCTCCCCCGGGATCAGGGGGACCCGACGGCCACGCGGAGTCACTTGCTGAAGTCCGGGACCAGCTTGGCGATCGCGGTCTGAGCGCTGCTCAGGCCCTCGTCGAGGGACTTCTTGCCGCCGGCGACCTCGTTCAGTTCGGTGTCGAGCGGGGTCCACAGGGAGCTGTACTCGGGCAGCGCCGGACGCGGCTGGGCGGCGGGGAGCACGTCCTGGTAGCCGGCGATGCCCGGGTCGGCCTTGACCTCGGCGGTGTAGGCGTCGTCGCGGGTCGGCAGCGTGGAGTTCTTGAGGGCGATCGTCTCCTGGGACTTCGCCGAGGACATGAACTTCAGGAACTTCAGCGAGGCCTCCTGGTGCGCCTGGTCCGAACCGGCGTACACGGAGAGGTTGTGGCCGCCGGTCGGGGCGCCCGCCTTGCCGGTGGAGCCGGCCGGGACGGTGGCGATGCCGAGGTTGGCCTTGTCCTTGAAGGCCGAGCCCTTGTAGAAGTTCGTGATCTCCCAGGGGCCCTGGATGATCGAGGCGACCTTGCCGCTGACGAACGCCTCCTGGATATGGGCGTACGCGTCGGCGGTGGTGTCGGCCTTGTGCAGGCCCTTGCCGTCGAAGAGGCTCTCCCAGGTCTCGTAGCCCTTGACCGCGGCGGGCGACTTGACGGTGATCTTCTTGGCGTCGGCGTCGACGGTGTCGGCGCCCTCGCCGTAGAGGAAGGACTGCGCGTAGTAGGCCTGGGTGGAGCCCCAGTAGCCGTCGACGCCGGTCTTGTCCTTGATGGTGGCGGCGGCCTTCTTCAGGTCGTCCCAGGTGGCGGGCGGCTCACTGATGCCGGCCTGCTTGAAGAGGTCCTTGTTGTAGACCAGCGCGAGCGTGTCGGTGACCAGGGGGACGCCGTACGTCTTGCCGTCGTACTTGGCCTGCTCGATCAGGCTGGACTGGAACTTGCCCTGGTCCGCGAGGGCCTCGGTGCCGTCAAGCGGCAGGAAGAAGCCCTTCTTGGCGAAGGCGGGGGTCCAGCCGACCTCGGAGCGCAGGACGTCCGGGGCGCCCTTGGCTCCGGCGGCGGTGTCGAACTTGTTCTGCGCCTGGTCGAAGGGCACGTTGACGTAGTCGACCTTGATGTCAGGGTTGGCCTTCTCGAATTCCTTGACCAGGGCCTGGTACGTGGGTGCCTCATTGGTGGCGTTGGAGGTGTCCCACCAGGTGATGGTGAGGGGGCCGTCCGACTCGTCGCTGCCGCTGTCACTGCCGCCGCAGGCCGTCGCCGTGAGGGCGAGGGACGCCACCAGCGCGGTGGCCGCTATGCCACGCCGCATGAGTTCTCCTTGAGGGTGAAAGCCCGTGTGGTTTGAGAGCGGCCCCGTCCGCCGCTCGCCGCCGACTCGCGGACTGCGTCGCTGCCGCCGCCGGGCGACGCTGAACGTAACAGCGCTGCAAGCGTTACGAAAGAGCTTGCAGCAAAAAAGTGCAAGTGATCTTCGATGTTATCCGGACGTGACCCAGGAGCGACCGGCGTGAGACGCTTGTTTACGGACGTAGAGCCGCCCTGCCGCCTATGCAAGACTCTGCAAGCCTTTGCCGCCACTTTCATCAGGGAGCGCGATGACCCAGCAGCCCGGACCGGGCCGGTCACCAGGTCGCCCACCACGCCGGATCGGTGTGCAAGGCGGCACCCGGCCGGTACAGTCCACCCCTGTGACCACACGGCTTGCCGACATCGCAGCCCAGGCGGGGGTGAGCGAAGCGACCGTCAGCCGCGTCCTGAACGGGAAGCCGGGCGTCGCCGCCACCACCCGCCAGTCCGTACTGGCCGCACTGGACGTCCTCGGCTACGAACGCCCGGTACGGCTGCGGCAGCGCAGCGAGGGTCTGGTCGGCCTGATCACGCCGGAGCTGGAGAACCCGATATTCCCGGCGCTGGCCCAGGTCATCGGCCAGGCCCTGACCCGCCAGGGCTACACGCCGGTCCTCGCGACGCAGACTCCGGGCGGCTCCACCGAGGACGAACTGACGGAGATGCTCGTCGACCGGGGTGTCGCCGGGATCATCTTCGTCTCGGGGCTGCACGCCGACACCTCCGCGGACATGCAGCGCTACGAGCGGCTGCGCGGCCAGGGCGTCCCCTACGTCCTCGTGGACGGTTTCTCGCCGAAGGTCCAGGCCCCTTTCATCTCGCCGGACGACCGCGCGGCGATGGCTCTCGCCGTCACCCACCTCGTCTCGCTGGGTCATACGAACATCGGGCTCGCGCTCGGCCCGAAGCGGTTCGTGCCCGTACAGCGGAAGATCGAGGGCTTCGTGCGGACGATGCAGGACCTGCTGGGCCTGAGTACGGACGACGTCGAGCAGCGCCTGGTGCAGCACTCGCTCCACACCCTGGAAGGCGGCCAGGCCGCGGCCACCGCTCTGATCGACCGCGCGTGCACGGCCGTCGTCTGCGCGAGCGACATGATGCCGCTCGGTGCGATCCGGGCGGCTCGGCAGCGTGGCCTGGAGGTTCCGCGGGACGTCTCGGTGGTCGGCTTCGACGACTCCCCGCTCATAGCGTTCACCGACCCGCCGCTCACGACGATCCGCAAGCCGGTGCCGGCCATGGGACAGGCGGCCGTGCGCACGTTGCTGGAGGAGATCGGGGGAACACCGGCTCCCCACAGTGAGTTCGTGTTCATGCCGGAGCTGGTGGTGCGGGGTTCGACCGCTTCGTCCCCTGGGGAACGGAATCGTCCCTAGGCAGTAGAAAACGCCGCGCCTATAGGTCCCTCAGGCTTAGAACGTGCGCCCAGGACCCGACCGACGGATGATCGGTGGGGGACGGATTCTCTGGCAGACTCTTTCCTTATGGGTGAGACGACGGTGACGACTACGGAAGGCCGTCAGCAGGCCGGTCCGACGCCCGTCGCGGACGAGGTCGACGGCCGCTACCGCGCGGGCCAGGACTTCCTGCGCCGGCTGCGGGCACCCCGTCGTCCCCGCCTCTGGTTCGAGATCCTGCTGATCGCGGTGAGTTACTGGACGTACTCGCTCATCCGCAACGCCGTTCCGGAGCAGAAGGCCGAGGCGCTGCGGAACGCCGACTGGATCTGGAAGGTGGAGCACCACCTCGGGATCGCCGTCGAGGAGACCGTCAACCACGCCGTGAACTCGGTGACGTGGCTGATCGTCGGCATGAACTACTACTACGCGACACTGCACTTCATCGTCACGCTCGGTGTCCTGGTATGGCTCTTCCGTAGCCATCCCGGCCGCTACGCGGCGACCCGTATGGTGCTGTTCGCGACCACGGGTGTCGCCCTCGTCGGCTACTACCTGTATCCGCTCGCGCCACCCCGCCTGATGAACGGCAGCGACTTCGTCGACACGGTCGTCGTCCACCAGACCTGGGGCTCCATGGCGTCCGGTGACCTGAAGAGCATGTCGAACCAGTACGCCGCGATGCCCTCCATGCACATCGGCTGGTCCGTCTGGTCCGGCCTGACGATCTTCGCCCTCGCCTCCGTCCCCTGGGTCCGGGTCCTCGGCCTCCTCTACCCCACGGCCACGCTGGTGGTCATCGTCGCCACGGCCAACCACTTCTGGCTGGACGCGGTGGGGGGTGTGCTGTGCCTGGGGTTCGGCTTCGCGGTGGCGTGGGTCTGGTACGGGGTACTGCCGTACGGGTTGCCGCGGCTGGTACCGGTGCAGAGGGGGCGGAGCCGGGGGTTTTCGCCCCCGCCGCCCCTACCCGTCCCATACCAAGGGGCTCCGCCCCTGGACCCCGCCGAGGGCTGCGCCCCCAGACCCCCATCGGCCTGAACGGCCTCGTCCTCAAACTCCCCCAGCTACCGCTGGGAGGTGCCCCCAGACGGGCTGATTGATGCGGGCGTGGCCTGCAAAGTTCCGCCTGGGCAACGGAATCTCAGCTGCGGAATTCAGCCCGGGGCTGCGCAAAATCAGCCCCTCCGGCGATTGAGGAGCCGGGGGTCCGGGGGCTGGCCCCCTAAACCGGGTACGGGGCGAAGCCCCGAGCGGGTCCAGGGGCGGAGCCCCCAGCGGGGTCCGGGGCGAAGCCCCCAGCGGGGTCCGGGGCGAAGCCCCCAGCGGGGTCCGGGGGCGAAGCCCCCAGCGGGGTCCAGGGGCGGAGCCCCGAAGGGGGTCCGGGGGCGAAGCCCCCAGCGGGGTCCGGGGGCGAAGCCCCCACCGGGGTCCGGGGGCGAAGCCCCGAGCAGGTCCGGGGGCGAAGCCCCGAGCAGGTCCGGGGGCGAAGCCCCGAAGGGGGTCCGGGGGCGAAGCCCCCAGCAGGTCCAGGGGCGAAGCCCCCAGCAGGTCCAGGGGCGGAGCCCCGAAAGCGGTCTGGGGCGCAGCCCCCAGCGGGCTCCGGGGCCTGGCCCCGGGATGGGACGGGTAAGGGCGGCGGGGGCGAGACAACCCCCAAGCCCCCTACCCCCCGTAGAACAACTCCTCCACCACGCCCCGAGCCCGCCGCGTCGTACGCCGATACGCGTCCAGCATGTCGCCCACATGCCCCGGCCCGAACCCCAGATACCGGCCCACCGCCGCCAGCTCGCGCCCGCCCGACGGGAACGTGTCGCCGGCCCGCCCCCGCACCAGCATCACCGCGTTCCGCACCCGCGTGGCCAGCACCCACGCCTCGTCCAGTATCGAGGCGTCCTCGGCGGAGATCAGTCCGGCGGCGCACGCGGCGGACAGGGCCTCGCGCGTACGCGTCGTGCGCAGGCCCGGCTCCGCCCAGCCGTGCTGGAGCTGGAGAAGCTGCACCGTCCACTCCACGTCGGACAGTCCGCCGCGGCCGAGCTTGGTGTGGAGGGTGGGATCGGCGGCGCGCGGCAGGCGCTCGGATTCCATACGGGCCTTCAGGCGGCGGATCTCGCGTATGGCGTCGTCGCCGAGTCCTTCCGCGGGATACCGCAGGGGGTCGATCAATTCGATGAACCGCTGCCCCAGGTCCGCGTCCCCGGCGACGGGTACGGCTCGCAGCAGGGCCTGGGACTCCCAGACCAGGGACCAGCGCCGGTAGTACGCCTCGTACGAGTTCAGCGTCCGTACCAGCGGCCCCGACTTCCCCTCCGGCCGCAGATCGGCGTCGATCAGCAACGGCGGGTCGGAACTCGGGATCTGCAGCAGCCGCCGCATTTCCGCGACCACGGCGTGGGCGGCCTGCGAGGCCTCCTGCTCGGGCACGCCCTCGCGTGGTTCGTGCACGAACAACACGTCCGCGTCAGAGCCGTAACCCAGCTCGTGCCCGCCGAACCGCCCCATCCCGATCACCGCGAAGCGGGTCGGCAGCGTGTCCCCCCAGCCCTGCCGTACGACGGCACGCAGCGTCCCGGCGAGCGTCGCGGCCGTCAGGTCGGACACCGCGCCGCCGACCATGTCGACGAGCGCGCCCTGATCGGCGGCGGCGGCGGGCGACTCCTCCGTGCCGTACGAACGGACGATGTCGGCGGCGGCCGTACGGAACAGCTCGCGCCGACGCACCCCGCGCGCGGCGGTGACCGCGGCCTCTCCCCCGTCGGCGCGCCCCACGGCGGAGAGGATCTCCTGCTCCAGGTGGGCACGGTCGCGAGGGCCGAGGCCGCCCCCGCCCCCGTCGCCGTTGCCGTCGCCGAGCAGCGCCACCGCCTCCGGGGCCCGCATCAGCAGGTCGGGGGCCAGCCGCCCGGCGGACAGGACCCGGGCCAGGTTCTCGGCGGCGGCTCCCTCGTCCCGGAGCAGCCGTAGGTACCAGGGCGTTTTGCCCAGGGCGTCCGACACCTTGCGGAAGTTGAGCAGTCCCGCGTCCGGGTCGGCGGAGTCCGCGAACCAGCCGAGGAGCACGGGCAGCAGCGTCCGCTGGATCGCCGCCTTGCGGGTGACGCCGGACGCCAGCGCCTCCAGGTGGCGCAGTGCGGACGCCGGGTCCGCGTAGCCGAGGGCGACCAGCCGCTCGCGGGCCGCGTCCGCGCTCAACCGGGCCTCGCCCGGCGCTAGTTGGGCCACGGCGTCGAGCAGCGGCCGGTAGAAGAGTTTCTCGTGCAGGCGTCGTACGACGGAGGTGTGCCGCCGCCACTGACGGTTCAGCTCGGTGACAGGGTCGGTGCGCAGGCCGAGCGAGCGGCCGATACGGCGCAGATCGGCGTCGCTCTCCGGCACGAGATGCGTACGCCGCAGCCGGTAGAGCTGGATACGGTGCTCCATCGAGCGCAGGAAGCGGTACGCCTCGTCCAGCTGCACGGCGTCGGAGCGCCCCACGTAGCCGCCCGCGGCCAGTGCCTTCAGGGCCTCCAGCGTGGTCCGGCTCCGTAGCGACGTGTCGGCCCGGCCGTGCACCAACTGCAGGAGCTGTACGGCGAACTCGACATCCCGCAGTCCGCCGGGACCGAGTTTCAGCTCGCGCTCGATCTCGGCGACGGGGATGTTCTCCACGACGCGGCGGCGCATCTTCTGGACGTCGGGGACGAAGTTCTCGCGTTCGGCTGCCTGCCAGACGAGGGGGGCGAGCGTGGCGATGTACTCCTCGCCGAGTTCGATGTCCCCGGCGACCGGCCGGGCCTTGAGCAGGGCCTGGAACTCCCAGGTCTTGGCCCAGCGCTGGTAGTAGGCGAGGTGGCTGGAGAGCGTACGGACCAGCGGGCCGTTTCTGCCCTCCGGCCGCAGATTGGCGTCGACGGGCCAGATCGAGCCCTCGACGGTGGTCTCGGAGCAGATCCGCATCAGGTGGGAGGCGAGCCGGGTCGCAGCGCGCAGGGCCTTGCCCTCGTCGGCTCCGTTCACGGCCTCCGCGACGAAGATGACGTCGACGTCGGAGACGTAGTTCAGCTCCTGGCCCCCGCACTTGCCCATCGCTATGACCGCGAGGCGGCACATGGCGGCGTCCTCGGGGGCGGCGGCCCGGGCGATGGCGAGTGCGGCGCGCAGCGTGGCGGTCGCGAGGTCCGCGAGTTCGGCGGCGGTCTCGGCGAGGTCGGTGGTTCCGCATACGTCCCGTGCGGCGATGGACAGCAGGCAGCGGCGGTAGGCGACGCGCAGGGACACCGGGTCGGCGGCTTCGGCGAGGCCGCGTTCGAACTCCGCGATCCCGGGGTGCAGGTCCTGCGGCTCGTACATCACGAGCGCCTGCCAGTCGAGCGGATGCCGGGCGAGATGGTCACCGAGCGCGGCGGAGGCGCCGAGCACTCCGAGGAGCCGGTCGCGCAGCGGCTTCGCCGAGATCAGCGTGTCCAGCAGCTCGCGCTGTCCCGCGTGGTCCTTCTGCGCTTCGACGAGCCGTACGAGCCCGAGCAGCGCCAGGTCCGGATCGGCGGTCTCCCCGAGTGCGTCGAGCAGCACCGGGTCGTTCCTTATCGGCGCCAGCTCGCCGCTCTCCAGAAGCCGCTCGGCGGCCGACGGATCGGTGAAACCGTGCCGCAGCAGCCGCGAGAAGGTACTGCTCCTGCGCCCCGGCGTCGCCATCCCCGGCCTCCCCTCGGATCAAGGTCGTATGGCCATGAGCCTAACCGGAGTGCTTGCGGTGAGCGCCCGGACGGGAGTGCGGGCGATGAGTTCGGGCGGGCGGCGGAGTCTGTCCTTGAGGAGAAGTCACGGAACAGAGGACACAGAGAAGAAGACGAGGCGAAACCGCATGGCATCACCGGAACCACGAGCCGAACTCGACCCCCGGTACAGCAGCGACGGCGCCACCGCACCGCCCTGGTCGGAGACCGAGGCGATGCTCTCCGAGGCCGAGCTGTTCTGGATCTCGACGGTACGGCCCGACGGGCGGCCGCATGTCACACCGCTGCCCGCGGTGTGGGCGGACGGCGCGCTGCACTTCTGCACCGGGTCCGAGGAGCGCAAGGCGAGAAACCTGGAGCGGAATCCGAACGTCGTGCTGACCACCGGCACGAACACCTGGAACAAGGGCTACGACCTGGTCGTGGAGGGCGAGGCGGTCCGAGTCACGGACGACGGCCGGCTGCGCGAACTGGCCGACGCCTGGGAGCGCAAGTACGGCAGCTTCTGGCACTTCGAGGTGCGGGACGGCCGCTTCCACCACGGCCCGGGCGACGCCTTCGTCTTTTCGGTGGCGCCACGGATCGTTTTCGGCTTCGGTAAGGGAGAGCCGTTCGGTCAGACCCGCTGGCGGTTCGAGTGACTCTTTCGTCGGGGCGAACTGGAGGACACCAGTGATGGAGTACACGCTCGAAGTGATCCCACTGCCGGTCAGCGACATCGACCGGGCCCGGGACTTCTACCGGGACAAGGTCGGCTTCCATGTCGACATCGACCAGGAAGTCATGCCCGGCATGCGCATCGTCCAGCTGACGCCTCCGGGCTCCGGCTGCTCGATCGCCCTCGGTGACACCCTCTGGGACACGATGGACGGCCCGACGCCGGCCCCGGGCTCGTACCAGGGCCTTCAGCTGTGCGTCACGGACATCAAGGCGGCCCACGCCGAACTGACCGAACGCGGCCTGGAGGTCTCCGAGCCGGTGCAGTACACACCGGAGGACGGAGCCACCTTCATGAGCTTCAAGGACCCGGACGGCAACGGCTGGTCCATCCAGGAGTACCGCCGCCGGGCCACGGAGCCCTTGCACGAGCTGCTGGCCGAGCAGAGGCGGCAGCGGGAGGGCTGAGCAGGCGCGGGAAGGGCAGGCGCGGGAAGGGCAGGCGCGCTCTCGGAGATCCCTCTGAACGATCTCCGAGAGCGCGCCTGTCGCCGCCCTTCCAGCGGAGCGCTTACGCGTGCTCGCGCCAGCGGTTCGTTATCGGCAGGCGGCGGTCCTTGCCGAAGCCCTTCGCCGAGATCTTGGTGCCCGGCGGGTACTGGCGGCGCTTGTACTCGGCCGCGTCGACCATGCGCAGGGTCCTCACGACCAGATCGCGGTCGAACCCGGCCGCGACGATCGCGTCGGCGCCCGTGTCACGGTCGACGTAGAGCTCCAGGATCGCGTCCAGGACCGGGTAGTCGGGAAGCGAGTCCGTGTCGACCTGCCCGGGGCGCAGCTCCGCGCTCGGCGGCTTCGTGAGGGAGTTCTCGGGGATCGGCGGAGTCTGCCCGCGCTCGGCCGCCGCACGGTTGCGCCACGCGGCGAGCCGGAAGACCGAGGACTTGTAGACGTCCTTGATGGGACCGTACGCTCCCACCGAGTCGCCGTAGAGCGTCGAATACCCCACCGCCAGCTCGGACTTGTTGCCCGGCGCCAGCACGATGTGCCCCTCCTGGTTGGAGATCGCCATCAGCATCGTGCCGCGCAGCCGCGACTGGAGGTTCTCCTCGGCGAGACCCGTGAGCCCCAGCGACCCCATGTACGCGTCGAACATCGGCTCGATCGGTACGGTCCGGAAGTTGAGCCCGGTCCGCCGCGCCAGCTCGGCCGCGTCCCCCTTGGAGTGGTCCGAGGAGTACTTGGACGGCATCGAGACCCCGTACACGTTCTCCGCGCCGAGCGCATCACAGGCGATGGCGGCCACGAGCGCGGAGTCGATGCCACCGGAGAGCCCGATCAGCACCGAACGGAAACCGTTCTTCGCGACGTACGCCCGAAGGCCCACCACGAGCGCCGAGTACACCTCCTCGTCGTCGTCCAGCCGCTCCGCGTATCCACCGGTGAGCGCCGGCTCGTACGCGGGCAGCGGGTCCTCGGAGATGACGAGGTGCTCGATCCGCATGCCGTCGTCCACGAGGCGTCCATCAGCGGCTCCGCCGCGGGCGGACAGCGGCTCGGCGGCCGCGGCCGGCAGATCGAGGTCGAGTACGACGCAGCCCTCGGCGAACTGCGGGGCCCGCGCGACGACTTCACCGTCCCGGTCGACCACGATCGAGTCCCCGTCGAAGACCAGCTCGTCCTGCCCGCCCATCATGGCGAGGTACGCGGTCGTGCAGCCGGCCTCCTGCGCCCGCTTGCGCACCAGCTCAAGACGGGTGTCGTCCTTGTCGCGCTCGTACGGGGAGGCGTTGACGGAGAGCAGCAGCCCGGCCCCGGCGGTCCGGGTGGCCGGGACTCGCCCGCCGTCCTGCCAGAGGTCCTCGCAGATGGCGAGGGCCACGTCGATGCCGTGGACCCGCACGATCGGCAGGGTGTCGCCGGGCACGAAGTAGCGGAACTCGTCGAAGACGCCGTAGTTCGGCAGGTGGTGCTTGGCGAAGGTGAGCGCCACCTCGCCTCCGTGCAGCACGGCGGCGGCGTTCTGCGGCGCTCCGGCCGGCTGGCCGAACTTCGGCTGAGCGGCCTCGGACCGGTCGAGGTAGCCGACGATCACCGGCAGCTCCCCGAAGCCCTCGTCGGCGAGGCGCGCGGCGAGGTCCCGCAGGGCCGCCCGAGAGGCCTCGACGAAGGACGGCCGCAGGGCCAGGTCCTCGACGGGATACCCGGTCAGCACCATCTCCGGGAACGCCACCAGATGCGCTCCCTGCTCGGCGGAGTGCCGGGTCCAGCGGACGATCGACTCGGCGTTGCCGGCGAGATCGCCGACGGTCGAGTCGATCTGATTCAGGGCGAGGCGTAGTTGAGGCACGCGGCCCAGTGTAATCGTCAAAGAGACGCGATGGGGTGTGGGCCAGCCCACGCCCGCGCCACTGACGGGGCGCAGCCCCTGCTACTCGGGCGGCTTCGCCCCCCGTTTCTTCAGCAGGTCCGTCATCAGCTTCATCTCCGACTCCTGGGCCTCGACCATGCCCCGCGCGAGATCGCGCTCCACCTCGACCTCGCACCGCTCCACGCAGCCCTCGGCCATGTGCACACCGCCCATGTGATGGGCGTACATCAGCTGGAGGAAGCGGATCTCGGCGGCCTTGCCGCTCGCCTTCCCGAGCGACTTCAGCTCGGTGTCGGTCGCCATCCCGGGCATCAGCGCGCCGTCCTCGCCGGAGGGCATGTCGCCCATGCCCATCCACGTCATCGGCGGGTCCGCGGACACCTTCGGCAGCTGCCACAGGTCCAGCCAGCCGATCAGCATGCCGCGCTGGTTGGCCTGCGTCTGCGCGATGTCGTACGCGAGACGGCGCACCTCTTCGTCCTGGGTGCGGTCCCGCACGATGTACGACATCTCGACGGCCTGCTGGTGGTGGACCGCCATGTCGCGCGCGAAGCCCGCGTCCGCGGAGTCGGCCGCCGGGATCCGTACGCCCGAGTCGCCATCGGCGATCGCGTATGTGATCCCGCCGGCCGCCACGAGGACGGCCGCGGCGGCCCCGGCGATCCAGCCGACGTGCTTCATCGTTGCCACGGCTTTCTGCTTGCTTCGTCTTTTTCTTGCGTACGGGCTGCTACTTGTCGAGGCCGCCGGTGCATGCGGCGCCCTTCTCCGGCGTCTGCTCGCCCTGTACGTACGTCTCGAAGAACTTGTTCACATTCGGGTCGCTCGCGCTCGTCACCGTGCGCTGCTTGCCCCAGGCGGAGAGCATGATCGGGTCCTTCTGGTCCTCGACCGGGCTCATCAGCGAGTACGGGGTCTTCTCGACCTTGTCCGCGAGCGCCTTCACGTCCGCGTCCGAGGCCTTGCTGTTGTACGTCACCCAGACCGCGCCGTGCTCCAGGGAGTGCACGGCGTTCACCTTCTTGATCTCCTCGGTGTAGACGTCGCCGTCGCAGTTCATCCACACCTGGTTGTGGTCGCCGCCCACCGGGGGGTTCATCGCGTACTTGACGTCGCCGTTGACGTGGGTCTGGGTCAGCTTCGTGTTCCAGGTCCTGACGCCGTCCTCGCCCGTGACGAACTTCCCCTTCTGGCCGGCCGACGAGCTGCTGCTGTCGTCCTCGGACTGCGAGTTGATGAGGTACGTACCTCCGGCCACGAGGCCGCCGACTATGACCACGCTCGCGGTGATCGTGAGGATCCGGTTGCGGCGCTCGCGGGTCTGCTCGGCGCGGCGCATCTCCTCTATGCGTGCCTTGCGCGACGCGGACGCTTTGTTCTTCGCGGAACCCATGGTGAGTCCTTCGGGGCCTTGGGGGAGAGACGGTCGGGTGAGGTTGATCGTAGTCCGGCCGGAAGCGGCATACGTAGGGCCCCTGGTTGTCGGCCGCACATTTCCCGCCCCGGCATTACAGGGGCTCGGGTGAGCAGGCACTATTGGCAGCAGGGCAGGACACCTGCCGTACGTGAGGCGTTCAGACCGAGGTCGGCCGCCCGATCAAGGTCCGCAACGCGCACGAAATGGTGTTGTGGTGGGATGCTCATGTGCCCGACCGCCTCCCTGGCGCGGGAGCAGGCGGCCTGACCAGCAAGGATGGGTGGAAGCGGAAGATGGACAAGCAGCAGGAGTTCGTACTCCGGACGCTGGAGGAACGCGACATCCGGTTCGTACGGCTGTGGTTCACGGACGTGCTGGGCTTCCTGAAGTCCGTGGCCGTGGCTCCGGCCGAGCTGGAGCAGGCCTTCGACGAGGGCATCGGCTTCGACGGCTCCGCGATCGAGGGCTTCGCCCGGGTCTACGAGTCCGACATGATCGCCAAGCCGGACCCGTCGACCTTCCAGGTCCTGCCGTGGCGCGCGGAGGCCCCCGGTACGGCCCGTATGTTCTGCGACATCCTCATGCCGGACGGCTCCCCGTCCTTCGCGGACCCGCGGTACGTACTGAAGCGCGCCCTCGCCAAGACCTCCGACCTGGGCTTCACCTTCTACACCCACCCCGAGATCGAGTTCTTCCTGCTGAAGGACCGCCCACTGGACGGCTCGCGCCCGACGCCCGCCGACAACTCCGGCTACTTCGACCACACCCCGCAGAACGTCGGCATGGACTTCCGCCGTCAGGCGATCACGATGCTGGAGTCGATGGGCATCTCGGTCGAGTTCTCGCACCACGAGGGCGCGCCGGGCCAGCAGGAGATCGACCTCAGGTACGCGGACGCGCTGTCCACGGCCGACAACATCATGACGTTCCGCCTGGTCATGAAGCAGGTGGCGCTGGAGCAGGGCGTCCAGGCGACCTTCATGCCGAAGCCGTTCTCCGAGCACCCGGGCAGCGGCATGCACACGCACCTCTCGCTCTTCGAAGGCGACCGGAACGCGTTCTACGAGTCGGGCTCGGAATACCAGCTCTCCAAGGTGGGCCGCTCCTTCATCGCGGGTCTGCTGAAGCACGCGGCGGAGATCGCGGCGGTGACGAACCAGTGGGTCAACTCGTACAAGCGCATCTGGGGCGGCGCCGCACGCACCGCCGGCGCCGGCGGTGAGGCCCCCTCGTACATCTGCTGGGGCCACAACAACCGCTCGGCCCTGGTCCGCGTCCCGATGTACAAGCCCGGCAAGACCGGTTCCGCGCGGGTCGAGGTCCGCTCCCTGGACTCGGGCGCGAACCCGTACCTGGCCTACGCGGCCCTGCTGGCCGCCGGCCTCAAGGGCATCGAGGAGGGCTACGAGCTCCCGCCGGGTGCCGAGGACGACGTCTGGGCCCTCACGGACGCCGAACGCCGCGCCATGGGCATCGAACCCCTCCCGCAGAACCTCGGCGAGGCCCTCTCCCTGATGGAGCGCAGCGACCTGGTCGCCGAGACCCTGGGCGAGCACGTCTTCGACTTCTTCCTGCGCAACAAGCGCCAGGAGTGGGAGGAGTACCGCAGCGAGGTCACGGCCTTCGAGCTGCGGAAGAACCTGCCGGTTCTGTAGGCGCAGGTCGGTCGGGGCGTCTCGCTGGAACCCCACGCAGGGGCGACGGTTCGCGAACCGTCGCCCCTGCGGCGTCTCGCCCGGCCTCTGCTCCGATGTCAGTGGTGGCTGTGATGCTGGAGGGCATGACTCCCTGGAACCTGCTCGATCTGGACAAGGCCCTGAGATCCGGCTGGGCCGCCGACACCTGTTCCCCGGACGACCTCGCTCGCGCCGAGTGGCAGCCGGGCAACCCGGCCTGGGGTCACTGTGACATCACTGCCCTGATAGTCAACGACGTCTTCGGCGGCGACCTCGTGGTCGGCGAGGTGTATCTCGACGGAGCCCAGCACGGCTTCCACTGGTGGAACCGGCTGCCCAGCGGTGTGGAGCTCGACCTGACACGCGAGCAGTTCCTGCACGGCCAGACCGTCACCGCCGCCCGGCACGTGGAGCGCCCACCGGGCCCTCTGCCCCGCCGCTGGAAGGAGTACCTCCTGCTGCGCGACCGCGTCACCAAGCACCTCGGCCGTCTGCCGGAGCCCAACTGACAGGGCGGGGATCAGCCCGGCCGGCAGACACGGACGGGTCCGGTGTGGTTGCCCGTACGGAGGAGGGCGCCCCCTTGCAGCGAGGTGGGGGCGCCCGGTGTGCACCGGGCGCCCACACCTCGTATCCAGGCAGGTCAGCGGCGAGCCGCTTCCCGCCGCTGCGGCACATGCGTGGCGACCAGACGGCTGACGTGCACCGCCGGCACCGCCCGGCGCCGGTCCACCGCGTACGCGAACGCCGCAACCCCCAGCCCCAGCACGGCAAGCGCCGCGCCCGCGAGCGCCGGAGACGTCACTCCGAAGCCCGCCGCCAGGGCGACCCCGCCCACAAGGGCGCCACCCGCGTTGGCGAGGTTGAAGGCGGCCTGGTTGGCGGAGGAGGCGAGGGAGGGGGCCGCGGAGGCCTTCTCCATGACCATCAGCTGGAGCGGGGAGCCGGTGACGAAGGCGGCCGTGCCGAGCAGGAGCACCGCCAGCGCGGCACTCCACTGCGTGCTCATCAGCAGCGGGAACAGGGCGAGGACCGCGCTCAGCGCCGTGAGGCCGCCGAAGAGAGTGCCCCGCAGGGAGTGGTCGGCGAGCCGCCCGCCGAGCAGGTTGCCGACGGTGGCACCGACACCGAACAGCGCCAGCAGCACCGTCACCCGGGAGTCCGCGTACCCGGCGGAGTCCGTCAGCATCGGCGTGATGTAGCTGTACGCGGAGAACAGCGCACCGAAGCCGGCGACCGTCGTCGCGAGGGCGAGCCAGACGGGGAGCGGGCGCAGGGCGGCCAGTTCGCCGCGCAGTCCTGTGGCGGGGGTCTGCGTGTGGTCGTGCGGCAGGAGCAGGGCCAGCGAGGCGATGGCCGCGAGGCCGATCGCGCTGACGCCGAGGAACGTGGCACGCCAGCCGAGGTGCTGGCCCATGAGGGTCGCCACGGGAACCCCCGCGATGTTCGCGACGGTCAGCCCCAGGAACATCAGCGAGACCGAGCGCGCCTTGCGCTCGGGCGCGACCAGGCTGGTGGCGACGACGGCGCCCACACCGAAGAACGCGCCGTGCGGCAGACCGCTCAGCAGCCGGGCGGCGAGCAGCCAGTGGTGGTCGGGCGCGAACGCCGAGAGCGCGTTGCCCACGACGAACAGCGCCATCAGGCCGATCAGCACCTTGCGGCGCGACATCTTCGCCGTCACCGCGGCGAGCAGCGGGGCGCCGACGACGACACCGAGCGCGTACGCCGAGACGAGGTGCCCGGCGGTGGGGATGGATATGTACAGGTCATCGGCGACGTTGGGCAGCAGGCCCATCATCACGAATTCGGTGGTGCCGAGACCGAAGGCGCCCACGGCGAGCGAGAGCAGGGGTGCCAGGGGCATTGAGGGCCTTTCAGAGTTGCAGAGCGAAGTTCCGTAAAGCGTATGTTCAAGTACGGAACAAACTCTCTCAGGCCCAGTATTCCCAGGGGTTACGAGGCGGTGTCCGCAAGCTTCACGCGGGCGGCGATCGGGAGATGGTCACTGCCCGTCTCCGGCAGGGTCCAGGAGGTGACCGGTTCGACGCCCTTCACCAGGATCTGGTCGATCCGCGCCATCGGGAACGACGCCGGCCAGCTGAAGCCGAAACCGCTGCCCGCCGCGCCCTGCGTGGAGCGCATCTGCGCGGTGACGGCGTTGAGCGAACGGTCGTTCATCGTGCCGTTCAGATCGCCGAGCAGGGCGGCCTTCGGCAACTTCTCGTGGGAGATGGCCGCACCCAGCGCGTCGGCGCTCTTGTCGCGCTGCCGCGCGGTGAACCCGGCCTCGATCTTCACCCGTACGGAGGGCAGGTGCGCCACGTACACGGCGAGCTGCCCGCCGGGTGCGGTGACGGTCGCCCGCATGGCGCGCGTCCAGCCCAGCTTGATGTCGACGGCCTTGACACCGCTCAGCGGGTACTTGCTCCACAGGCCGACGGTGCCCTGCACGGAGTGGTACTTGTACGTCGCGGCGAGGGCCTTCTCGTACACCGGGACCGCGGTCTCCGTCAGCTCCTCCAGGGCCACCACGTCGGCCCCGGAGGCGGCCACGGCGCGGGCGGTGCCGGACGGGTTCGCGTTGTCCGCGTTGACGTTGTGGGTGGCGACGGTGAGGTCGCCGCCGCTGCCGGTCTTGTCGAAGATCAGTGAGCTGAAGAGGTTGAGCCAGACGATCGCGGGCACGAGCACGGCGATCAGTGCGGTCGCAGACCGCCTCAGCAGCGCGAGGCCGAGCAGCGGCGGGATGAAGACGCCCAGCCAGGGCAGGAACGTCTCGTTGAGAGAGCCGAAGTTGCCGACCGCGTTCGGGATCTGTGAGTGCAGCACCATCACGAGGGCGAGGAGGACCGCGCACACGGCAAGGATGATGCCGCGCCGCCAGATACGCCGGTCGCTGCGAACGGAGTCGAGCAGGCGCTGAAGCCGGGGCACTCTGCGGTCGGACTCCTGGCCGCCGCCGCCCGTCTCCGTCTTGTACGCCTGCGCCATACTCTCGCCTCACAACATGCCGTTCACACCATCCCCGCACCCAAAACCCTAGGGGATGATCGCGTTCCTTCCGGCCGCCCCGGGGAGGGCAGTACGGGCACGATGACGTGCCTGCCTGCATGCCCAGTTCCGATCGTCCACCCGGCGGCAGTGGTCTGTGACAAAACCCTCACATTCACTCAGGGGTCGGCCAGGCTTCACGACTTGGTGCCTTTGGGCGTGGCACCTTCACGACGTGGCGCCTTTACGACGTGGCGGGCCGCAGTCCCTCCAGAACGGTGTCGACGATCTCCTCAGCGAGGTGGTCGGGGAGTTCGGCGTCGGGGCGCATGGCGGTGCGTACGAGCATGGGACCGCTGAACAGGTCACCGACCAGCTCGACATCGACGTCGGAGCGGATCTCGCCGTTCTCCTGCCCGCGGCGCACCACCTCGTGGGTGAGGCGGCGCCGTGGCTCGATCACGTTCGCGTGGTACGCGCTCCACAGCTTGGGGCTGCTCTTCATCTGGGCGAAGACGTTGTGCACGAGCACCGACGACCTGTTGGCCAGGCCGCGTCTGCGTATCGACTCGAGGAGGGCGATCAGGTCGTCGCGCATCGAAGTGCCGGGCAGCTCCGGGTCGGCCTGCTCGGCGGCGCGCATGACGTCGCAGAAGAGTTCCTCGCGGTCGCTCCAGCGGCGGTAGATGGTGGCCTTGCCCACCCCTGCGGTGCGGGCGACGCGCTCTATGGAGATCTCCGCGAGCGGGACACCGTCCTCCAGGAGCCCGATCACACCCTCGATGATGGAACGCTCCACGCTCTCACTGCGCGGGCGCCCCCGCACGGTCCCACCCCGTCCGGCCCCCTGCTCCGCGAGGTCCACGTCAACTCCGTTCGTCCAGCGCCCTGTTCGGGCTCGATTCTCTCAGTGCTCGGCAGCCACCAGTTCGGTTTCCTCTCCCCCGGGCTCCTTCGGGGCCGGGTCCCGGCCCGGCAGGAACAGCGCCACCACCACGGCTCCGACCAGGGCGACACCGGCTCCGCCCACGGCGGTGAGATGCATGGCGTGCAGGAAGGCGTCGTGCGCCGGGGTGACCAGGGCCTCGCCCTTGGGTCCGAGCTTCGCGGCGGCGCCGAGGGTGGCCTCGATGGACTCGCCCGCGTGGTGCCGCAAGTCCGCGGGCAGCAGGGTGAGCTTGTCCTCGATGCCCGAGCGGTACGACGCGGAGAGGACCGAGCCGAGTACGGCGATGCCCAGGGCGCCGCCGACCTGGCGGAAGGTGTTGCTGAGTGCGGAGGCGGAACCGGCCTTCTCGCGGGGCATGGTCTGCATGATCACGACGCTGGTGGGCGTCATGACATGTGCCATCCCGGTGCCCATCAGGAAGAAGATGACCTCCAGGATCCAGATCGGCGTATCGGCGTCGAGGACGGTGAACGCGGCCAGCATCGCGGCGATGAGCAGCATGCCGCCGGCGGTCGTTGCCCGGTAGCCGATGCGGTCGACGACCAGCCGGGCCCGTGGCGCGAAGGTGAGCTGCGCCGCGGCCAGCGGCAGCATCAACAGGCCGGTCTGGAAAGGCGAGTAGCCGCGCACGGTCTGCGTGTAGAAGACCGCGAAGAACGTCACGCCCATCAGCGCGAAGAAGACCAGCCCTATGGCGCCGATCGCCGCCGAGAAGACCCGGTTCTTGAAGTACGTGACGTCTATGGACGGGTGGTCGATGCGCTTCTCGTACCAGACGAATCCGACGAGTACGGCGAGTCCGGCGCCCATGGTCGCCAGCACCTCGGCGTCGGTGAAGTCGGCGAGCTGGCCGCCCTTGATGATGCCGTACACGAGCAGGACGAGCCCGATGACGGACAGCAGCACGCCCACCGGGTCGATCCGGCCGGGCTTCGGATCGCGGGAGTCGGGAACCAGCCACACCATCAGCCCGAGCGCGAGGATCACGATCGGCACGTTGATGAGGAACACGGACCCCCACCAGAAGTGATCGAGGAGCACCCCTCCGGTGATGGGCCCGATGGCGATGGCGAGTCCGACGCCACCCGCCCAGATGCCGATGGCCTTCGGCTGCTCGTCGCGCTCGAAGACGTTCATGAGGACGGCGAGGGTCGCGGGCATCACGAAGGCGGCACCGAGCCCCATCAGGGCGCGGAACCCGATGAGTTGCTCCGGTGACCCGGAGAAGGCGGCGAGCGCGGAGGCACCGCCGAAGACGGCGAGCCCGCCGAGCAGCACCTTCTTGCGCCCGAGCCGGTCGCCGAGGAGGCCTGCGGTGAACAGCAGTCCCGCGAAGACGAGCGTGTACGCGTTGATGGCCCACTCGAGCTCGCTCTGGGTGGCTCCAAGACCGGTCGGTGCGGGCGTCGAGATGGTCTTGATCGCTACGTTCAGGATCGAGTTGTCGAGCACGACGATCAGCAGGCTGAGCATCAGCACGCCGAGGATCATCCAGCGACGCCGATGCACGGCCTCCGGTACACGGGAGTCGGTGGCGGCGGGAGTAGTCATGCCATCAAGGTTAGCGAATAACGATACGAGACGGTCTCGTATCTAAAATCCTTTACCGAGAACTTACGCGGGAGAGCTTGCGGCGCGTTGCAGCGATCACAGTGGTGTTCCGTGGTGGCCCACTAGCCGTTCGATGGCACGAGGTGCCACCATGGAGGGGATCCGGGGACGCCGTCAGGGCGCCTCGAGATGACAGAAGGAGCCGTTGCGATGACGCAGCTCTCGGCTGCCCAGAAGAGCCCCGACAGCAGCAAGACGCTGTACGGCGGAAAGGGCACACGCCGCATCACTGTCCGAGACCTCAACGCCGCCAAGGAGCGCGGCGAGAAGTGGCCCATGCTCACCGCGTACGACGCGATGACCGCGTCCGTCTTCGACGAGGCCGGCATCCCGGTCATGCTCGTCGGCGACTCGGCGGGCAACTGCCACCTCGGGTACGAGACGACCGTGCCCGTCACGCTCGACGAGATGACCATGCTCTCCGCCGCGGTCGTACGGGGCACCTCGCGGGCCCTGATCGTCGGCGACCTGCCCTTCGGGTCGTACCAGGAGGGCCCCGTGCAGGCCCTTCGCTCGGCCACCCGCCTGGTGAAGGAGGCCGGGGTCGGTGCCGTCAAGCTGGAGGGCGGTGAACGTTCGCACCGCCAGATCGAGTTGCTGGTCGAGTCCGGCATCCCGGTCATGGCGCACGTCGGTCTGACCCCGCAGTCCGTGAACACCATGGGCTATCGCGTCCAGGGCCGCGGCGAGGAGGCCGCCCAACAGCTCCTCCGTGACGCCAAAGCCGTCCAGGACGCCGGGGCCTTCGCGGTCGTCCTCGAACTCGTGCCGGCCGAGCTGGCCGCGGAGGTCACGCGTGTCCTCCACATCCCGACGATCGGCATCGGCGCCGGGCCCGACACCGATGCACAGGTCCTCGTCTGGACGGACATGCTGGGCCTGACGTCCGGCAAGGTGCCGCGCTTCGTCAAGCAGTACGCGGACCTCCGGTCGGTCATGACGCAGGCCGCGCAGGCGTTCGCCGAGGACGTCGTCGGCGGAACGTTCCCGACGGAGGAACACTCCGTCCACTGAGCCACTGCGGTACCAAGGCGGCCCGCCGATCTTCCCCCGTCGGCGGGCCGCCGGTTGCCTCCGGCGGTTGGGCAGGGAGGTTCGTTGTTGGATGCGGGTGCGTTGTGGTTGCTCGCGCCCCGCGGCGGAGCAGCTGATGTCACAGCCCCGCGCCCCTTGGGCGCGTGGTGGGTGCGGGGACGTGGGCCGGTGCGTCAGCCCGTCGCAGGGTGGGCATACGGCCCGGTGTCGGTACACAGCGCAGGTGGCCTGAGACAGAACCTGAGCGACGGGCATACGACGCACCGGCCCACGACCCCTCCCGCCGGTGGGCAAGTTGCGGGCACATGGTGGCTGGCGGCTCCAGGGACGCGCCCTTCAGGGGCGCGGGGCTGTGACATATGCGGCTCCGCCGCGGGGCGCGACCAGCCACAACGCACCCGCAGCCGCGACACGCAGTGTCACGCCCCACCCCCTGGCGGGGCCTGGGGCGCAGCCCCAGTTTCGGGAAGGGGCGGGCTTGGGGAAAAGAACCCCTCTCCCACCCCAACCGCCCACTCGTAACGCCGCGTTCACCCCAAATTGGCCCGCCGCGGGCAGGGGGCCCAGCACCCCACACGTGGAGGCCCCGATGGCAGAAACGTCCGTACCCTTCCGCGCAGGCCAGGAAGGCTACGCAAGCTTCCGGATCCCGGCCGTCGTCGTCACCGCGGCCGGAACCCTGCTCGCCATGTGCGAGGGCCGCGTCGGCTCCCACGACGACTTCGGGAACATCGACATCGTGCTGAAGCGGTCCACGGACGGCGGCCGGACCTGGGGCCCACTGGAGGTCGCCGCCAAGCACGGCGACAACCTGGCCGGCAACCCCGCGCCCGTCGTCCTGGACACCGGCCGCCTCCTCCTCGTCCACGTACGCAACGCCGCCCTCGCCACCGAGGACGCCATCCGAAGGGGCAAGGTGAACGCCGCCGACGGCCGTCGTGTCTGGGTACAGCACAGCGACGACGACGGCGTCACCTGGTCGACGCCACGCGACATCACCGCACAGACGAAGCAGGCGAGTTGGCGGTGGTACGCCACCACACCGGGCCACGCGATCCAGCTCGCCGGAGGCCGGGTGGTCGTGCCCGCGAACCACTCCCTCCCGCCGGCCGGCAGGGACAACGGCACGGAGGGAAAGTACAACGGCGGCCACTGTCTGCTCAGCGACGACCGCGGCGAGACCTGGCACATCGGCTACCTCGACGACAACACCGACGGCTACATCAACGTGAACGAGACGACCGCCGCCGAACTCCCCGACGGCCGCGTCTACTTCAACACCCGTAACGACGCGACAGCGCCCGGCACCCGCGCCGACGCCTACTCCACGGACGGCGGCGAGACCCTCGTGAAGCCCTTCCGGCCGCAGGCGGGCCTGGTCGCCCCGGTCTGCGAGGGCAGCGTTCTCCAGCTCCGCGACCCCGATGTGCTGCTCTTCTCCGGCCCCGCCGCCCCCGGCTACCGCGCCCTCATGACGATCCGTGCCAGCCACGACGCCGGCGTCACCTGGCGGCCCGTGCACACGGTGGACGGACTGCCCGCCGCGTACTCCGATCTCGTACGCCTCGACGCGTCGACCGTCGGCCTCCTCTACGAGACGGGCGACTTCAGCGCGTACGAGACGATCACCTTCCGCAGAGTCCCCGTGACGGACCTCACGTGGGCGGTGGGGCGATTCCCCACGGACGTACGGACGTAAAGTCGGCCCATGACCTCTACCGACAACAGTGCACAGCAAGCCGCCAAGGCCCCGGCCAAGGACCCCTGGGACCTGCCCGACGTGTCCGGGCTCGTCGTGGGCGTGCTCGGCGGCACCGGACCGCAGGGCAAGGGCCTCGCCTACCGGCTGGCCCGGGCCGGGCAGAAGGTGATCATCGGGTCGCGGGCCGCGGAGCGGGCGCAGTCCGCCGCGGACGAACTCGGGCACGGCGTCGAGGGTGCCGACAACGCCGAGTGCGCGCGGCGCAGCGACATCGTGATCGTGGCGGTGCCGTGGGAGGGGCACGGCAAGACGCTGGAGTCGCTCAGGGAGGAGTTGAGCGGGAAGCTCGTCGTCGACTGCGTCAACCCGCTCGGTTTCGACAAGAAGGGTGCGTACGCGCTGAAGCCGGAGGAGGGCAGCGCCGCCGAGCAGGCCGCCGCGCTGCTTCCCGGCTCGCGCGTCACCGCCGCCTTCCACCATCTGTCCGCGGTACTGCTCCAGGACCCGGAGGTCGAGGAGATCGACACCGATGTGATGGTGCTCGGCGAGGACCGGGCGGACGTCGAGATGGTGCAGGCGCTGGCCGGCCGTATACCCGGCATGCGCGGCATCTTCTCCGGGCGGCTGCGCAACGCTCACCAGGTCGAGTCGCTCGTCGCGAACCTGATCTCGGTGAACCGCCGCTACAAGGCCCATGCGGGCCTGCGCGTCACCGACGTATGAGTGGGTGGGGGACACTGGTTGGTTGAAGAGCAGTGTCCCCCGGCCGAAGAGCCGTGTCCCCGACAGGAGCCCATCCCATGCCCCGCCTCGCCCTCTACGCCCTCGTCGTCTGCGTCCTCTCCGTCGCCGCGGCCGTCGTCTCCTTCGCCAAGGGCTACTGGCTGGGCATCGTGTGGGTACTGCTCGCGGGTCTGGCGTCCAACATGGCCTGGTACTACCTGCGGCGCGGCAAGGCGCGGGACGGCTCCGTCACGAACTGACGGTCACGAACCGACGCCGCAGAACTGGTCGGTCTCCGTCCAGAAGCGGTAGAGGTTCTGACCGCAGTACGTACTGATCTCGTCGATCCCCAGGCCGCGCAGGAGCGCGTCGATCACGTCGAAGAACACACCGTTCACCGCTGGTATCCACAGGATGGCGATCACGAGGAGCAGCCCGAAAGGCGCGAGCGGCTCCACCTGGCGGCGGATCTTGTACGACAGCCAGGGCTCGATCATGCCGTAGCCGTCCAGTCCCGGCACCGGCAGGAAGTTCAGCAGCGCGGCCGTGACCTGGAGCAGTGCCAGGAACGCCAGGGCGAACCGGAAGTCGGCCGGCACACCGTCGAGCGCGTCCAGCCAGAACGGGGCCGTGCAGACCACCGCGAACAGCACGTTCGTCAGGGGGCCGGCCGCCGAGATCAGGCTGTGCTTCCAGCGGCCCTGGATGCGGCTCCGCTCGATCCAGACCGCACCGCCGGGCAGCCCGATCCCGCCCATGATCACGAAGAGGACGGGCAGCACGATGCTCAGCAGGGCGTGGGTGTAGGCGAGTGGATTGAGGGTCAAGTAGCCCTTCGCGCCTATGGAGATGTCGCCGCTGTGCAGGGCCGTACGCGCGTGGGCGTACTCGTGCAGACAGAGCGAGACGACCCAGGCCGCGGTCACGAACAGGAACACGGCGACGCCGGGCTGATCCGCGAAACCGGTCCAGGTGGCCCAGCCCGTGACCGCCATGACGGCCATGATCCCGAGAAAGACCGGGCTGATACGCCGGTCGCTGTGGCGGGTGGTGGCGGTGGTCATGGGGTCGGGCTCCCTGGGTTTCGTACAAACGGGCGTGCCCGACCGTACCGGGCGTATGCGGAAAACGTCTCGCGGTCGGCTGTGAGTTCCGTACAAGGTGGGGGCATGGGGCTGCGCCGCGCCGCCTTACCCCTGTGACCTCTACCGAATTCACCAGAGACAATGGACCCCGTGCGCTATCGCATCCTCGGCACCACCCAGGCACTTCGCCCCGACGGCAGCCCCGTTCCTGTCGGCGGGGCGCGGTTGCGTGCTCTTCTGACCGTGCTGGCGTTGCGGGGTGGCCGTACCGTGCCCGCGGGGCTGCTGGTCGACGAGGTGTGGGACGGGGATCCGCCCGCCGATGCCACAGGGGCGTTGCAGGCCTTGGTCGGGCGGTTGAGGCGGGTGCTCGGGGCGGATGCCGTCGTGTCGGAGCAGGGCGGGTACCGGCTCGCCGCCTCCGCCGACGACATCGACCTGCACCGGTTCGAGCGCCTCGTCGGCGAGGGCATGCGCGCGTTGGGCGACCGTGACCCCGCCAAGGCGGCCATCGCGCTCGACGACGCCCTCGCCCTGTGGCGTGAGCCCGCCCTCACCGACCTCCCCGACCGCACCGCCGAGTCGGTCCGCTGGGAGGCCCGGCGGCTCGACGCCCTCCGTGCCCGGCACACCGCCGCCCTTGCCCTCGGCCACGCCGAGCAGGCCCTGCCCGAGCTGACCGCCTTGTGCGACACCCATCCCCTGGACGAACCCCTCCAGGCCCTGCGCCTGCGCGCCCTGCGCGACGCCGGCCGCACGGCGCAGGCGCTGGCCGCCTACGAGGACGTACGACAGCTCCTGGCGGACCGGCTGGGATCGGACCCGGGACCGGAACTGCGGGCGCTGCACGGGGAGTTGTTGAGCGTGGGGGGCAGCCCCGCCGTGGCCACATCCGCCCCCGCCGCTCCGGTCGCCTTCGGCGCCCGCACCTCCGAACTCCCTGCCCATGGCAACCTCCGCGCACGCCTCACCTCCTTCGTCGGCCGTGAGTCCGACATCGAAGCCATCCGTGGCGACCTCGCGACCGCCCGGCTCGTCACCCTGCTCGGGCCCGGTGGGGCGGGGAAGACGCGGCTGTCGCAGGAGGCCGCCGAGAGCGTGCGGGATGTCGTCCGGGAAGGGGTGTGGCTGGCCGAGCTCGCGCCCGTCGATGACCCGGACGCCGTGCCGGAGGCCGTGCTCACCGCCGTCGGGGCTCGCGAGACCGTGCTGTACGGCGCCGGGGCCGAGGCGATGCGGGCCGGATCCGAGCGGCATGACGACCCTGTCGAGCGGCTCGCCGAGCACTGCAGCAAGCGGCGGATGCTGCTGATCCTCGACAACTGCGAGCACGTCGTCGACGCTGCCGCCCGGCTCGTCGAGGAACTCCTCGAACGCTGCCCGGAGCTGACGGTGCTCGCCACCAGCCGTGAACCCCTCGGCGTGCCAGGGGAGTTGCTGCGGCCCGTGGAGCCGCTGCCGGAGCCGTACGCGCTGCGGCTGCTCGCCGACCGGGGCGCCGCCGCCCGGCCGGGATTCCGGATCGAGGACGATCCGGAGGCGGCGGCCGAGATCTGCCGGCGCCTCGACGGTCTTCCCCTCGCCATCGAACTCGCCGCCGCCCGGCTGCGGATGCTCACGCCCCGGCAGATCGCCGACCGGCTCGACGACCGTTTCCTGCTCCTCACCTCCGGCAGTCGTACCGTCCTGCCCCGCCAGCAGACGCTCCGCGCCGTCGTCGACTGGTCCTGGGAGCTGCTGGACGAGGGCGAACGGGACGTGCTGCGGCGGCTGTCCGTCTTCGCCGGCGGCTGCGACCTCGCCGCCGCGGAGGCGGTCTGCGGGCCGAAAGCGCTCGAAGCGCTCGGCTCGCTCGTCGACAAGTCCCTTGTCGTGGCGGCCCCTTCGCCCGACGGCGACATGCGCTACCGGCTCCTGGAGACGGTCGCCGAGTACGCGGGCGAGCGGCTCGACGAGTCCGGGCGGCGGGCGGAGGCCGAGCGCGCGCATCTGACGTACTTCCGTGAACTCGCGCGCACCACCGAACCGTTACTGCGCGGCTCCGGTCAACGCGACGCCATCCAGCGGTTCGAGCGCGAGAGCGAGAACATCCGTGTCGCCCTGCACCACGCCGTCACCGCACGCGAGGAGCAGGAGGCGCTGTGTCTCATCCTGTCGATGGCCTGGTACTGGCAGATGCGTGACCTGCGGATCGTCGCCCGCAACTGGTGCCGCGAGGTCCAGGCCCTCGGCCCCGACCCCTTTACCGAGCCCGCGCGGCCCGCCGCCCCGCTGTGGGAGCGCTGCACGGACACGCCGCCGCCCTGGAAAGGCGAGGTCCTCGAGGAGGCCCGGCGCCATGTGCACCTGATCCATCTCGCGTGCATGGACACCGAGTTGGATGCCTGGCAGACACCCGAAGCGCAGACGAAGCTGCGGGCCGTCGCCCAGACGTACGAGCCCGGACTCCCGCAGGTGAGCCGATTCCCCGGCACCGTGTGGTTCTTCGCCGTCATGCTCACCGGTGACATGAAGCGGGTGCGGACGATCATCGATGCGGCCATCGACACCTGCCGTGGCACGCCAGGATACGAGTGGGATCTGGGCGCCAATCTGCAGATGCGCGCCAATCTCCGCGCCAACCGCACCGAGTGGGCGGGCGATGCCGCCCGCGACGCCGACGAGTCGCTGGAGATCTACCGCCGTCTCGGCGATCTGTGGGGCACCGCCGAGGCGTTCGCAGCGCGCGGTGAGGCGCATGAGCGCAAGGGCGAGTACGTCAGGGCCGCCGCCGACTACGAGGCGGCGATCGAACGTGCCGAACGCCTCGGGGCCCGTGCCCAGATGGCCGTGCTCAGCGCCCGGCTCGGCGGCGCACTGCTCGAGGCGGGTGAGGCCGAGCGGGGAGAGCGCCTGTTGCGCGAGGTCATCGAGCGGGCCGGCGGCGCGACCGACCACGCGATGCCCTTCGCCCGGCTGATCCTGGCCGGATGGCTCAGCATCACCGACCGGATCCCAGAGGCGCGTGAGCAACTCCGGTTGCTGCGCGAGGAGTTCTCGATCGCCTACTTCGTCATCTTCGATGCGTACATCCTCGGTTCCGAGGCCTGGGTGGACGCTGCCGACGGCCGCTACGCGGAGTCCCTGGACAGGATCAGGCGGGCGCTCGAACGTGCCGAGGACCCGCTGTCCGTGGCCATCGCCCCGCAGATGCGCTCCGCGTATCTGACCACCGCCGCGTACGCCCTCGCCCACGTCGACGGCGGCTCCCGCGCCCGCGACGCCGCCCGCTGCCTCGGCGCCGCCGACGTGCTGCTGCCGCCCCGCCACATCGCCTCGCTCCAGGACCGCGAGGTGTACCAGCGGGCGGTGGAGCGCACGCGCGCCGTGCTGGGCGACGACGTGTTCGAGGCCGCGTACGCGGAGGGCGACGGTCTCTCCTACAGGGAGGCCGCCGCCCTGATCTGACGGGCACCGACGCGGGGCCGGGTGCGTCGACGTCAGGTCTTCGTACGGAACTTGTGGATGGCGATCGGTGCCATGACCGCCGTGAGCCCCACCGACCAGGCGACCGTCACCCACAGGTCGTGCGTGACCGGACCGCCCACCATCAGCCCGCGCGCGGCATCCGCGAGCGAGGACAGCGGGTTGACGTCGGTGAAGGACTGCAGCCAGCCCGGCATCGAGTCGGTCGGGGCGAAGATCGACGAGCCGAACTGGAGCGGCATCAGCACCAGGAAGCCCAGCCCCTGCACGGACTGCGCGCTCTTCAGCACCACGCCGAGGGTGAGGAACACCCACATCAGTGCCGAGCCGAACAGCGCGGCCAGCGCCACGGCCGCGAGCAGCCCGCCCCAGTTGGTGATGTCGAAGCCGACCAGAACGCCGACGATCAGCATGATCGTGGTGGCCAGCAGCATTCGCAGCAGCTCCACCGCGATCTTGGCGAAGAGCACCGAGCCACGTCCGATCGGCAGGGACCGGAAGCGGTCCATGACACCGGAGTTGAAGTCAGTGTTGAAGCCGGTCCCGACCGACATGGCCATGCTCATGCCCATCATGGCCATCATTCCGGGCACGACGTACTGCACGTAGTCGTCCTGACCGCCGCCGAGAGCCTGCCCGATCGAGCCGCCGAAGACGTACACGAACAGCAGCGTGAAGACGATCGGCATCAGGATGGCGTCGAACATCGACTCCGGGTCCTGACGGATCCACAGCAGATTGCGCCGGATCAGGGCGCCGGTGTGCCGCAGGTGGGCGCGCGGACCGATCCGCGCATCGCCCTTTACGTCCTTTACGGCGTCGGTGGTGATGATGGTGGTGGCACTCATACGGAGACCTCTTCGCGGGCGTCGGTGGGCACGGCGTCCTGCGGGGCGCTCGCGCGGTGGCCGGTGAGGGACAGGAACACCTCGTCCAGGCTGGGCAGTTCGGTGGTGATCGAGGCGATCGTGATACCGCGTGCGGTGACCGCGCCGACCACGGCGGTGAGCTGCTCGTCACTGAGAATCGGCACGAGGAGGGTGCCGTTCGCGCTGTCCACCGTCGTGGTGGCGAGCCCGGTGATGCCCAGCTCGTCGAGCGCGCCGGCGAGCGGGCGCAGCTCGATCGGGTCGGCCGGGCGGATGCGCAGGGACCGGCCGCCGACCTTCGCCTTCAGCTCGTCGATGGCGCCGTTCGCGATGACCTTGCCGCGGTCCACGACGGTCAGCTCGGAGGCGAGCTGCTCGGCCTCCTCCATGTACTGGGTGGTGAGCAGCACGGTCACGCCGTCGCCGACCATGCGCTTGACCTCCGTCCACACCTCGTTACGGGTGCGGGGGTCGAGGCCGGTGGTCGGTTCGTCGAGATACAGCACGGTCGGCTGCCCCGTCATCGACGCGGCCAGGTCCAGGCGTCGCCGCATCCCGCCGGAGTACGTGTTCACCGGGCGCTTCGCCGCCTCGGTGAGCGAGAAGCGCTCCAGCAGCTCGTCCGCGCGGGCCCTTGCCTCCTTGCGGGGCAGGTCGAGCAGGCGGCCGATCATGTAGAGGTTCTCCCAGCCGGGGAGCTTCTCGTCGACGGAGGCGTACTGGCCGGTGAGGCCTATCACCCGGCGCAGCTGGCGGGGCTGTCGTACGACGTCGTAGCCTGCGACGGTCGCCTGGCCGGCGTCGGGCTGGATCAGAGTGGACAGGATCCGTACGAGGGTGGTCTTGCCCGCTCCGTTCGGCCCGAGCACGCCCATCACCGAGCCCTCGCGTACGTCCAGGTCCACGCCGTCCAGTGCCTTGGTCTCGCCGTAGTGCTTGACCAGTCCCCTAACGGTGACCGCACTCCGTGCGCGGGTGTTGGGGTCGTTGTCGATTCGCGTCATGCCGCCAACGGTGCCAGCGCCCACTGACAAACCGCCGACAGCCCGCCTACAAGGGGCTGTCGGCGGTTTGTCGACTACGGGGGAGGTGGGTTGAGGTGCGTATCTCGACTGCGGGTACGTTGTGGCTTGTCGCGGGGCGCGACCAGCCACGGAACACCCGCACCCCACAACGACCCCAACCGCCGGAGGCAACCCGTTAACGTGACGGGATGACGAGTCCTGGCCCTCTCCTCGACGGTTACGCCGCCCGAATCGTCGACCAGACCGCCCAGTTGACAGCGACCGTCAACGGGGCGGAGCCCACCGCACCCGTGCCCGGCTGTCCCGGCTGGACCCTCGCCCACTTGCTCCGTCACGTCGGCGGCACGCACCGGTGGGCCGAGACGGTCGTGCGGACCCGGGCCACCGGACCCGTCTCGGACGAGCAGGTCAACCTCGTCACGCCGGACGGGGACGAAGACGTCGGCACGCTGTCCGACTGGCTCACGGACGGAGCCGCCCGCCTCGCGGAGACCCTGCGCGAGGCGGGCCCGGACGTCGCGGTGTGGACCGTGGCGCCAGGCGGCACCCCGCTCTTCTGGGCACGCCGCATGACGTACGAAACCGTGATCCACCGCTTCGACGCGACGGCCGCGGTCGGCGCGACGTACACCCTCGATGCGGACGTCGCGCTCGACGGCCTCGACGAGTGGATGGAGTTCAGCACCCTGCCGCAGGCCTACGCATCGGCGGCCGAGCAAAGGGTGCTGCTCGGCCCCGGCGGCAGGACCCTCCACTTCCATGCAACGGACGCCCCCGAGGGGGCCGGGGAGTGGCTGATCGACCTCACCGGGCTCCCCTTCACCTGGAGCCACGCCCACAAGAAGTCGACCACCGCAGTGCGCGGCCCGCTCACGGACCTTCTGCTCCTCCTCTACCAGCGCCGCTCCCCGGCCCCCGCCCAGGGCATCGAAGTCCTGGGCGACGAGGCTCTGCTCAGCACCTGGCTGCGGGCAGCGGGCGACTGGCTGCGCAGGTGATCAGTCGTCCTCCCCGCCGCGCGGAGCGCCGTCCTTCCAGCGAGGGTCCGCTTCCCATTCCACGTTGCGCTCGCGAGCGCGTTCCATCGCGTGGGAGGCCTCGGCTCGGGTCGCGTACGGGCCGAAGCGGTCCTTGCCGGGGCACTCGGGGCCCTCTTCGACCTTCTTGTGCTCCAGGCAGTAGTACCACTCACCCGGTTTGCCGACCGTGCGCTTCTTGAACAGGGCCATGGCTGGGGCTCCTTTCGCCAGGGTCATCGTCCCCCAGCGGCGGCTGGTTAGACTCGCTGGCATGTCTGGCCAGTCGCTGCTCGTACCAGGGGAGCTCTCCCCCACCCGTTCCGTTCCGGGAAACATCAGGCGTCCGGAGTACGTGGGCAAGCCCGCGCCCACGCCGTACAAGGGTCCGGAAGTGCAGACCCCCGAGACGGTCGAGGCCATGCGGATCGCCGGGCGGATCGCCGCGCGGGCGCTGGCCGAGGCCGCGAAGAAGATCGCGCCGGGGGTGACGACGGACGAGCTGGACCGGGTCGCCCACGAGTACATGTGCGACCACGGGGCCTATCCGTCCACGCTCGGTTACCGCGGTTTCCCCAAGTCCTTGTGCACCTCGGTCAACGAGGTCATCTGCCACGGCATTCCGGACTCCACGGTGCTGCGGGACGGCGACATCATCAACCTCGATGTGACGGCGTACGTCGGCGGGGTGCACGGCGACAACAACGCCACGTACCTCGTGGGCGAGGTGGACGAGGAGTCCCGGCTGCTCGTCGAGCGCACCCGTGAGTCCCTGAACCGCGCCATCAAGGCCGTCAAGCCCGGCCGGCAGATCAACGTCATCGGGCGGGTCATCGAGTCGTATGCGAAGAGGTTCGGCTACGGGGTCGTACGGGACTTCACGGGGCACGGGATCAACTCGTCGTTCCACTCCGGGCTGATCATTCCGCACTACGACAACCCGAACGCGACCACCGTCATCCAGCCCGGGATGACCTTCACCATCGAGCCGATGCTCACACTGGGCTCGTACGAGTACGACATGTGGGACGACGGGTGGACGGTCGTGACGAAGGACCGCAAGCGGACGGCTCAGTTCGAGCACACGCTGGTCGTCACCGACAGCGGGGCCGAGGTCCTTACGCTGCCCTAGCCGTTGCCCAGCCTCGTCACGACGCCAGAGCCGCCCGCTCCCTCCCCCCGGGAGCGGGCGGCTTTTTCATGTGGGTCTGGCATGTGGGAGTGATGGTGATTCGGGGTAGGGTTTTACCGACAGCGCGTCGGGAAATCCATTGACTTAGGTAAGCCTAACCATAGAAAATGAGCCCGGCTCTCGTCTCCCCTTCGGCCTCGGAGGTCCACATGAACTCGTCGAGTACACCGTTCTCGACGCTCATCCGCGCGGCGTCGCACGAGCTGCACGGGGAGGCGCACGACTCGACGTTCATGAGTGACCTGCTGGGCGGCAGACTGGGCGTGGATGCGTACACGCGGTACACGGAGCAGCTGTGGTTCGTCTACCGGGCGATCGAGGAGAGCGGGCGCGAGCTGGCCGACGACCCGGTGGCGGGGCCGTTCATCCGGCCCGAGCTGGTGCGACAGGCCGCCCTGGAGCGGGACCTCGCGCATCTGCGGGGCGCGGGATGGCGCGAGAGCATCACCGCACTGCCCGCCACGGAGGAGTACACGGCCCGCATCAAGGAGTGCGCGCGTACGTGGCCGGGTGGGTACGTCGCGCATCACTACACCCGCTACCTCGGCGACCTCTCCGGTGGGCAGGTCCTCCGGAGCAGGGCGGAGACGACGTGGGGGTTCGCGCGCAAGGGGGACGGGGTGCGGTTCTATGTGTTCGAGGACATCAGCAACCCGGCCGCGTTCAAGCGGAGTTATCGCGAGCTGCTGGACGGGATCCTCGCCGATGATCTGGAGAAGCAGCGGATCATCGGGGAGTGCAAGGGGGCGTTCAGGCTGAACATTGCGGTTCTGCGGGCGCTGAGTGCGGAGTTCCTCGCAAGCGCATGACGCTCCGCTGGGGGCGCGCTTTGAAAGTGCGGGTTCGTTGTGGCCGGTCGCTCCCCCACTCTCGGCTGCGCTCGAGCGGGGGGACCCCCATCGCGGCGGAGCCGCAAATGTCACAGCCCCGCGCCCCTGAAGGGGCGCGGCCGCAGCTCAGCGTTCCAAGGTCACCCTGCCGCCCACCTCCACCCATCCCTCCGGCTGTGGTGCCGTCAGGAGTTGTGAACCCGCGCCCTGGGTGATGTTCAGGGCGCGGCCCAGTTGGGCTGTCAGTTGGAGGGCCGCCGCGCCTGTTGCCTCGTCCTCCTCTATGCCGTCGCCGCGGCCCGGGAAGCCGCGGGCGCGGACACGGCCCGCTGCCTCGTCCTGCCAGGCCCAGGCGTAGAGCCAGTCCCCTGGCGGGGGCACCTCCAGCGCGTCGACCTCGGCGGCCGACCCGTACCGGCGCAGTGTGCGCGGCTCCGGCCACTCCGGGCGGGCCTCGATCCAGCTGAACTCGCCGTCGAGGCGGGTGCCCACCACGCCCGCCGGAGTGACGAGTTCGGGCACGTCGAGGAGCCAGGCCGTGCCGACGCAGGGGTAGCCGGCGAAGGGCAGTCGCGCGCTGGGCGTGTAGATGTCGATGATCCCGCGCTCGGGGTCATCGACGAACACCGTCTCGCTGAAGCCGAGTTGGGCCGCGAAGGCCTGGCGGTCGTCGCGTTCCGGCATCAGGGTGCCGTCGCGCACGACCGCCAGGGCGTTCCCGTGTCCTCCGCCTGGCCCGCAGAACACACGCAGCACGTCGTAATCAGTCACGCGGGCATTCAAACACCACCCCGCGGCCGGCTACGGATCAGCCCTGCTCCCCCGCCCTCCGCCGGCGTACCGCGAAGACCACACCCGCACCCGCCGCGACCGTCACGGCGGCCACCGCGCCGAGGGCGCCGGCCGGGATGGAGGAGCCGGTGGCGGCCAGGCCGCCCGTTGCCCCGCCGGTGGTGCCGCCTGTGGTGGAGCCGGTCGTGCCCGCCCCCGTGCCGCCGGTCGTGCCCGAGCCGGAGCCGGAGGTCGGGGTGGCGGAAGCGCTCGGGTCGCCCGACGGAAGCTCGGCGTCGGCCGAAAGGGCCACCGAGAGGTCCACCGGGTCGAGTTCGGCGCCGGCCTGGTAGAAGCCGCCGAAAGCGTCCGCTCCCGCCGCGGTGAGCTTGGCGGTGACGTCCGGCAGCGTGACGGCTGCTGTCGGACGTCTACCGGCAGCCCGTCGAGGTTTTCCCGCATCCGCGCAGCGGGGAGGTGCTCATTACTCCCCGGCGGGGTTCTTGACCGCCCATTGACCGATTCGTGGGGTGCGGATTGAGCCACCGTGATCTGGCCGTTTTCGTACGCCATTCATGAGAGCCGAATCACTTTACGGGCAGGCGGCACTGAGGTAAGCCTCAGATAAGTTAGGGCAGCCTCACTTGGAGCCTCCGGCTCCTCGGTGTACTTCCCTTGAGTTCCTTGGAGCCCGTATGCGAGCCGTCCGCCTCTCCGTCGTCACTGCCGCCGCCACCGCAGCGGCGCTGACCGCCGTCACCGGCTGCACCGAGAAGAGCGACGCCGCGGGCGGCGACGGCGCCATCGCGGTGACGGCCACCGACACCAAGTGCGAGGTGTCCACAAAGGAGTTCCCGGCGGGGCACGTCGAGATCGACGTGGAGAACAAGGGCTCCAAGGTCACCGAGGTCTATCTGCTCTTCCCGGACGACCGGATCGTCACCGAGCGCGAGAACATCGGTCCCGGCACCAGTCAGAAGGTCACCGCCGAGGTGAAGGCGGGCGACTACCGGATCGCCTGCAAGCCTGGCATGAAGGGCAAGGGCATACGCCAGGACGTCACGGCCACGGGCGGCGGCAAGGCCGCCAAGCGTGACCCGCGCCTGGACAAGGCCGTCGCCGACTACCGCGCCTACGCCCAGCAGCAGGCCGACGAGACGCTGCCCAAGGCGAAGGTCTTCGCCGAGGCGGTCAAGGCCGGCGACATCGAGGCCGCGAAGAAGGCGTACGCCGACTCACGCATCGGCTGGGAGCGCACCGAGCCGGTCGCCGAGTCCTTCGGTGACATCGACCCGAAGGTCGACCTGCGCGAGGACGGTCTGGAAGAGGGCCAGGACCTGGAGAAGGACTGGACCGGCTGGCACCGCCTGGAGCGCTCGCTGTGGCAGGACAAGAAGCTCACCGACCGCGACTCCGAGCTCGCCGACCAGCTGATCACGGATCTGACGGACTGGCAGAAGCGGGTCGGCAGGGCCGAGATCACCCCGACCTCGATGGGCAACGGCGCCAAGGAACTCCTCGACGAGGTCGCCACCGGCAAGGTCACCGGCGAGGAGGAGCGCTACTCGCACACCGACCTGGTCGACTTCAAGGCGAACGTCGAGGGCGCCGAGAAGTCGTACGAGCTGCTGAAGCCGGTCGCCTCGGAGAACGACGCGGCGCTGGCCAAGGAGCTCGACACACAGTTCGCGGCGCTGAACACGCTGCTCGACAAGTACCGCGCGGACAAGGACTCCTACGAGTTCACCTCGTACGACAAGGTCGGCAAGGCCGACCGCAAGGAGCTCTCGGACGCGGTGAACGCGCTCGCCGAGCCGCTGTCCAAGCTCGCCGCCGCCGTCGTCAAGTAAGAGGGCCTGCCGCCATGACGGACTCCACGAACAGCACGGAAGCCACAGAAGTCGCGGGCCAGACCGCCGAGAGCGGTCAGCCCGACGGCAACGACGCGACCGACGGGACCGATGCGACACAGCGCTCCAACTCCCGTACTCCCTCTCGGCGTTCACTGATCGGCTGGGGTGGCGCCGGGCTCGCGCTCGGGGCCGCCGCGGCCGGCGGTGCGGTGGCGATGGCCCGTACGGGCGACGACGCCGAGCCGACCGCCGCCGGGACGGGGGCCGCGGTCGCCTTCCACGGCGCGCACCAGGCGGGCATCGCCACACCGGTGCAGGACCGGCTGCACTTCGCCGCCTTCGAAGTGAAGACCGAGGACCGGGCCGAGTTCGTCCAGCTGCTGAAGGACTGGACGGCCGCGGCGCGCCGGATGACGGCCGGGCACACGGTCGGCGAGGGCGCGTACGGCGGTCTGGCCGAGGCGCCGCCGGACGACACCGGTGAGGCGCTGGGCCTCAAGCCGTCGCGGCTGACGCTGACGATCGGCTTCGGGCCTTCGCTGTTCGAGAAGTTCGGGCTTGAGGGCCGGCGACCCGAAGCCCTCGTGGACCTGCCGAAGTTCGCGGGCGACAACCTCGACAAGAACCGCAGCGGCGGCGACCTGTGCATCCAGGCCTGCGCGGATGATCCGCAGGTCGCCGTGCACGCGGTCCGCAACCTCGCCCGGATCGGCTTCGGCAAGGTCGTCGTCCGCTGGTCCCAGCTGGGGTTCGGCAAGACCTCGTCGACGACTCCGGAGGAACAGACGCCCCGCAACCTCATGGGATTCAAGGACGGCACCCGCAATATCGCGGGTACGGAGACGGACCGGCTCAAGAAGTTCGTGTGGGTGGACTCGGAGGGACCGTCCTGGATGACCGGCGGCTCGTACCTCGTGGCACGGCGCATCCGCATGAACATCGAGACCTGGGACCGTACTTCACTCCAGGAGCAGGAGGACATCTTCGGCCGCGACAAGGGCGAGGGTGCTCCGGTGGGCAAGGCGAAGGAGCGCGACGAGCCGTTCCTGAAGGCCATGAAGCCCGACGCGCACGTCCGGCTCGCACACCCGGACTCCAACAACGGGGCGACGCTCCTGCGCCGCGGCTACTCCTTCACCGACGGCACGGACGGGCTCGGCCGCCTGGACGCGGGGCTGTTCTTCCTCGCGTACCAGCGTGACGTGCGCAAGGGTTTCATCCCGGTGCAGCGCAGCCTGGCGATCGACCCGCTCAACGAGTACATCCAGCACGTGGGTTCGGCGATCTTCGCGATCCCGCCGGGCGTCCGGGACAAGGGCGACTGGTGGGGCCGGGCGCTGTTCACCGAGGAGGCGTAGACCGTGTTCAGCAACTATCTGATCGGCCTGCGCGAGGGCCTCGAAGCCAGTCTCGTCGTCTGCATCCTCGTCGCCTACCTGGTGAAGACGGACCGGCGGGACGCGCTGAAGCCCGTCTGGATCGGCATCGGCGTCGCCGTCGGCCTCTCCCTCGGCTTCGGCTTCGCTCTCGAATTCGGCTCCCAGGAGCTGACGTTCAAGGCACAGGAGGCGCTCGGCGGTTCGCTGTCGATCTTCGCGGTGGGCCTGGTGACGTGGATGGTCTTCTGGATGCGGCGTACGGCCCGTCACCTGAAGGCCGAGTTGCACGGGAAGCTGGACGCGGCGCTGCAGATGGGTACGGGCGCGCTGGTCGCCACCGCGTTCCTGGCGGTCGGCCGGGAGGGCCTGGAGACGGCCCTGTTCGTCTGGGCGTCCGTGCGCGCCTCGGGCGACGGCAGCCAAGAGCCCCTGATCGGCGTCCTGTTGGGCATCGTGACCGCGGTCGCACTCGGCTATCTCTTCTACCGCGGGGCCCTGCGGATCAACCTCTCCAAGTTCTTCACCTGGACCGGCGGCATGCTGGTGATCGTGGCAGCCGGCGTTCTCGCGTACGGCTTCCACGATCTGCAGGAGGCCGACTTCCTGCCCGGCCTGACGAACAAGGCCTTCGACATCAGCACCACCATCCCGCCGGACAGCTGGTACGGCACCCTCCTCAAGGGCATCTTCAACTTCCAGCCGGACCCGACCGTGCTCCAAGTCATCGTGTGGGCGCTGTACTTGGTGCCGACGCTCGCCCTCTTCCTGTCGCCTATGCGGCTCGGCGGCGGGACGGCGAAGACGCCTGCCCCGGTTCGCGAAAAGGTCGAGGAGGCCTGAGAGGCGGCCTGAGGTGCGCCCTCGTTCGTGATCCCCTGTGCGGCGCGTTTCCCGGCCCCGATAGGGTTCGCCTCCGGGAAGGGGAAGGTGAAGACGAACCGATGAAGACGCCGCAGACACTTCGCAGGTGGGGCCGGTTGAGCACGTCGGCGGCAGCGGTCACCGTGCTGTCGGTGACGGCGAGCGGGTGCATGGTGGTGCACGGGGAGCGGGAGATCCTCCCGGGGGCCACGAAGACCGAGGCCGCACGTGCCCTCAAGGACTTCACGGCCGCCTACAACGAGGCCAACGCGGCCAACGACCAGGCCCTGGACGCCGACCGGGTCACCGGCCCGCTCGCCGACATCGACGGCGCCAAGCTCAGGGCGGGCGCGAAGAACCAGCCGGGCGGCAATCCCGACTACGCACCGCTGAAGCTGACCGACACCGAGTTCACCATCCCGAAGAAGGCGGGCTGGCCGCGCTGGTTCGTCGCCGACTCGCAGGCCAACAAGGGCTCCGACAACACCCGTTGGCTGCTGGTCTTCACCCGGGGTGGCGCGGACGAGGTGTGGGAGGTGTCGTATCTGACGATCCTCGCCGCCGACGACGTACCGGAGTTCAAGAAGGACAAGGACGGCTGGGCCGAGCCGGTCACCGCGAACGCCGGGGACCTGGCCGTACCGCCGCAGGACCTGGCCGAGACGTACGCGACATATCTGCAGGAGGGCGGCGCCGCCTTCGCTCCGGGCACGCACACCTCCGCATGGCGGGACGCCCGCCAGAAGAACGCGGAGAAACCGGGCCTGGTCCGTCAGTACCTGGACGAGCCGCTGACCTCCGGCGACTACGCCCCCCTGGGCCTGCGCACCACGGACGGCAGCGCCGTGGTCTTCTTCACCACCCGCCACTACGAGAAGCAGACGGCGGCCCAAGGCGTCCCACTGAACGTCTCCGACGCGAACGTGAAGGCCCTGATGACAGGCGAGGCCAAACAGTCGATCACGCTGGAGTCGGTGTCGAACCAGGCGGTACTGGACCCGGGACCGGGCGCGGCAGACCAGAAGGTGGAGTTCTTGGCGAGGATTCAGGGGCTTACGGGGGCGAAGGGCGAGTAAGGCCGCCTTGGAAGCGGGGGATGCGGGCAGCGCCCCTTCAGGGGCGCGGGGCCGTGACATTATGCGGCTCCGCCGCGATGGGGGTCCCCCCGCTCGAGCGCAGCCGAGAGTGGGGGAGCGACCAGCCACAACCGACCCGCAGACAATTCACAAGCCCCGCGCGGAGCGGTCGGCGTCAGCCCCGCAGGGGCCACGCCGCCAACTGCTCAGGCTCAGCGCCAGCGAACCGCGCGCATTCGTCCGTCAGGATCTCGAGCAGAGTCAGCGGGTCCGGAAGCGGATGCTCGGGGCCGCGAAGCCAGGTGACCGCCAGTTCACCGGGAAGCTGCGCGGGCGGCACCAACACGTACGACCCACGACAGTGCCACCTCAGGCCAGGATGCTCATCCATCGTCTCGGGATGACAGTCCAGCTCGCAGGGCCACCACTCGTCCTCGTCCTCGGGCGTACCACGAGTCGCCGTGAAGAAGAGCATCCGGTCACCGCCGGACTCGGCGACGGGCCCGACCTCGATGCCGGAGGCGAGCAGCCGCTCCAGGGCCTCGCGGCCGGCTTCGAGGGGCACGTCGAGTACGTCGTGAACCATGCCCGTCGCAGTGATGAAGTTGGCCTGCGGCTGATGCCGGGCCCACCGCTCGATCTGCGCGCGGTCGGTCGTGGACTGGGTCTGCCAGGCGAACGAAACGGGATGCCGGGCGGGAGTGGGACAGCCGACGCGGTCGCAGGAGCACCGGTAGCCGGAGGGGTGGGCGGCGGGCGCGAGCGGCAGCCCGGCTCCGGCGGCGGCGAGGAGCAGTTCCTCACGGCTGGTGTCGTCGGCGGCTTCGGCCATCAAGGGACGTCGGCGGCCGCGCAGCCATTGGGAGATCCTGCCCTGCCCGCCTGAACGGCGACCGAACTCTGCGCTCATCTATCCCCTCGCCTCGCTGTTGTGCGGACAGCGTGTTGCGGACAGCATGCCTCATGGTCCCACGATCCGGCGGCACGGGGTGCCGAAGCTCCCGTCCTGGGGTGGGTGGGGCGATGCGTACGCGACACAGGGATCAGGTGCTATCGCGCACTTTGAGGGGATTTGGCCACCTGTTCTACGTGCCTCAGGTGTCGCCCTGGTCACAATTGCGGGTCAGCGCGGGGCGAGGCCGTGGAGGGCGTAGTCGACGAGTGTGTCGACGTACTCGTACGAGATCGGACCCGTGCGCTGGAGCCAGCGCTGGGCGAGGGGCGAGACGAAGAGCTCCAGGGCGATGCGCGGGTCGATTTCGTGGCGCACCTCTCCCTTGTCCTGGGCGGAGCGCAGACGCTGGACGTAGAGCTGGAGCGAGGGTTCGAGGAGCTTGGTCACGAACACGGCGCCGAGCTGTTCGTTCACGACACCCTCGGCGGCCAGCGCGCGGCTCGGCACCTCGAACCGGGGGTCGAGCAGTTCGTCGACCGTGGCGCGCAGCACGAACTTGAGGTCGGCCCCGAGGTCACCGGTGTCCGGAAACTCGAAGGGCTCCTGTCCTTCCTTCACGGCCGGCTCGGAGGCCTGCTCGCTCAGATCGAGAAAGGCTTCGAGGAGTACGTCGGCCTTCGACGGCCACCAGCGGTAGATCGTCTGCTTGCCGACTCCGGCACGGGCGGCGATGCCCTCGATGGTGGTCTTGGCGTAACCGACCTCACCGACGAGGGCGAGGGCGGCATCGTAGATGGCGCGGCGGGATCTCTCGCTGCGGCGGGTGGAGTTGGGGGCGGGCTTCTTGGCCATGCGTCGAACTTAGCAGGGCGGCAAGACGGGACGTCTCGCCATGGACGCCTCCGGCGCCGGGATCCGCCCCCGCCGCCCTTACCCGTCCCATACCAAGGGGCTCCGCCCCTGGACCCCGCTGGGGGCTGCGCCCCCAGCCCCCCTTCGGGGCTACGCCCCGGACCCCATTCGGGGGCCAGCCCCCGGACCCCCGGTCCTCAAACGCCGGACGGGCTGAATTTCCGCCGGACGGGCTCCCTCTGCGCGGCCGAACCTTGTCAGCGCAGGCCGGCATCAATCAGCCCGTCTGGGGGCACCTCCCAGCGGTAGCTGGGGGAGTTTGAGGACGAGGCCGTTCAGGCCGATGGGGGTCTGGGGCGCAGCCCCAGCGGGGTCCAGGGGCGGAGCCCTTGGCGGGGTTCGGGGCTGGCCTCGGTATGGGACGGGTAGGGGCGGCGGGGGCGAAAAACCATGCCGCGAGTCGGCACTACGCCTCCGAGGGGGGCCATCGGTCGCCCCAGTCCGCGTTGCGAGCCGCCCGGTAGAGCGGACCATGGCGCTTTGTCACCGTCTCGCGCCGCAGGTGCTCCTCGGTCTCGCACAGGTCAAGGAGTACCTGCCCCTTGCGGATCTGCGGCCGCCGGACCACGCGGGCGGGGGCCGGCGTCACCGGAAAGCGAGCAGCGGCGACGTAGCTGAACTTCTCGTCCTCGTATGGCAGGGAGCCGCCCTTGACCTGGCGGTGCAGGGAGGAACGGCTGACCCGGGCGGGGAAGTGGCACCAGTCCTCGCCACGGACGATGGGGCAGGTCGCGCTGTGGGGGCAGGGGGCCGCGATGTGGAAGCCGGCGCGGATCAGGCGGTCGCGGGCTTCGATGACGCGGGCGTAGCCGTCAGGGGTGCCGGGCTCGACGACCACGACGGCCCGGCCGGAGGACGCCGCGGCGTCGACGACGGCGGCACGGTCGTCCTCGGTCAGCTCGCCGAGGACGTACGAGACGGTTACGAGATCAGTGCTCTCGATTGTGAGCGACGCTCCAATACGAGAGCGCAGCCACTCGACGGCCTTCAACTCCGGGTTGGCGGCGGCGATTTCGCGCCCGAGCGCCAGCGCGGGCTCGGCCCAGTCGAGCACGGTGACCGCCCGCTCCCCGGCCCAGGTGGCGTTGACGGCCCAGGTCGCCGCCCCGGTCCCGCCCCCGATGTCCACATGACCTGCGGGCACCCATCCGGGCACCGCCTCCGCGAAGGCCTCCAGCGCCGAGCACACCGCCTGGTACGTCGCCGGCATCCGGTACGCCGCATACGCGACAACATCCGAACGATCCCGCAACACCGGTGCGTCCGTCGGCGTCCGTCCCCGATAGTTCGTGATCAGCCGCTCGACCGCCTGCGCGGCCACCTTCGGCGGCAATCCGTCGACCAGCCCGGCCAGGGCGGTGCGCAGGGAGTCATCAGGGGACAGTGGGACGTTCACACGGTGATTCTAGGGTTGAGGCCATCACGACGACCGAGAGCAGTCCGGGAAGGACCGAGGCATGATCATCTTTGGCACCAAGGGATACCTCTACCAGCTCGCGATACTGACGTTCATGTGCGGCAGTTGCGGCAACCCCGCGGCACACACCCTCAAGAAGCGCGTCACGAAGTTCACGCTGTTCTTCGTGCCGCTGTTCCCGTTCTCGACGAAGTACATGACGCAGTGCACCTTCTGCGGAGCGGAGCAGCGCATCACCAAGGAGCAGGCAGAGCAACTGCAGGCACAGGGCGCGAACGGGCCTGGCGGTCAGGCGTACGGACAGGGGCAGCCGCAACAGCAGCAGCCGTACCAGTCCTGAGAGCACCGCTCACATCCCCCGGACCGCCCCCGCCAGCCGCGTCCCCGCCGCGGCTCGCGGGCCGTTGTCCGGGACGGATCGTCGGCGCGGATGCACCGCGTTCGTCAGCAGCACCAGGAAGGTGTCCGTCGCCGGGTCCAGTACCAGTGACGTACCAGTGAAGCCCGTATGCCCCGCCGCCCCCCGCCCCGCCAACTCCCCCATGAACCAAGGCTGGTCGAGCGCGAAGCCCAGGCCCGGCGGGATGAACAGCAGCTCGACGTAGTCGGGACCGAGGACGCGGGCCGTGCCGTACGAGCCGCCCGCCAGCAGTGTGCGGCAGAAGACCGCCAGGTCGCGGGCCGTCGAGAAGAGGCCGGCGTGACCCGCGACGCCGCCGACGGCCCAGGCGTTCTCGTCGTGGACCACACCGCGCAGCATGCCGCGGTCCGCCTTGGCCCAGGGTCTTCGCTGGTCCTCGGTGGCCGCAGCACCCGGGCACGGCCCGAAGCCGGTCGCCGTCATCCCGAGCGGCCGGGTGATCCCCTCCCGTACGAGGACGTCGAGCGGGCGCCCGGTGATCCGCTCCAGGACGTGCTGGAGGAAGAGCATGTTGAGGTCGGAGTACGCGTACAGCCTGCCCGGCTCCGACACCGGCGCCTCCGCCTTGAGCAGCGCGAACCGTGCCGCGTCGCTCCGGCAGTCGTACAGCGGGAGTTCGGGGCGCAGCCCGGAGGTGTGGGTGAGCAACTGCCGTACGGTGATGCCGTGTTCGGCCGCGGCCGTGAAGTCCGGGAGGTACGCCGCCACACGCGCGTCGATGCCGAGCGTGCCGCGTTCGAGCTGCTGGACGGCGGCGACGCTCGTGAAGAGTTTCGTGAGGGACGCGAGGTCGAACGGCGTGTGCACACTCGCCGGCACCCAGGCGCTGCGCGGCAGTTCGAGGCCGCGGCCGCTGTCCTCGTCGTAGGCGGAGTAGCGCACCGCCCAGCCCGCCGCCTCCTCGACGACGATCACGGGGCCGCGTCCGGCGATCACCACGGCGCCGGCGGCCCAGGGCGGATCCCCGCTGGTGAGTTCGCGGACCTCCCGTACGAGTTGAGCCAGTTCATCAGGATCGAGCCCGGCACGTTCCGGTGTGCCGGGGCGCAGTCTCGGTGCGCTCAGCTGCTTTCTCCCTTCAGGTCCGCGCGTCGCCGCCAGGGACGGCACAGTCCCATGAAGCAGCCCACGGCCACCAGTGCACAGGCCAGTTGGACGACGGCCATCGGGACGGCGGTGTGTTCCCCGGCGATGCCCACGAGGGGTGTGGCGATCGCACCGACGAGGAAGGAGGAGGTGCCGAGCAGGGCGGACGCGGAGCCCGCGGCGTGCGGGGTGCGCATCAGGGCGAGCGCGTTGGTGTTGGGCAGGCACAGGCTCATCGCGGACATCAGGACGAACAGGCCGACGGCGATCGGTACGAGGCTCACCTCGCCGAAGACCCCCGCCGCCATCAGCAGCAGCGCGAGGGACGCGGCGGTGACGATCGCGAGTCCGACCGTGAGCACCTTGTCGAGACTGACCCGGCCGACGAGGACCTTGCCGTTGATCTGGCCGACGAGTACGAGGCCGACGGAGTTGACTCCGAAGAGGATGCTGAACGTCTGCGGAGAGGCGCCGTAGATCTCCTGGATCACGAACGGCGAGGCCGAGACGTATGCGAAGAGCGCGGCGAAGGCGAAGCCGCCGGTGAGCATGTAGCCGGTGAAGACACGGTCCGCGAGCAGTCCGCGCATGGTGCGCAGGGCCTCCGCGACGCCGCCGCTGTGGCGTTGTTCGGGCGCGAGCGTCTCGGGCAGCAGCCGCCAGACGACTGCGGTCAGCACGACGCCGACGGCCGTCAGGATGTAGAAGACGCCCCGCCAGTCGGTGATCCGCAGTACCTGCCCGCCGATGAGCGGCGCGATGATCGGCGCGACTCCGGAGATCAGCATCAGCGTGGAGAAGAACCGCGCCATGTCCATGCCGTCGTACAGATCACGTACGACGGCCCGCGCGATCACGATCCCGGCCGCGCCCGCGAGCCCCTGGAGCAGCCGGAAGGCGACGAGCAGTTCGACCGTGGGCGCGAACGCACAGACGGCGGTGGCGACGATGTAGACCAGCAGCCCCGCGATCAACGGCCGCCGACGGCCCCATTTGTCGCTCATCGGCCCGACGACCAGCTGCCCGAGCGCCATCCCCGCGAGGCACGCGGTGAGCGTCAACTGCACGGTGGCCGCGGGCGCGTGCAGCGAGTCGGTGACCTCCGGAAGCGCCGGGAGGTACATGTCCATGGACAGCGGCGGTACGGCGGTGAGGCCACCGAGGATGAGCGTGACGAGCAGGCCTACGGAGCGGCGGGCGCCCGGCGACGGCACGTCGCGCTGCACGCCCGATGGGGGTGGGGGCGTTGCGTCCCGCGATGGAGGTGCGGGGGTCGCGTCCGCGTCGGTCGCTGCCGTGGCCGAAGCAATCACCGCACCCGACATGTGACCCTTTCCGCCCTCCTGGCCACCCTGCCCCTCTTCGTCCCGTCTAGTGCCGCCCTGCTCGGGCATGTGCCCCTCCCTGCCGGTTGAACGCTGGACCTATGCTCTCAGCTCGGACAAGGTGGCGAATCACAGATCCGTGGAGCGAGGGTTCGGGGATGGCGGAAGTGGCGGCAGAACGCGTGCGCTGGGGCGTGCTGGCGACCGGAGGGATCGCGGCGGCGTTCACGGCGGACCTGGTGGATCTGCCGGACGCGGAGGTCGTGGCGGTGGCCTCGCGGACCGAGGAGTCGGCGAAGGCGTTCGCGGACCGGTTCGGGATACCCAGGGCGTACGGCGACCGGGGCGCCCTCGCGGCGGACGAGGACGTGGATGTGGTGTACGTCGCCACGCCGCACTCCGCGCACCGGGCCGCGGCCGGGCTGTGCCTGGAGGCGGGGCGCAATGTGCTGTGCGAGAAGGCGTTCACGCTCAACGCACGTGAGGCCGGGGAACTGGTCGCCCTCGCGAAGGAGCGCGGCAGTTTCCTGATGGAAGCCATGTGGATGTACTGCAATCCGCTGATCCGACGCCTCAAGGAACTCGTCGACAGCGGAGCCATCGGTGAAGTCCGCACGGTCCAGGCCGACTTCGGTCTGTCCGGCCCCTTCCCGCCCACGCACCGGCTGCGCGACCCGGCGCAGGGTGGTGGCGCGTTGCTCGATCTGGGCGTGTATCCGGTGTCGTTCGCACACCTGCTGCTCGGGGAGCCCTCGGAGGTGACCGCGAGAGCGGCGCTCTCCGACGAGAGCGTCGATCTCCAGACGGGAATGCTGCTCTCCTGGGAGAGCGGCGCTCTCGCTTCGTTGCACTGCTCACTCGTCGGCGGCACGTCCACCTCCGCCTCGGTCACCGGATCGCAGGGCCGTATCGACATCCCGTACGGCTTCTTCCACGCCGACCGCTTCGTCCTGCACCGCGACGGCCGCGACCCCGAGGAGTTCACCGCGGCCGACGCGACACGGGCCAGCCTCAAACACGAGGCCATCGAGGTCATGCGCTGCCTCCGCGCGGGCGAGACGGAGTCTCCCCTCGTCCCCTTGGACGGCACCCTCGCCGTGATGCGGACGCTCGACGCGGTACGGAAGCACATCGGCGTCACCTATCCAGGAGAGGCCGGCTGAAGGGGCGCCCCATCAGGGGCGCGGGGCCGCATCAATTTGCGGCTCCGCCGCGATGGGGGTCCCCCCGCTCGAGCGCAGCCGAGAGTGGGGGAGCGACCAGCCACAGGCGGCCGGCAGCCAACGAACGACCGCAGTTCCCCGCCCCTCCCAGCGGAGCGCCTACGCCGGCTTGAGCCCTTGGTCCCCCACCTCGGTCACAAAGGACGCGGCCGTGGTGATCGGCGCCCCCGGCGTAGTCACCGCGTTCACCGTCTTGAAGTCCACCTGCGCCGCGTCCTGGCCAAGGGCGACCGTGGCATACCCCCGCTGCCCGTTGTAGTGCTTCATGTGCGGGTTGGCGGCCAGGTACCCCGCCCAGTTGGGCGGCTGCGCGGCCCCGTTCTGCCCGCTGCTGATCGACGTGGTGACGATCTCCGTACCCACTGTGCGGGAGTTCTGGTTGTCGAAGTCGCGCTTGATGTCGAAGCCGTACGAGACATGGACGTCGCCGGTGAGCACCATCAGGTTCTCCACACCGGCCGCCTCGGCACCCTTGAGGAGACGCTCGCGGGAGGCCGGATAGCCATCCCAGGAGTCCATGCTGCGGGTGGTGTTGCCGGGGGTGGCGTGGTTGCGGCGGGCGAAGACGACCTGCTGCGGGACGACGTTCCACAGCGCGTTCGACTGCTGCCAGCCGTCGGTCAGCCAGCGCTCCTGCTCAAGGCCGGGCAGGGTCTGCGACTCGGCCTCGGACTCGGGCGTGGGTGTCTTCCAGCCGTCGCCGTTGGCCTGGTTCGTGCGGTACTGCCGGGTGTCGAGGATGTCGAACTGCGCGAGCCTGCCCCAGCCCAGCCGCCGGTAGAGCCGCATGTCGGGACCCTGCGGCTGCTGCGGACGGCGCAGCGGCTGGTTCTCCCAGTACGCGCGGTAGGCGGCGGCGCGGCGCAGCAGGAACTCCTCCGGCGGTACGTCGTTCTCGGGGATGTCGTCCGCGTAGTTGTTCTCGGTCTCGTGGTCGTCCCAGGTGACCACGAAGGGGTGCGCGGCGTGCGCGGCCCGCAGATCCGGGTCGGACTTGTAGAGGGAGTACCGCAGCCGGTAGTCCTCCAGCGTGACCGTCTCGCGGTTGAAGACGTCGGGCAGCGTGCGGTCCGTGTAATTGCGGGCGCCGCCGACGGAGTTGACGGCGTACTCGTAGAGGTAGTCGCCGAGGTGGAAAACGATGTCGACGTCGTCCTCGGCCAGGTGCTGGTACGCGGTGAAGTAGCCGTCGTGGTACGCCTGGCAGGAGACGGCGGCCAGCGTCAGTTCGGCGACACGGGCGCCGGTCGCGGGCGCGGTGCGTGTACGGCCGGTCTCGCTGACCCAACGGCCCGTACGGAAGCGGTAGTAGAAGGTGCGGTCGGGGTCGAGGCCGGCCACCTCGACATGCACGGCGTGGTGGAACTCGGGGTGCGCGTCGGTCGTACCGCGCCTGGCGATCCGCCGGAACTTGGCGTCGTGCGCCAGCTCCCACTGCACGGGGACGCGCTGCCGGGGCAGTCCGGAGCCGGCTTCGAACGGGGCCGGCGCGAGACGGGTCCACAGCAGTACGGAGCCCGGCTGCGGGTCGCCGGAGCCGACGCCGAGGGTGAAGGGGTCGTCGGTGATCTTCGCCGCGTCGAGTTCGGCGGCGCCTGCCACGCCCGCGGTCGGCAGGTTGGTGGCGAAGGCGAGCGCGGCGGCGGCGCCGGTGACGGTGAGAAAGCGGCGCCGGCCGAGGTGACGGGCTGCGGCGCGGAGCTCGGGGGCGTGCCGCGAAACGCTTTCCTGCGGCGGTAGTTGACGGGCTGCGGGTGTCATCTGGCCCTCCCCTGACGGTTGTTGTACGACGCATTGGAGTGGCCGGGGTCGACGGCAACCCGTCGTGTACACAACAGACGGGTGTCGGGAGGATGAGTTCCGGATGCCGGGCCCTCCCGTACGCTGCGGGCCCATGAACGACAAGGAAACGAAGATCGCGCTGGTCACCGGGGCGGGCTCCGGCATCGGCCGCGCCGTGGCCCTGGAACTCCTGTGCACCGGCTGGTCCGTGGCGCTCGCGGGCCGCCGCGTACAAACTCTGGAGGGAACCGCAGCCCTGGCGGCGAAGGGCGCCTCCCTCTGCGTACGCGCCGACGTCTCACAGCCCGACGACGTGGCCGGACTCTTCGCCGCCGTACGGGAGCACTTCGGGCGGCTCGACCTGCTCTTCAACAACGCCGGTACGTTCGGTCCTGGCGGCGTCCCGTTCGAGGAACTGCCCTACGACGCCTGGCGCCACGTCGTCGCCACCAACCTCGACGGCGCGTTCCTGTGCGCGCAGGCGGCGTACCGGCAGATGAAGGGGCAGGATCCGCAAGGCGGCCGGATCATCAACAACGGTTCGATCTCGGCGCATACGCCCCGCCCGCACTCGGCCGCGTACACGGCGACCAAGCACGCGCTGACCGGGCTCACCAAGTCACTGTCCCTGGACGGCCGTCCGTACCGGATCGCCTGCGGTCAGATCGACATCGGCAATGCGGCGACCGACATGACCGAGCGCATGCAGACGGGAGCCCTGCAGGCGAACGGCGAGGTGGTTCCGGAACCCGTGATGGACGTCGCGGATGTGGCCCGGACGGTGCGGCACATGGCGGAGCTGCCGCTGGAGGCGAACGTGCAGTTCGCGACGGTTCTCGCGACGACGATGCCGTTCATCGGCCGCGGATGAGCACGCCGCAACCGGAACCTGCACAATCGGAATAGAAACATCCGGCGCATTCAGACCGGTGGCAGGCTTATGCTCGACACTCCTCCACCGAAGCTTCACATTTGGAGCACAGGACTTCCTGATCCATCTTCATGGGGGAGGGGGGTGGGCAGCCGTTCCGGGCCACATGGATGGGGCGGGCTCCCGCGCGGGACCGCGGGAAAGACCCGGGCGACGGAACGGCTGCCCCGTCATCAACGCCGGTGACCGCCGTGGCTTGACCGGTCAGCGAGCCAGGATTTCCTCGATCTCGGTCAACTGGTCCGCGGTGAGCGGGCCGTAGCGAAGCGCCCCGGCGTTGTCCTCGGCCTGCGCGACCGAGCGGAAGCCCGGGATGGGGATCGTGCGCGGGCTGCGGGCCCACAGCCAGGCGAGGGCGCCCTGGGCGAGCGTACGGCCCTCGCTGGTGAGCACGGAACGCAGGCCGTCGACGCGGCGCAGCCACTGCGCGTCGGCCCCCTCGCCCCGCTGGAAGCCGGGCAGCCAGGCGGGCGGCGCACTGCGGATGTCCCCGGCTTCCAGGGGCTGTCCAGCCGCCCGCCCACCCGTCAGCAACCCCATCGCGAGCGGGCTGCGGTTGATGCTCGCAAGCCCCGACTCCTCGCAGAGCGCGAGCATTTCGGGCGCGTCCTGGAGCACGTTGAGGCGGTGCTGCACGGCCGCGCAGTGCGGCCCCTGGGCGAACACGGCGGCCCGTTCCGGATCGTCGGTGCTCCAGGCGTACGCGCGGATGAGCCCCTCGCATACGAACTCCTCGCAGATGTAACGTAGTTGGGCCGCACGCTCCAAGTCGGCGTCGGAAATGTGCAGTTGGTAGAGGTCGACGTAGTCGGTGCCGAGGCGCTTCAGGGATGCGGTCAAGGCCCGGCGGGCGTACTCGGGCGTGTCGTCCTGGCCGCTCGCCGTGCGGGTCGTCTCATCGAAGACGTTGCCCCACTTCGTGGCGACGACGACGTCCGTACGGCGCTTGCCGAGGGCCCGGCCGAGCAGCCGCTCGCTGTGCCCGGTGCCGTAGGCGTCCGCCGTGTCGAAGAAGGTCACGCCGAGTTCGAGCGCGCGGTGAATCGCCCGTACCGACTCCTCGTCGTCGACCTTGCCCCAGCCCAGGGGCTGCCCGTCGACGGTCTGCCACTCCCCGCCGATGGCCCAGCACCCGAAACCAAGAGCACTGATCTCGATGTTGCTTCGGCCCAGTGTTCTGTGCCCGTTCCTGTGCTTGATGCTCTCCATGCCTGCGAACGCTAGGAGTTGGAGCGCAGGCGAAGGCAAGGGTGAGCGCGGGAATTGCCGCCCTTGCATGGCACGCTGGCCGCCATGAGCGATCACGACGCAGCGGCGGCCTCGGCCACGTACGACGACATGTGGGACACGGTGAGCCGCCTCCAGGAGTGGCTCGTACGTGCGCAGCCCTCGCGTCCCCCTCAAGAGGCCCTGCTCCTACGGATGTTGAAGCTCTCTGAGGAGGTCGGCGAGGTCGCCGAGGCGGTCATCGGCGCCACCGGACAGAACCCGCGCAAGGGTACGAGCCACTCCTGGGACGACGTCCAGTCGGAGCTGTGCGACGTGATCATCACGGCAGCCGTCGCCCTGCGCACGCTGACACCCGACGCTCGTGAGGTCTTCACGGCCCACTTGGAGCAGGTACGGAAGCGTTCGCTCGGCTCGGGTCGGCTCCCCTGACGTCCGCCGTCAAAAGTTGATCATGTGTCCGGCGAGTCCGTGGACCGCTTCCTTGACCGCCTCGCCGAGTGTCGGGTGGGCGTGGACGTTGCGGGCCACCTCATGGACGGTCAGGTCCCACTGCTGGGCGAGAGTCAGTTCGGGGAGGAGTTCGGTGACGTCGGGGCCGATGAGGTGGCCGCCGAGGAGTTCGCCGTACTTCGCGTCGCTGATCAGTTTCACGAAGCCGGTGGCGTCGCCCAGGCCGTGCGACTTGCCGTTCGCGGTGAAGGGGAACTTGGCCACCTGGACGTCGTAGCCCTGCTCGCGGGCCTGGGCCTCGGTGTAGCCGAAGCTGGCGATCTGGGGCTGGCAGTAAGTGGCGCGCGGGATCATCACGTACTCCAGCTCCATGGTCTCCGCGTCCGCGATGGTCTCGGCGGCCACGATGCCCATCGCCTCGGCGGCGTGCGCGAGCATCAGCTTGGCGGTGACGTCGCCGATGGCGTAGATGTGCGGAACGGAGGTGCGGCAGCGTCCGTCGACGTCGATGGCCCCGCGGTCCGTGACCCGTACGCCCGTCTTGTCCAGGCCGTAGCCCTCGATGTTCGGGGCGAAGCCGATCGCCTGGAGCACCTTGTCGGCCTCCAGCACCTGCTGGGTGCCGTCCTTGGCCGTCACCGTGACGCGGACCTGAGGGCCGGACTCGTCGATCGCGTCGACGCGGGTGGAGGTGAGCACGTCGATGCCCAACTTGCGGTACTGCTTGGCGAGTTCGGTGGAGACCTCGGTGTCCTCCAGCGGCGTCATACGGTCCAGGAACTCGACGATGGTGACCTTCACGCCGTAGTTGTGCAGTACGTAGGCGAACTCGACGCCGATCGCGCCGGCGCCCGCGATCACGATCGACTGCGGCAGGTCCTCGGCGAGGATCTGCTCCTCGTACGTCACCACGCGGGAGGTGCGGCGGGTGCCGGGCAGCAGCTTGGGGGTCGCGCCGGTCGCGATGATGCAGTGGTCGAAGGCGATGGTGCGGGTGTTGCCGTCGTAGTCGGCCACCTGGAGGGTGTGCGGGTCGAGGAAGGTGCCGCGACCGCTGAGCTCCGTGATCTTGTTCTTCTTCATCAGATAGTGGACGCCCTTGACCCGGCCGTCCGCCACCTTGCGGCTGCGCCGGTAGGCCTCGCCGTAGTCGAAGGAGACCTGCCCGTCGATCTTGATGCCGAAGGTCTTGGCCTCGCGGGTGACGATGTGCGCGAGTTCGGCGTTGCGCAGCAGGGCCTTGCTGGGGATGCAGCCCACGTTCAGGCAGACGCCGCCCCAGTACTTCTCCTCGACCACCGCGACGCGCTTGCCCAGTTGGGCGGCGCGGATGGCGGCGACGTAGCCGCCGGGGCCCGCTCCGAGTACGACGACATCAAAGCGCTCGCCCTGCTCGTCCATGGGGTGTCCTTTCCGATGAGGGGTGGCGACCCGGCGCCTTGCCGCGACCGCCCTCGGCCTCAGACAGCATGCGCCATCGGGGGCGACGGTCCGTCACCCTGGTCACCCGGACGGCGCAACAGCCGTCTCCCCTCGGGGCTTCGCCCGAAACCCCATCAGGGGCTCACCCCTGCGTACGGCCACGCCAGACACAGTCACCTACAAACCCGCCCCCGCCGGAGGCACACTCACCCCGTAAGAAAAGATCACCCCCGGTTCCGACGGGGCCTGGTTCAGCACCCAGAGGCCGATCAGGGTGGCGAGGGTGAAGACCACCGCTATCAGGACGGCCAGGACCACGCGGCGGCGGCGTTCGCGGCGGAGCCAGTCGCCGCGGGCCGTGCGGTAGGCGTCGGGGGCGGCCTGGACACCGCCGGCCAGCGTTCCGAGCGCTTCGCGCAGCGCCTGCTCCGTACGATCGACTTCGTTCATCGCCGGGCCTCCATCGCCTGGGTCAGGGCGGCGATACCGCGCGAGGTGTGGGTCTTGACCGATCCGCAGGAGATTCCCATCGCGGCGGCTATCTCACCCTCCTTCAGGCCGAGCCAGTGCCGCAGCACCAGCGCTTCCCGCTGGCGGGCGGGCAGTTGCTGCAGGGCGTCGATCAGTACGCGCTGGTCGTCGCGGAGCAGCGCCGTGCTCTCGGCGGAGGCGACGACCTCGCTCGGCGGCTGCTGGACGTGCTTGCGGGCGACCTGGAGGTGGCGGATGCGCATACGGGTCAGATTGCACACCGTGGAGCGCAGATACGCCTCCGCCGCCTCGGCGTCCCTGAGGCGCCGCCACTTCCGGTAGATCTGGTAGTACGCCTCGGCCACCACGTTCTCCGGGTCGTCCGCGCCGAGGAGGACGGCCAGGCGCAGCATCGAGGCGTAGTGCAGCTCGAAGAGCCGGGCCAGGGCGGCCTCCCGCTCGAGGTCGGCCGGATCACTCACGGGCGGGGACAGCACATCGTCGGCGGTCGGCATCTCGTCGCCGGTCGGCGGGGATGCCGTCGTCTCGCCGGTGGCGGCGGGCCGCGGGATGCGGGGATCCGGGATGCGGGGATCGGTGACGGCGGCCGGAGCGGCCTGCGGCGCCGGCAGTCGCGTGTGCTGTCTGCGTCTCACGGGTTGCTCGCTCCCGTCTCGGGGCGCCGCCTGACGGTCAGGCGGGACGGTAGGTCGGTGAGGTCGGCGCCCCGCGGGACGCCGAAGCGTTCGAGGGCCGCGGTGCCGGCCACCGCGACGGTCAGGTTGAGCAGGAGGGCGACGAGCCCGGCGTAGATCTCCAGCGGCTGGTCGCCGCCGCCGAAGGGCACGATGGACGAGAAGCCCTCGCGGACCACCAGGAAGGTGCCGGCCACCATGCCCACGGCCCACCCGGCCAGCAGCGCCCGCGGATGCAACCGGCCTGTGAAGAGCCCTATGGCCACCGCCGGGAAGATCTGCAGGATCCATACGCCGCCGAGAAGCTGGAGGTTGATGGCGTCCTGATCGCGCAGCCCGAACACGAACGCCACCGCCCCCACCTTCGCGGTGAGCGAGACCGCCTTGGCGATGCGGACCTGTCGTTTGGGTGTGGCGGTGGGGTGAAAGTACTCGACGTACACATTGCGTACGAAGCAGGTGGCGGCCGCGATCGACATCACGGCCGCCGGGACCAGCGCCCCCACGGTGATCGCTCCGAAGACGAGTCCGGCGAGCGGGCCCGGCATCAGCCGGTCGACCAGCATCGGTACGGCGGTCTCGGCGCCGCCCTCGGGTGCCCGTACCCCCGCCGCGAGTGCCGCGATGCCGAGGAGGCCGAAGAGGGCGAGCAGTCCTGTCCAGGCGGGCAGCGCCACGGAGACCTTGCGCAGGGTGCGCGGGCCGTCGGCGGCGAACCCCGCGGTGAGCACGTGCGGATACATCAGCAGGGCCAGCGCCGAGCCCAGGGCGAGCGTGGCGTAGGCGGGCTGCTGCTCGGGGTACAGCAGCAGGGCGGAGTCCGCGACTCCGGTGCCGCCGAGCCGTCGCGCCGCGCCGTCGAAGACCGCGCCGGGTCCGCCGAGCCGGGCGAGGACCAGCCAGCACACGGCGGTGAGCGAGACGAAGACGGCCACCGCCTTGAACGCCGAGATGACGGTCGGTGCCCGCAGCCCGTGCCGGTAGGTCGCCGCCGCGAGCCCCGCGAACAGCGCGATCAGCACCAGATCGCCGCTCGCGCCCCGCGGGTAGACGCCCCCGGCGGTGAGCACCGCGCGGATGCCCAGCAGTTGCAGCGCGAGATAGGGCATCGTCGCGAGGATCCCGGTCAGCGCCACCACCAGGGCGAGCGGTGGTGAACCGTACCGGCCGCGCACGAAGTCGGCGACGGTGATGTAGCCGTGCCGGCGGGCCACCGTCCACAGGCGGGTCAGCAGGACGAAGGCGAGCGGACAGACGATCACCGTGTACGGCACGGCGAAGAAGGCGGGCGCCCCGTTCCCGTACGCCAGTCCCGGTACGGCGGTGAAGGTGTACGCGGTGAAGATCGTGCCGCCGAGGAGCATCCAGGTCCAGACGGGGCCCAGGCTGCGGTCGGCCAGTGCCCAGCCCTCCAGGGACGGCAGCCGGTCGCTGGGCCGCAGACGGCGCGCGGTGACGGCCAGAAGCGACGCTCCGCCGGTCACGGCGAGGAACGTCGCGGTCATGGCGCCGTCCGCCATGGGTCACCGTCCTTGGTGTGCCTGAGGTCCCGTGGCCTGTCCGCCGGACAGGCCACAGCCCGAGCCCTTGCCGGAGAGTTGCGCGGGCAGCCCGTCCGGTTGACACGGTTGACGGAAAACCGGCGGGAAATCTTCTGGAAAATTCCCTGTCAACCAGTTCCGGCCGGCGGGCAACTCTTGCACAGACCGACAGCGATCGGGAGAGGGGACGGGAGGGGAGCGCAGGTCATGACATCGACTGATACGGGCACTGGTCATCACCGGCTACGGCGCTTCGCCGTCGCCGTACTGCTTCTCGCGCCCGCCGCAGGACTGCTGTGGGTCCCCTGGTACGCCGGTGACGAACCACGGCTCGCGGGGACGCCGTTCTTCTACTGGTACCAGCTCGCCTGGGTGCCGGGGTGCGGACTGTGCCTGCTCGCCGCGTACGCGCTGACCAGGCACGACCGCGACGACCGGCCCGATCCCTGAGCCGCTTCCCGCCACCCACGCGCCGCCCCACAAGCCCCGCCGCGCCACGCATCACCCCGTAGCGCCGCACACCATCACCCAGCACCAAGGCCAGGAGCCGCCATGCCTACGTCAGCCATGCCCGAATCCGCTCCCCCGGCACCGGAAAGCCCGCCCCCCTCCGGGTCCGCCCGGCCCCGTATGACCCCTCGGTCCATCCTCGTGTGGACCACCGTCGCCCTGGTGGGCGCCGTCTGCTGGGGTGTCCTCGCGCTCTCCCGGGGCGAGGAGATCTCCGCGGTCTGGCTGGTGCTGGCCGCCCTCGGCTCGTACGCCATCGCCTACCGCTTCTACAGCCGCTTCGTCGCCCGGCGCGTACTGAAGCCGGACGACCGCCGGGCCACACCCGCCGAACGGCTCGAGGACGGCGTCGACTTCCAGCCCACCGACCGGCGGGTGCTGCTCGGCCACCACTTCGCGGCGATCGCCGGGGCCGGACCGCTGGTGGGGCCCGTACTCGCGGCGCAGATGGGCTATCTGCCCGGCACGATCTGGATCGTGGCCGGCGTGATCTTCGCCGGGGCGGTGCAGGACATGGTGGTGCTGTTCCTGTCGATGCGGCGGGACGGGAAGTCGCTCGGGCAGATGGCCCGTGACGAGATCGGCCGGGCGGGCGGGGCGGCGGCCCTGATCGCGGTCTTCGCCATCGTGATCATCCTGCTCGGTGTGCTGGCCCTCGTCGTCGTCAACGCCCTCGCCCACTCCCCCTGGGGCACTTTCTCCGTCGCCATGACCATCCCCATCGCGCTGTTCATGGGCTTCTGGCTGCACCGGATCCGGCCGGGCCGGGTCGTCGAGACCAGCCTGATCGGTGTGGCGCTGCTGCTGCTCGCGATCATCGGCGGCAGCTGGATCCAGGATTCCTCGCTGGCCGCCACCTTCACCCTGAGCCCGACGACCCTGGTGTTCTGCCTGGTCGGATACGGCTTCGTCGCCTCCGTACTCCCCGTGTGGATGCTGCTCGCGCCCCGCGACTACCTGTCCACCTTCATGAAGATCGGCACCATCGCTCTGCTCGCGGTCGGAGTGGTCATGGCCGCGCCCGTCATGCGTGCGGAGGCGGTCAGTGACTTCGCCTCCTCGGGCGCGGGCCCGGTCTTCGCGGGCTCTCTCTTCCCCTTCCTGTTCATCACCATCGCCTGCGGCGCGCTGTCCGGCTTCCATGCGCTGGTCGCCTCCGGTACGACTCCGAAGCTGATCCAGAAGGAGTCGCAGGTCCGGATGATCGGCTACGGCGCCATGCTGATGGAGTCGTTCGTCGCGATCATGGCGCTGATCGCCGCGGCCACTCTCGAACCCGGCCTGTACTACGCGATGAACGCGCCCGCCGGGCTCCTCGGTACGACCGCCGAGTCCGCCTCGCAGGCGGTGGCGGGCCTCGGCTTCACCATCAGCCCCGACCAGTTGACGCAGGCGGCGAAGGCCGTGGAGGAGCAGACGCTCATCGCCCGCACCGGTGGTGCGCCCACCCTCGCGGTCGGCATGTCGGAGATCTTCTCCGGGGTGTTCGGGGGCGCCGGGATGAAGGCCTTCTGGTATCACTTCGCGATCATGTTCGAGGCGCTGTTCATCCTGACGACGGTCGACGCGGGCACCCGGGTCGGACGCTTCATGCTCCAGGACATGCTCGGCAACGTCTGGAAGCCGATCGGCCGGGTCACCTGGAAGCCGGGCATCTGGCTGTGCAGCGGAATCGTCGTGGCCGCCTGGGGCTACTTCCTCTACACCGGCGCCACCGACCCCCTCGGCGGAATCAACCAGCTCTTCCCGCTCTTCGGCATCGCCAACCAGCTGCTCGCCGCCATCGCCCTCACCGTCTGCACCACCGTGCTGGTCAAGTCCGGGCGGCTGCGCTGGGCCTGGGTCACCGCGGTCCCGCTGGCCTGGGTGGTCGCGGTCACCTTCACCGCCGGCTGGCAGAAGATCTTCTCCGACGACCCGCGCATCGGCTTCTTCGCCCAGCGCGACCGGTACGCCGACGGCATCGACGCCGGCGAGGTCATCGCGCCCGCCAAGAACCTCGACGACATGCACACCGTGGTCACCAACTCCACGGTCGACGGAGTCCTGATCGCCCTGTTCCTGCTGCTGGTCGCCGTGGTGATCGTCAACGCGGCGGTGGTGTGCGTACGGGCCATCCGCTCGCCGGGACCGCCGGCGACGACGGAGGCGCCGTACGTCGAGTCCCGCCTCGACATCCCCGAGCAGGCCGGCGAACCGCTGGTGGGAGCCCGTCCATGAGCATGCCGTCCATGAACGTCCGGCACTGGACCAGGGGCGTGCGCTGGGTCCGCTGGTATCTGCGCGAGCTGACCGGCGAGGCGGAGTACGACCGCTACTGCGCGCACCACCGACGCCGCCACCCGGGCGCTCCGCTGCCCAGCCGGCGGGAGTACGAGGTCCTGCGGACGCACCACCGGGAGAACCATCCGCAGAGCCGCTGCTGCTGACGCACGGTACGCACCACAGACCGCGGGGCGGGCACGCCATCAGCCCTGACGCGAGCCCGCCCCGCGCATCACGTGCAACGCACCGCGCACGCTTCCGATCAACGGAATATCCAGAAGGAGCCGCCGGTTGGGGCTGCTGCGACAGGTTCGTACGACAGTGCACAGCCTTCGGAAGGAGTCGGAGCCGATGACGGACGACGTCACGACTGGGGTTCGCAATTCACCCAAGGAGGCAGTCGGACGGTACGGCATTTGGAGTGTCGGGCTGCGTTCGGAGGATCCGGCACAGCGGGGCGAGCTTGCCGAGTCCGCCGCCGAGCTCGAACAACTCGGCTTCGGCGCCGTCTGGTTGGGCGGCAACAGCGCGGTGCAGCACGCCGCGCCGCTCATCGAGGCGACCTCGCGGCTGACCGTGGCGACCGGCATCCAGAGCATCTGGCAGTACGAGGCCGCCGACACCGCCGCGCGTTTCGCCGAGCTGGACGCGGCTCATCCCGGCAGGTTCCTGCTGGGCCTCGGGGTGAGTCACGCCAAGCTGGCGGACCAGTACCGGCGCCCGTATGCGTCCATGGTCGGCTACCTGGACGCCTTGGACGGCGCCGGAGTGCCCGCCGAGCGCCGGGTCCTGGCCGCCCTCGGCCCCAAGATGCTGAAGCTGTCCCGCGATCGCGCCGCCGGTTCGCACCCGTACCTGGTCACTCCCGAGCACACCGCGGACGCCCGCGAGATCCTGGGCGAAGGCCCGCTGCTCGCACCGGAGTTGAAGGTCGTCCTGGAGACGGACCCGGACCGCGCGCGTTCGCTCGCCCGCGGCACTCTCGCCATGTACCTCACCCTGCCGAACTACACCAACAGCTTCCTGCGGTTCGGCTTCACCGAGGACGACTTCGCGGACGGCGGCAGTGACCGACTGATCGACACGCTCTTCGCCTGGGGCGAGGACGATCGCATCCGCGAGCGGATCGACGCCTTTTACACCGCCGGCGCCGACCATGTGGCCTTCCAACTGGTCACCGACCAGGCTCGGTCAGGGCTTCCTCGCCCCGAATGGCGCCGCCTGGCCGGGCTGTTGGCCTGACGGCGACGGGGTGCCTGGCCGGCTGTCGGGCGTGGTCCCGTGGTCCCGTGGTCCCGTGGTCCCGTGGTCCCGTGGTCCCGTTCACAGAACGGCTGAGCGACGACTGGGCAACGGTCGCCGCATCCGCTGGAGCCGGCTCGGCACGGGATGTGACGGTGAGGCGCATGAAGCCTCGTATCGCCTTGTCAGCCGTCGCCGCGGGCGTCGTGCTCGCCTCGCTCACCGGATGCGGCAGCGACGGAACGGGCCGCGAGCCGTCCCCCTCGGGCGGCGGGACGTCTACCGCCCGGGTCCCCGGCGCGCCTGCCGAGAGCCGGGCGCCGACGCCGGGGAAGGGATCGAAGGACCCCGACGACATCAACGGCGACGGGTATCGCGATCTCCTGGTTCCCGTCCAGGTCGGCGCCGCACCGGTCACGCACCGGCTGCCCGAGGCACCCAAGGACCGGAAGACCATCTACGGCCCCGGCGACTTCGCTGCCGCCGACCCCGACGGCGACGGCCGCGACGGCATCCTCGTCGCCACGTACGAGAACGCCACGCTCATCGACGGCGACGAGCGCACCCCGGTCCTCCGCGAAGGACCGGCGAAGGTGGACGGCAAGAAGATCCCGGCGAAGTGGCGCCATGCCCGGCCCGCGGGAGCCGCCGACTTCGACGGCGACGGCAAGGACGAGCTGATCCTCAACTGGGCGGCCGACGCGCTGTTCGGGTTCTACGGCCAGCACCCCACGCACTGGTGGATCACCGACGGCACGACGTCCCGCGACAAGACGACCTTCACGACGACGGGCTTCGCCCCGCCCGGCTCTTGAGTACTGGACGGCCGGGCGGGGCTGGATCCCGTGGGGGTTGCTTCGGCTCGGCCTACTCCGAGTAGTACGTCGCGTCCTGCCGGTCGAGCGTGGTGCTCACCGGCTGGATGTACATCAAGTTCTCGTAGTGCCGGATGTAGCGGCCCGGGAAGTTGTACGACTCGAAGGAGACACCGCTCGCGGAGTCGGCGAGGCCCGCGCGCCGCGAGAAGGTGGCGTCGTTCCTGAAGGTGGCCGAGCCGTCGTTCTTCTCCACCCACAGCTCGTAGTTCTTGTGGCGCAGGTAATAGCCGGGGAAGTTCGCCGACTCCAGGGAGACGGTGCCGCTGCCGGACAGGCCGGCGACGACGCGGAACTGGGAGTCGGCGAGGTTGGTGACGTTCGGTTCGAGCTTCGCCCGGTACTCCCAGTGGCGGATGAAGCGGTCGGGGAAGTTGTACGAGGAGAAGCGGACCGGGGTCACACCGTCCGCGACCGGGATGCCGAAGTTGGGTGTGCCGTCGGCGTTCCAGTACAGCTTCTGGTATCGGGTGCGCCGGTTGGGGTCGTTGAGCGGGTCGCCGCTGATGTCCTTGTAGCTGCGGTCGTGGTAGACGAGTACGTCCGACTTGCCGTCCTCGGAGACGGTGAAGGTGTTGTGGCCCGGCCCGTACTGCCCGGTGGCGTCGTTGCTCCTGAAGACCGGCTGCGAACTCTTCGCCCAGGACGCCGGGTTGAGCAGATCGGCCGAGGCGGAGGCGGTCAGCAGACCGAGGCAGTAGTTGGCGTCGGTGGCGGCGGCGGAGAACGCCATGAAGACCTTGCCGCCCCGCTGGATGACGGCCGGGCCCTCGTTGACGCGGTGGCCTACCGTCTCCCAGGCGTGCGTCGGCGTGGAGATCCGTACCGGAGTGCCGGAGATGGTCCACGGGTTGGACAGCTTCGCGAGATAGAGGTTGGTGCCGCTGCCCACGGCCGGATCGTTCTGCGCCCAGCTCAGATAGCGGCTGCCGCCGACGACGAAGGTGGTCGCGTCGAGCGAGAAGGTGTCCAGCGGCAGGGCGATACGCCCCTTCTCGGTCCACGTCCCGGTCAGCGGGTTGGCGGAGCCGCTCTCCAGGACGTACGGCCGGATCTTCCAGATGTCGTTGGAGGCACCGGCGGCGAAGTAGACGTACCACCTGCCGTCGATGAAGTGGATCTCCGGCGCCCAGATGTGGGCGCCCATCTCACCGCTCGAGTGCTTGGTCCAGATGGTGGTCTCCGGGGCGGTGGAAAGGCCCTGGAGAGTGGTGGCCCGGCGCATCACGATGCGGTCGTACGCGGGCACGGTGGCGGTGAAGTAGTAGTAGCCGTCGGTGTGTTTGTGGATGTGCGGGTCGGCGCGCTGCAGGGCGATCGGGTTGGTGAAGGTCACGGCGGGCGAGGCGGGGGCGGCGGCGTGGGCGGGGCCGCCCGCGGCCAGTACGGCCGGCCCGGCGGCCATCGCGGTGGCCGCCCCGGCAAGGAAGGTTCTGCGTCTCATGAGGGTCTCCCGATCAGGCGGTGGTCAGGCGGTGGTGGGCTGGAGGCGCCACTGCTGGCAGTTGTTGTTGAGCCAGGTCCACTGGCGTACGTCGGTGCCGTTGGCGGTGCCGCAGTTGGCGACGTCCATGACCTTGCCGGTGGCGGCGCTGACGATCCGCACGTAGTCACCGCCGAGGTAGACCATGCGGAATTTCTGGCAGTTGTTGTTCAGCCAGGACCACTGCCGGACGTCGGCGCCGTCGGCGGTGCCGCAGTCGGCGATGTCGGCGACCTTGCCGGTGGCGACGTTGACGAGGCGGCTGGTGTCGTCGGCGCGGTCCTCGATGCGCCACTTCTGGTTGGCCCCGCCGTTGCAGGTCCACTGGAAGATGTTGGCGCCGTCGGCGGTGCTGCCGCCGTTGACGTCGAGGCACTTGCCGCTGTTGCGGTTGACGATGGTGTAGGCGGTCGGGGTCGTGGCCGTCTCACCGGAGGGGCCGGGCATCGTCGCGCCGAGGGCGGCCGGGGTGCCGAAGTTCGGAGTGCCGTCGGCGTTCCAGGTGAACTTCTGGGCGCGGGTCGTACGGCCGTTGTCGCAGCCGTCGCCCGCCGCGTCGTTGGCGTGGTAGACGATCCAGTTCTCCGTGCCGTCGGGCGAGGTGAAGAACCCGTTGTGGCCGGGCGCGTAGACCCCGTTCGCGTCGTTGCGCTGGAAGACCGGTGTCTGCTTCTTGGTCCAGGAGGAGGCGAGGAGCGGGTCGGAGCCGGTCAGCTCCAGCTGGCCGAGCTTGTAGTCGGGGCCCCAGCAGGCGCTCGCGGAGTAGACGAGGAAGGTTCGTCCGTTGCGGTAGAGCGGCTCCGGGCCCTCGTTGACCGTGCCGCCCTGGGTCTCCCAGCTCAGCGTCGGGCTGGAGATCACCGTGAAGTTGTTGCCGGCGAGCGTGTACGGGTTGGTGAGCGGCGCGATGACGAGGCTCTGCTTGCTGCCGCCGACGAAGCCGCTGCCGACCAGGTACAGCCTGTTGTTGTGCCTCAGGACGCTGGCGTCGATGAGCCAGCCGCCCGGGGTGAGGTTGGAGCCGGTGAGGGTGTTCTTGTAGGTGTACGGCCCCATCGGGTCGGACCCGGCGCTCTCCAGGACGTGGGTGCGCTGGTCGTCGCAACAGGCGACGTCGCGCGGCCCGGCGGAGTAGTAGAGGTACCACTTGCCGTTGACGAAGTGGATCTCCGGCGCCCACATGTTCCAGTTGCGGCTGCTGTTGCTGTCCGACCACACCTGCACGCTGGGCGCGGTGTTCAGCCCGCCGAGCGTCGGCGACTTGCGCATGGTCAGCTCACCGGTGAACGAGGTCGTCACCAGGTAGTAGTTGCCGTTGTAGTACTCCAGCCAGGGGTCGGCGCCTTTCTGCGCCTTGACGGGGTTGGTGTACGGCCGGCCTTCGGCGGCGGCCCCGGGCTGAGCGGTGACGAGCGATCCCAACAGGGCCAGTAGCGCCGCCCCGATGATGAACCAGTGGCGTGTGCGGAACACGGTAAGTCCCTTCTGGGGGCGGCAGGTTGGGCGTCAGCCCGGACGACAGTGCGTTCGAGATCGCGAACACTGTGCGTAACTTCGACCAGAAGGTAAAGGTGGGGCGGACGGAGCGTCAATGGATGCGACGGGTTTGGTTTCGATCAGTTTTCAGGAGCATGACGGCTTTCCGGGGCGTGACCGCTCTCTGGGATGTGAGGGTCACTTTTTTTGTTATCGCCCGCGGCCCCGCCCGTCTCCTGTCCGTACGCCTACGCATCGGCACGCACCCCACCCCTGAGGACCGAAGCCGTGAAAGCAGAGATCAACCGCCGGAGCATGCTGAAGATCGCCGGTACGGCCGCGGGCGCGGCAGCCATCGGCGCCGCCGTCCCCGCGACCTCCGCGTCAGCGGCAGGCACGGCGTTCGCGCACCCCGGACTGCTGCACACCCGAGCCGACCTCGACCGCATGGCCGCCAAGGTGAAGGCGGGCGCAGCCCCCTACACGGCGGGTTTCGCCAAGCTCACCGCCAACCGCCACTCGCAGAGCACATGGCTGCCCAACCCGCAGGCGACCGTGATCCGGGGAGGGGATGGTGCCCAGAACTACGGGATCCTCTACCGCGACATCCACGCCGCGTACCAGAACGCGCTGCGCTGGAAGATCACCGGCGACACCGCACACGCCGACACCGCGCGGGACATCTGCAACGCCTGGTCGGGGACGCTGCAGTCCATCGGCGGAGGCTCCGAAGTCGTGCTCCTGGCGGGCATCTACGGGTACCAGTTCGCCAACGCCGGCGAGATCATGCGCGGCTACCCCGGCTTCGACCTGGCCCGTTTCCAGGACATGCTGGTCAAGTACTTCTATCCGACGAACCACGACTTTCTGAACCGCGACACCAAGTGCATCAACCACTACTGGGCGAACTGGGACCTGTGCTCCATGGCCTCGATCATGGCCATCGGGATCCTCTGCGACGACCGGGCCAAGTTCAACGAGACGGTGGACTACTTCCACAACGGCGCGGGCAACGGCTCGCTGGCCAACGCGATCCCCTACGTCTACGACGACGTGGGCCTGGCCCAGTGGCAGGAGAGCGGGCGCGACCAGGCCCACAGCCTGATGGGCATCGGCCTGATGGGCACCATCTGCGAGATGGCCTGGAACCAGGGCGTCGACCTCTACGCCGCGGACGACTCCAAGTTCCGCAAGGCGTGCGAGTACGTCGCCCGGTACAACCTCGGCCACGACGTGCCGTACACCACCAACATCTGGAAAAACGGCGCGCACTGCGTGGAAACGAAGCAGACCGTCATCTCCGAAGGCGGCCGTGGCCATGAGCGCCCGGTCTGGGAGCAGGTCTACCACCACTACGCCAACAGGCGCGGCATGGCCATGCCGAACACCGCCGACATGGTGGCCCGCATCAGGCCCGAGGGCGGTGGCGGCGACTACGGCCCCAACAGCGGCGGCTACGACCAACTGGGCTTCGGCACCCTGGCGTTCACCCGAGACCGCTCCACCAAGCCGGAGGCCCCCGCCTCCCCGCCGGCGTCGCCTTCCCCCGCGTCCGGCTCCGGCTCCGGTGCCGCGCCCGCCACACCCTCCCCCTCGTCCAGCCCTCAGGGCGGCAGGGACGGCGACCTCGCCGCCACCGGCTCCTCGGACCTCCCGGCCTGGACCGCCGCCACCGGCCTCACCGCCGTCGCGGGCGGCCTGCTCCTCCTGCGGCGCCGCGCCCGCGCGAACCGCGACGCCTGAGCGCTCCGCTGGAAGGCCGGTTCGAAACTGCGGGTTCGTTGTGGCTGGTCACTCCCCCACTCTCGGCTGCGCTCGAGCGGGGGGACCCCATCACGGCGGAGCCGCACATGTCACAGCCCCGCGTCCCTGAAGGGGCGTGGTACGCACCGGACTCCCCAAGGCCGCGTACTGGACACGTCGTTCACGCGCGTGCCCGCGGACGCGCCCGGCAAGGTGCCCACGGGCTACGGCTTCTGGTGCAACGCCTGGCCGGAGAACCCCGCGTGGAAGTTCGTCGCGGTCGGCCTCGGCAACGACGTCCCCTACTGGACCGAGTTCCTGCGCGCCCTCGCCGAGATCGACCCTGACATGGCGGTCAACATCGAGCACGAGGACGCGGCGTACTCGCAGACGGAGGGGCTGGCGCTGGCAGCGAAGAACCTGCATGGTGCGGCGGCGGGGCTGTAGCCCACCCCTGGTCACGAGCCAGGAGGTAGATGCCGCGCCCAACAATCTACCAGGAACCTGTACAGAATCCTGACTCGATTTCGGGGTAGAATCCTGTCATGCGAGTACCTGAGATCGTCACAGTGAGCGATGCCCGCAGTGGACTGTCGCGGATACTGACCGAACTGTCCGAGGCCGGCCCGGAGGCGGAGCCGGTATTGATCGGCGCTCATCGCAAGGCGCAAGGTGTGCTGCTCTCGATCGAGGCATACGAGAACCTGACGGGCCGCGCCTCTCGCCGGGAGGCAGCCGAATCCGCCACGGGCTCCCTCGCCGCCGAGGGCCTCCGGCCGACCCCTGCCTCCGACCAGGACGCCGAGGCCTACGTGCGCGGCACTCTGTCGGCCGAGGAGATGGCTGCCCGCGCCCTGGCCCGCCATCGTCCCGAGTCTCACCAGGAAGCTGGATGAACGACCCGTACGTCCAGCCGAACGGCGTCCTGCGGAACCGTCTCGGCATCACCGATGCCGCCACCCTCGCCACCGCCGAGGCCGATATCACACGTGCCCGGATTCTCCAGGTCGATGAGCACCCTCCGCCAGGGGACTTCGACTTGGCCCACCTACGTCGTTTCCACGCCTCGATCTTCAGCGATCTGTACGACTGGGCGGGCGAACTGCGCACGGTGGACATAGCCAAGCGCACCCCGTTCTGCCCGCTCCAACACCTGCCCGCCTCCGATCACAGGCTCTCACTCCGCGAGAGTCACTGGAACTCGTCGAAGGGTTGCTGGGATCGCCATGAACAACGCTGAGTCCTCGACCGTCGCATCCGGCCGCGTCTGGTTCAAGAGCAGCTACAGCGGAGCCGAGGGCGGCGAGTGTGTAGAGGTCGCGGCCAGTACGGCTGCTGTGCACGTCCGGGACTCCAAGGCCGCCGCCGGGCCCGTCGTATCGGTGTCGCGCGAGGCCTGGGCGGGGCTCGTCGGGTTGGCCTCGTCAGGACCGGGCGCCTGACGCTCGTACGATCGCGAGAGCCCCGTCGGTCCACGTACGTTCGGACCGGCGGGGCTCTCCCGTCCTGCAGCAGCACGGAGCCCGCCCTCCTTGGGGAAGCAGGGCTCACCGCTCAGTCAGAAGAGTCGTCGGGCGTTGCCGGACAGGAACAGCTCGGTGGCCTCCTCATCCAGGCCCAGCTCACCGAGGTGTTCCAGCGCTTGGCCAGGGGTGATCATGGGGTAGTTGGTGCCGAACAGCACCTTCCTGCGGCCCCGGCCGCGCAGGTAGTCGACCAACTCGCGTGGATAGCGGCGGACGGTGTAGGCGCTGGTGTCGATGTAGACATTGGCGTGCTTGTCGGCCACCGCAATCATCTCGGTGGTCCACGGGTAGCCAATGTGTCCGCACACGATGGTCAGCTCGGGGAAGTCAAGCGCGACTTGGTCGATGTAGGGGATGGGACGGCCGGTCTCGGACGGGCGCAGCGGGCCGGTGTGCCCGACCTGTGTGCAGAAGGGGATGCCGAGGTCGACGCAAGCTGCGTACAGCGGGTAGTACAACCGGTCGGTGGGCGGGAGCTGCCACAGCCAGGGCACGACCCGCAGGGCAACGAAGCCGAGTTCCTGCACAGCCCGGCGCAGTTCCCGCACGGCATGAATCGGCCGCGTGAGGTCCGCGCCGGCCACCCCCCGCAGCCGTCCGTCGGACTGGGCGACGAACTCGGCCACTTCGTCGTTGCTGATCAGCGGCCCTTGCGGCCCGTACCAGGCCGCTGACAGCCCAATCTCGACCCCACCTGCGGCCATCGCGGCCAGTGTGGTCTTGACCGGCAACGGCTCCTTCAGCAGCCCCTGGCCAGTCCATCGACGCAATGACTCAAACATCTCGTGGTTGGAGTGACGGAGCGTTGGGTGCTGCATCCACGCATCGATGACTGGCATCAAGTTCCCTGCCTCTGCTGGCGCCATCGGTTGTCCTGCACCGAAGTCGCTAAGCGATCGCTTACAGCGACCGTAGCCGGTGTGCATTGCCCACAGCCATCGTTTGAGTGTGCAGTCAAAAGGCGCGCCTGGCTTACAGGTCGGCTACGACAAGCCGGTAGCCGGCATCGAGAGCTTCGCGGTCGAGCAGGTCGGCATGGCGTTGGTGCCACCGGCCGGAAGACAAGTCGTCGGACAGCCGGGCCAAGCCTGGCTGGATGACGTCGTCGCAGGTCTGGGCGAACATCGAGATACCCGCCCGGACTTCCGGATCGAGGTACGCATCGGGTCGGCGCCAGAATGCGGCGAGGAATCCGTCGGTGCAGTCGTGCGGGATGGGGACGGTCTCGACGCGGGCGCCTCCCAACAGCGTGACCAGGCGGTTGAGGCCGACGGCTCGTGTGTCGTCGAACGCGGCTGCCTCGGGCAGGTACTCGTCCAGCAGCCAGAACCTGCGGCTGATGTCGTGGTCGAAGGTGAAGATGACGATCCGTTGCCGGGCGACGCGACGGAGTTCCCCGATGCCGGCTTCCAGGTCGCTCCAGTGGTGCACGGTCAGAAGGGCCATCACCGCATCGGCCGAGTCATCGGCGAGAGGGATCGACTCCGCGGATGCTTCCAGAGCCCGCGCGGATCCGGCCGGACGCTGGGCGATCATCACTGCGCTGGGTTCAACAGCCAGCACCGTTTGTGGCGGCTCGTAGGAGCCGGTGCCGGCTCCCACGTTGATCACGGTGGCAGCACCACCCAGGGCCTGATGGATCTTGGCGGCGATTCGGGGGTCCGGCCGTCGGGTGTAAGCGTAGGTCGCACCGATGCTGTTGTAAGTCGCCATGCCACGCAGTATGCGCGCCTCCCGCTGGCACCGGGAGGAGCGCGCAGCGGCGGTGATCCGCAGCACGACGCCTCCTCCGGTGGCCGCAGCAATCCGGGATTGGTACTGCCCTCGTTCCGTCGTATCCCGCACGCGACGAGGAACAAAGATCCTGCGCAAGACGTGCGCGGCATCGCCGACGGCCACGATGAACCCATCCCCTCCGCGGTGGACGACCCCGGCGTCATCGAGGTCCTGCGCCCTGTTCTCCGCCGCGCCGGTCACACCCCGTGAACGGCTGACTCACGGCCTTGCGGGAGGCACCGGAAAAAGCATGCAGCTACTGGTGGCATGGGCGAGCAGACGGTCCGCCGCGTCGACCAACTGCGCCTGAGCGAGGGCGGTTTGGCGGCCCTTGCTGACGACCGTGCCGATGGCGCGCACCGTGCCCGTCTCCACCGTGATCCGCCGCAGGAACTTCACCGTCAGATCGAGTGAGGTGTACGCCATGCCCTGCGGGAGGGTGGACTGGACGGCGCAGCCCGCCGCCGAGTCGAGCAGGGTGGCGAAGATGCCGCCGTGCACGCTGCCGATCGGGTTGTAGTGCTCCTCCCCCGGCGTCAGGGAGAAGACCGCCCTGCCGGGCTCCACCTCGTCCAGGGCGAAGTCGATGGTGTAGTTGATGGGTGGCCCCGGCAGCCGCCCCGCATGCAGCTCGCGCAGGAAGTCGATGCCGGCCATGCGCCCGGCGGCCTCCGCCGAGATCGCGGGATCTTCCCAGTTGTACGTACGTGTTCGTCCCACGACCGAGGCCTTCCCCTCTGACTTTTGCAAGTGAAGCTAACCTCTGCCCATCTGACTGTCAATGGCGAAGCCAGGCCCGTACGATGGCGGAATGGAGTGGCTTGAGGCGAGCACGGAGAACTGCCCCGTCCAGCGCACGCTCGACGTGGTCGGAGAGAAATGGACGCTGCTGATCCTGCGTGACGCCGTCAACGGCGTCCGCCGCTTCGACGACTTCCACCGCCACATCGGCCTGTCGGAAGCCGTCCTCAGCGACCGCCTCCGAAAGCTGACCTCGGCCGGCATCCTGAAGACCGTCCCCTACCAGGAGCCCGGCAGCCGCTCCCGCAACGAGTACCGCCTGACCCGCAAGGGCTGGGACCTGTGGCCCGTCCTGATGGCGCTGAGCCAGTGGGGCGAGACGTACGCCCTCGGCCCCGAAGGCCCCGTACTGGACGTTCGCCACACCGACTGCGACGCCCCGGTCCGCGTCGTCGTCGAGTGCTCCGCGGAGCACTCCGCCCTCACCCCTGGGGAAGTGACTGCCCAGCTGGGACCTGGTGCCCGCCTCAGGTCCTGATGGTCGTGTGGTCTGGATGGGCAGAGCAGTGCATGACAACGGAGGTGCGCACCAGTGCAATCGGCAGGCGGCTCGAAGAGGGTCACCATCGCCGACGTCGCGCGCAGTGCGGGCGTGTCCACCTCAGCGGTGTCGAAGGTGCTGCGCAACGCCTATGGGGCGAGCCCGCGATGCGTGAGCGGGTGCAGACGGCCATGTCCGAGCTGGGCTACCGCCCGCACGCCGCCGCCCGGGGCATGCGCGGCCGCACTGTCGGCCTCCTCTGCCCTCAGCGACCACGGCCGATAGCAGCCAATGGGCTGATGGGCTGTGCGGTGGACCGGGGTACGAGCGTCTGGTCCCGGTGGATCGGGCCCGACAGGCCGGACAAGGGCAGGCCGGTTCTCTGGTTGCCTGCGGCGACGATCTCCGCGGTGATGGAGACAGCCGTCTCCTCGGGTGTACGGGCACCGAGGTCGAGGCCGATCGGGGAGTGCAGGCGGGTCAGCTGTTCCTCGGTCACGCCCGCCTCTCGCAGGAGGCATAGGCGTTCGTCGTGGGTGCGCCGGGATCCCATCGCGCCGATGTAGCCGACCGGGACGCCGAGGGCAAGGCGCAGCAGGGGGATGTCGAACTTGGCGTCGTGGGTGAGGACGCAGATGGCGGTACGGGGGCCCACGGACGTGCGCTCCAGATAGCGGTGAGGCCAGTCGACGACGACCTGGTCCGCGTACGGGAAGCGGGCCGCGGTGGCGAAGACGGGCCGGGCGTCGCACACGGTGACCCGGTAGCCCAGAAAGGCCCCGGCCTGGCTTAGGGCGGCGGCGAAGTCGACCGCGCCGAAGACCAGCATGCGGGGGCGGGACGCGTGGACGTGAACGAGGACGGTCAGCGGTTCGGGGCAGCCGTCCCCGTTCCCGCCGACCGCGACCCGGGCGGTGCGGCCCGCGCGCAGTAGGGCCCGGGCTTCGTCCGTCACCAGCCGGTCCGCCGACCCGTCGTCCAGGGTGCCGTAGGTCATGCTGCCGTCGGCGAGGACGCTCAGGGTGGCGCCGAGAAGGTCGTCAGGGCCGTCGACGACCTGTGCCACGGCTGCGGGCCGGCCCTCAACGACCTCGCCCAGGGCAGCCGCGAGATGTGGTCCGTCGGACCGGTCGACGCGCTGTACGAATACGTCGAGTTCGCCGCCGCAGGTGAGCCCGACGGCGAAGGCGTCGTCGTCGGAGTAGCCGAACCAGGCGCGCTGAGGGGCACCCCCGTCCTTGAGCACCTGACGGCACAGCTCGTACACGGCACCCTCGACGCAGCCGCCGGAGATGCTGCCGACCGCGTTGCCGTCCGCGTCCACCGCGACCGAGGTCCCGGTCGGCAGGGGTGCGCTGCCGTGCACGTCGACGACGGTGGCCAGGGCGAAGGGGCGGGCTTCGCAGCACCAACGGTGCAGTGTGTCCGCGATGTTCAGCATGAACAGGTCCTTCGTGCAAAGGGGTGGGGGCGGGCCGCCGCCACGCCGCCGGAGATCGCTCTACGCGGCGGCGGCCCTGGAAGGTCCGGCAGGGGGAAACGGGGGTCAGCTGCCGGACGGAAAAAGCGGTGTGCACTCCGGTCGGTGAGCCGCCCCCCGACCGGAGCGCGGGGCGTCAGAGCAACGCCTCGGCCGTTATGGGCAGTTCGCGGACCCGGCGGCCGGTGGCGTTGAAGACCGCGTTGGCGATGGCGGGCGCCACGCCGCAGATCACGAGCTCGGCAAGGCCCTTCACGCCGAGCGGGTCGGCCTCGTAGTCCTCCCCGTCGAGGTAGATCGCCCTGAGGTCGGGGATGTCGGCGTTGACCGGGACCAGGTAGTCGGCGAGGTTGGCGTTGACGATCCGGCCGTCGCGGTGATCGGTCACCGTGTGCTCGAGCAGGGCCGCCCCGATGCCGCCCACCATGCCGCCGATCGCCTGGCTGTCCGCCAGCTTGGGGCTGATGATGCGGCCCGCGTCGTACACGGAGAGCATCCGCCGCACCCGCACCAGGCCCAGCGTCGCGTCCACCGCCACCTCGGTGAAGGTCGCGCTGTAGCCGCTGATGGAGAACCGCTCGCCCCTCGGCGGGGAAAAGGAGGTGTCCGCTTCCAGGCGGGTGCGGTCGTTGCGGGTCAGCAGCCGCTGGTACGACTCGCCGCGCGCCGGATTCCCCTGCACGTGCAGTCGGCCGCCCTGGACCACGATGTCGTCGGCCGACACCCCGTGCAGCGGCGATTTCTCGTCCTCGACGGCCAGTTGGATCGCCTGCCGCCGGAGCTTGTTGCAGACGTCGAGGGTGGCGGAGCCGACGCTCGCCATCGTCTGTGAACCGCCGTGCGGCGGGGTCCGCGGGTAGCGGGAGTCGCCGAGCCGGTAGTCGACCGCGCGCACGGCCAGCCCCAGCGCGTCAGCGGCTACCTGGGTCTGGGAGGTGTACGTGCCCGGGCCCATGTCGCTGGTGGCGGACTCGATCACCGCCGTGCCGTCGGCGTTCAGGCGGCCCCGGGAGTCGGCCGGGGCGACCGCCGTGTGGTACACGCCCGAGGCCATGCCCAGGCCGATCAGCCAGTCGCCGTCACGCGTCGACCGCGGCTTCGGGGTGCGCCGGTCCCAGCCGAACTCGCGGGCGCCGACCGTGTAGCACTCGCGCAGCCGGCGCGTGGAGAAGGGCAGGTTGTTCGACGGGTCATCGGCCGGCTCGTTGCGCCGGCGCAGCTCGACCGGGTCGATGCCGAGCTCGTGGGCGAGTTCGTCCATGGCGGACTCGACGGCGAAGACCCCCGTGGCGGCGCCGGGTCCGCGCATCCAGATCGGGCTGTTCACGTCCAGCGGCACCGTCCGATAGGCCTGGCGGACGTCGGGCGTGATGTAGAGCATCTGCCCGGGCGTCATGACGGCTTCGGTGAACGTCTCGTACGACGAGGTCTCCGAGTCGATCCTTTGGTCCGTGGCGACCAGGCGGCCGCGCCGGTCGCTGCCGACACGCATCCGGTACTCGTAGGCAGGCCGGAAACCGGTGCCGAAGTACATCTGCTTGCGGGTCAGGACCAGCTTGACCGGACGGCCGGTCTCGCGGGCGGCCAGCGCGGCGACCACGGTGTGCGGCCAGCCGCGCAGCCCGCTGCCGAAGCCGCCCCCGACGAAGGGATTGACGACCCGCACGGCGTCCAACGGCACATCGAACACCGTGGAGAGTTCGGTCTGCGTGCCCAGTACCCACTGCGTTTTGTCCCACACGGTGAGCCGGTTGCCGTCCCAGCGGGCGATCGTGGCGTGCGGCTCCATAGGATTGTGGTGCTCACGCGCCAGGCGATACGTCGCGTCCAGCCGCACGTCCGCGTCGCGCAGCCCGGCTGCCGCGTCACCGCGTGTGTAGTTGTCCGGCTCACCCGGCTCGCCGTCGGCGAGGTCCGTCGTGGGCCGCTCGACGTCGTACTCGACCTTCACCAGGCTCGCGCCGTGCTGCGCAGACTCCAGGGTGGTGGCCACCACGACGGCGACCGGCTGACCGTGGAAGAGCACCCGGTCGTCCTGGAAGACCCGCAACCTGCGGCCGGGGGGATTGTTCGACGTGGGCGACATGGGGTTGTCGCGGTACGGCAGCGTCGGCGCGTTGCCATTGTGGATCACCCGCAGTACGCCCGGGACGGCTTCGGCGGCGCCCGTGTCGACGCCGGTGATACGGCCGCGCCCGATGCTCGCGTCGACAATGACCGCGTGCACCACCCCGTCTATGTCGAACTCGGCGGCATACTGCGCCTCGCCCGTGACCTTCAGCCGCCCGTCCACCCGGGACAGCGGCGCACCCACGGCTGCCTGCGGCTGGGGGCTCACCTTGTACCTCCTACGATGCGCAGCTGACGTGCGACGGTCCGTTTGAGCAGTTCGACCTTGAAGCGGTTGCCCTCCAGTGGGCGGGCCCCCTCCGCCGCCTGCTCTGCGGCGGCTGTCCACAGGGCGTCCGAGGGGCGTTCGCCGATGAGGGCTCGCTCGACGGCGGGCAGCTTCCACGGCACGGTGCCCACTCCCCCGGCGGCGACCTTGGCCTCGCGGATCACCCCGCCGCGCACGTGCAGCGCGACGGCCGCCGAGGTCAGGGCGAACTCGTACGACTGACGGTCGCGCACCTTCAGATAGCCGGACTTCAGCGGACGCGGAAGGGCGGGAACCTCCACCGCCGTGATCAACTCGCCCTGGCGAATGGCGTGTTCGCGGTTGGGCGAGTTGCCGGGCCGCAGCAGGAAGCCGGCGAAAGGCACCCTGCGCTCCCCGTCCGGGCCGAGCAGGTGCACGGTCGCCTCCAGGGCGGCGAAGGCCACGGCGACGTCGGAGGGGTGGGTGGCCACGCAGGACTCGGAGGCGCCGAGGATCGCGTGCATGCGGTTGAAGCCGTGCAGGGCAGCACAACCGGATCCCGGCTCGCGCTTGTTGCAGTCGGCGGTCACGTCACGGAAGTACGTGCACCTGGTGCGCTGCATGATGTTGCCGCCGATGGTCGCCATGTTCCGCAGCTGGGCGGACGCGCTCAGCTCCAGGGCCTCGGAGACGACCGGGAACAGGGAGCGCACCTTGGGGTGGGCGGCGGTCTCGCCCATGCGCACCAGGGCGCCGATGCGCAGCCCGCCGCGCTCGGTGACTCCGACCTCGCGCATCGGCAGGTCACTGATGTCGACCAGGGTCTCGGGACGCTCGACGGTCTCGCGCATCAGGTCGATGAGGGTGGTGCCGCCGGCGATGTAACGGCCGCCTCGGCGGCCCGCGTTGAGGGCCTCACGGGTGTTCGTGGCCTTGGTGAAGGAGAAGGGATGCATGTTTGCGGCTCCTCACTTCCGGCCGGCGGTCTGCTCGACCGCCCGCACGATTTTCACGTAGCAGCCGCAGCGGCAGATGTTGCCGCTCATCCACTCCCGGATCTCCTCCGGCGAACCGGTGTGCCCCTCCTTGATGCAGCCCACTCCGGACATGATCTGGCCGGGGGTGCAGTAGCCGCACTGGAAGGCGTCCTCGTCCATGAACGCCTGCTGCAGCGGGTGCAGTTCGTCGCCGTCTGCCAGGCCCTCGATCGTGCTGACCTCGGCACCCTCCAGCCGTACCGTCAGCGTCAGGCAGGAGTTGACCCGACGCCCGTCGACCAGGACCGTGCACGCACCGCAGGCCCCGGCGTTGCAACCCTTCTTGGAACCGGTCAGTCCGAGTTGCTCACGCAGCAGATCCAGCAGCGACGTCCGGTTGTCGACCGTCACCGTCCGCCGGCTGCCGTTGACCGTCAGGGAAACACGGCTGGAAGGCGCCGCCTCGGCGCCGGCCGCCTCCTCCGGGCCGCCAAGAGAGGATCCTCCGATCACACCCCCCGCGACGACGGCTCCGCCGGCCACGGTACTGGTGGCGATGAAGGTACGCCGAGTGGGCGCCGACAGGGACTCGCCGGCCCCTGTGGGGGGTGGGACAGACTCAGGGAGTTCATCAATGGGCATGCTTACGCCTTCGCTTCACGGTCGGAATCAGCCGCACAGAGCGGTACGGCGAGAGGCGAGATCGTCATCGCCGCAGGACCTTTACAACCGCGCGCCCTGGAGGCCGCGTCCGGTCAACCGGAAGCCTGCCATCACCATCGCGTCCGTAACAGGGAAAGTTTTCTCCCCCCATCCAACTCGCAGGCTGCTTGCCCTACTTGAGCGACAGTGGGCTTCTCGTAGGGGGGTGGTCATTGGTCTTTCTCATAGAGAGTGACTACACATGCCCCGCCCAGGCCTATGTTGTGCTGGAGCGCCGTCGTCGCGTCCTCGACCTGGCGGGAGCCGGCTTGGCCGCGCAGCTGCCAGACGAGTTCGGCGCACTGGGCGAGGCCGGTCGCGCCCAGGGGATGTCCCTTGGAGAGCAGGCCTCCGGAGGGGTTGACGACCACCTGGCCGCCGTAGGTGTTGTCGCCGTCGAGGACGAACTTCTCACCGGTGCCCTCTGGGGTGAGGCCGAGGGCTTCGTACGTGATCAGCTCGTTGGCCGTGAAGCAGTCGTGCAGCTCGACGACGCCGATGTCCTCCGGCCCGCAGCCGCCGGCTTCGTACACCTGCCGGGCGGCCTCGCGGGTCATGTCGTAGCCGACCACCCGCATCATGTCCGTCGAGCCGGAGGTACCGAAGCTGGTCGGCGAATCGCTGGTCATGGCCTGGGCGCGTATGACGACGGGACTTCGCACGCCGTGCCGGCGGGCGAAGTCCCGACTGCAGAGCACGGCTGCCGCGGCCCCGCAGGTGGGCGGGCAGCACTGCAGCCGGGTCAGGGGCCCGTAGATGTGCGGCGAGGCGAGGACCTCGTCCTCGGTGACGGGGGTGCGGAAGACCGCGTACGGATTGCCTGCCGCGTGGCGGCGGGCCTTGACCGCGATCTTGGCGAAGGTGGCGGGACTGGTGCCGTAGGTGTCGGCGTAGGCGATACCGGCGCCTCCGAAGAGCTGGGCGGCGACCGGTATCCCGTCGTCGAAGCCCTGCAGTTCGGTCATGCGGTCGAGGAAGCGGTGCAGGGGGTCGGGACGGTCGTCCCAGATGCGGCCCAGGGCACCGGGACGCATCTGCTCGAAGCCGACGGCCAGCACGCAGTCGGCGGCGCCGGAGGCGACGGCCTGACGGGCGAGCCAGAGGGCGGAGGATCCGGTGGCGCAGTTGTTGTTCACGTTCACGACGGGGATTCCGGACAGGCCGAGGGAGTAGAGCGCGGACTGGCCGGCTGTGGAGTCCCCGTAGACGTATCCGGCGTAGGCCTGCTGTACGGCTTCGTACGGAATCCCGGCGTCGTCCAGCGCTGCCCGGGCGGCATGCTCGGCCATGACGGGGTAACTCTCGCTTCTGCCGGGCTTGCTGAACGGGATCATGCCGACCCCGGCCACCCGCACCTTGTCAGCCATGCGAACCCCTGTGCAGCAAGCGGGATCTGACGTCGCCTTTGAGGACCTTGCCGACCTTCGACCGGGGGAGGTCCGACCACACCTCGACCTGCTTGGGGGCCTTGACGCCGCCGATGCGGGCCTTCACGAAGGCGCGCATCTCGCCGTCGGTGACGCTCTGTTGAGGGTGGAGCTGCACGACCGCCGTCACCCGCTCCCCCCACTTGTCGTCCGGTAGTCCTACGACCGCGCAGTCCTGGACGGCCGGGTGCTCCATCACCGCCTGCTCGACTTCGGCGGAGTAGACGTTGAAGCCGCCGCTGATGATCATGTCCTTCGCGCGGTCGACGATGAAGAGGTAGTTGTCGGCGTCGAGGTAGCCGATGTCCCCGGTGTGGTGCCAGCCGTGCCGGGAGGCCTCCTCGGTGGCCGACGGGTTCTTGTAGTAGCCCGCCATCACCAGGGAGCCGCGCACCACGATCTCGCCGCGCTCGCCGGGCGGCAGCAGTCGGCCCGCGCTGTCCATGATGGCGACGGTCACCAGCGGGGCAGGGCGCCCGGCGGAGGTGAAGCGCTCGACGGCGAGCGAGCCGTCGGCGTGGAAGTGGTCCTCGGGCGCCATCGTCGAGATCATCATCGGCGCCTCGGACTGGCCGAAGAGCTGTGCCATCACCGGGCCGATCCGGTCGATGGCCTCCGCCAGCCGGGCCGCCGACATGGGGGCCGCGCCGTACCAGAGGCAGCGCAGCGACGTCAGGTCGGTGGACGCCAGGTCGGGGTGGCCGAGGAGCATGTAGATCAGGGTCGGGGGCAGGAACGTGTGGGTGACGCGGTGGCGTTCGATCTGCGCGAGGAAGTCGGTGAGGTCGGGGGCCGGCATGATGACGATCTCGCCGCCGAGGGTCATGACGGGGAAGCACAGCACCCCGGCCGCATGGGTCAGCGGGGCAAGTGCCAGGTAGACCGGGCGGGTGCCGAAGGGGTAGCTCATCAGGGTCAGCGCCGACATCGTCTCGATGTTCCGGTCGGTGAGCATGACGCCTTTGGGGCTGCCGGTGGTGCCGCCTGTGCCCACGAGCATGACGGTGTCGTCGGCCGGCGATGCCTCCCACGGCTCGGCGGGCACGTCCTCCAGCCAGCGGGCGAAGGGCGTGGCCAGGGCCGGGGATCCGTCCGGGGACCCATCCGGGGACCCATCCGGGGACCCGTCCGCGGATCCGTCCGCGGATCCGTCTAGGCAGACCAGCGTGGTCAACTTCGGCAGGTCCGGGAGGATCTTCGCGACCAGGGGGGCGTACGCCTCCTGGAAGATCAGGCAGGTGCAGTCGAAGAGGTCCAGCAACTCCCGGTTCTCGGCGGCTTCGTTGCGGGGGTTGACCGGGCACCACACGGCGCCCGCCCGGGAGATGCCGAAGACGCAGGAAAAGGCGGTGGAATCGTTGGCGGACAGGACTGCCACCTTGTCCCCCGGCCGTACGCCTGACCGGTCCAGGGCTCGGGTCACCCGCCAGGACAGTTCCTGGACCTCGCCATAGGTGAGGGTGCGGTCCCCTGTGGTGAGGCAGGGCGCTCCGGGGCCCAGGGAGGCGCCCTTGTCGAGGTAGTCGGTCAGACGCACGGCAGCACCCTTCAGCTGTGGACGGTGAGTACCGGGTCGAGTACGAGCCCGAAACTCTTGAGTACGCCGAGCAGTTCACGGTGACCGAAGGCCTGGCAGGCCGAGGCCAGGCCGGCGCGCCGGGGCGGCTGCTGCAGCAGTGAGTACGCGGCGTACGCCTGGAGCAGCCCGGTCTGCTTGTAGTTGCTGTTGCCGTGGATCACGCAGTGGGCGCGGCCCAGCGGGCCCGAGGCGTGGACGGAGTCCACCGAGGTGTTGATACGCGGGTTCTCGCGGGGCGGCAAGCCGGCCTGGACGGAGGCGGCCACCTCGGCGAGGGCGGTGTCCTGCTGGTCGGCCGGCAGGGTCTTGATCTGCGACTCGACCATCTTCACCGTGTCGGCGACGCCCTGCATGACGGTGCGGTCCGTGACCCCGCCGAGCACCCTGCAGGTCGCCACCCTCGGGTCGTTCTTGAACCACACGGGGTGGCTGGTGCCGCCCCACGGCAAGGCCAGCGCCGTTTCATGCTGTCCGGGGACGGCGACTTCGACGGCGGTGAGCGGGTCCCACTTCTTGTACTGGTTCTCCTCCAGGTAGTGCCAGTCGGCCTTCAGGATGGTGAAGATCGTCTGCGTCGAGGCGTACGTCGGGAATCCCTTCCACAGCACGAGGATGTCGAGGGTGTCCAGTCCGGGGGTCTCCAGGCAGATGTTGGCCGCGATCTCCCCGGTGGTGTACATCTGCGCGACGCCTGGTGAGAGCAGGAGACCCTTCTCGGCGTACTGGTCGCCCCACCGTGCCTGAGCGTCGAGGACCCAGTCCTGCTCCCCGGTGGTGTCGATGTAGTGGCAGCCGGCCGCGAGCGCGGCCTCCACGACCTCCGGCCCGTACTTGATGAACGGGCCGACCATGTTGCTCACGACCTTGGCGCCGCGGAAGAGCTCGGTCAGCGGTCCGACCGCGTGCTCGACCTCGACGACCTCGTGGTCCACGGTCTCGATACCGGGGACCTTGTCGAGGACTTCCTGGATGCGCGCCTTGTCGCGTCCGGCGGCGATGAAGGGGACGTTGTACTCGCGGAGGTACTCGCAGACGAGGCGGCCGGTGTAGCCGGAGGCGCCGTAGACGACGACGGGCTTGTCATTGCTCATGGTCATGCGTCCTTTCGGAGGAGGGAGGGGCCAGAGGAGCCGAGGGGCCCGTCACATGCCCATGCCGCCGTCGACCGGCAGGCCGGCGCCGGTGATGAAGCGGGCGCCGTCGGAGGCGAGGAAGACCACCGCGTCGGCCATGTCGGCGACCTCGCCGAGCCGGCCGAGCGGGGTGAGGCCGATGACGTCGCCGACGGCCGCCTCCGCGCTGGGCCAGAGGCCGAGCGCTTCCATGTCGGCCGCGAGCTTGGCGCCCATTTCGGTCGGTACCAGTCCGGGATAGACGCAGTTGACGCGTACGCCGTAGCCGAGCTTTCCGGATTCCAGCGCGGCCACCCGGGTGAGCCGGTCGACCGCCGACTTCGTCGCGGCGTAGCCCGCGATGCCGGGGAACGGGATGGTGGCCGCGACCGACGAGATGTTGACGACCGCACCGCCACTGCCGGCCGGCCCGTCGGGGCGCATCGCGCGGAACGCGTGCTTGACGCCGAGCGCCGTCCCGAGGATGTTCACCTCCAGCATCCGGCGGACGTCGGCGGGGTCGAGGTCGACGACGAGACCGGAGATCTCGACTCCGGCGTTGTTGACGACGATGTCCAGGCCGCCCAGCTCGGCGATCGTCTGCGAGACGGCCGATTCCCAGCTCGCGTCCTCGGTCACGTCGAGCGAGACGAACCCGGCGGTGGCGCCGGACTCCCTCAGCGCATCGGCCGTCGCCTTGCCCAGTTCGTCCTGGATGTCGCCGATGACGACGGCGGCGCCGGCGCGGGCAAGCGCCTCGGCCATCCCGGCACCCAGTCCGCGGGCACCGCCCGTCACCAGGGCCTTGCGTCCGGTCAGGTCGTACACACTCATGGAACATCTCCTCATTGAGATGGCTGCACTGCGTGACAGCGCCGCACGCTCAGCCGCAGAGGCGCAGGCCGGCAGCCCGGACCGTGGGACGCAACGCCAGCGTAGGCACTTCTTGACAGTCGTCAAGACTTTCTTGGACGGTTGTCAAGATTTTTGCCGGGGCGGGTCACGGGCCGCGATAACCTGATGCGGGACCCGCACGGTGCGGGCGAGCGGAAGGGCCGACGTAGGCGGGGAGACATGCTGTGACCCAGGTCGTGGGCAAGAACCAGGAACGGATCTCCCGGCGGCAGGTCGACAAGTTCGCCGAGCGGCGGGCACAGCTCGCCGCGTCCGCGCTGCGGACCCTGTCCGAGCTCGGCTATGCCCGTACGAGTCTGCGCGAGATCGCCCAGAACTCCGAGTTCTCCCATGGCGTCCTGCACTACTACTTCCGCGACAAGGTGGAGCTGATCACCTACTGCGTACGGCAGTACAAGGCGGAGTGCGTCACCCGCTACGACCAGATAGTCATCACCGCCGGCTCGGCCGAGGAACTCAAGCACGGCTTCGCCACGGCGATGGCCGGCACGTTGCGTGAGGACGCGACGATGCACCGGCTGTGGTACGACCTGCGGAATCAGGCCTTGTTCGAGGAGTCGTTCCGAGACGACGTCCTCGAGATCGACCAGAGCCTGGAACAGATGATCTGGCGCATCGTCAGCCAGTACGCGGAACTCGCCGGCTCACCCGCCGCAGCCTCCCCCGCGGTGGCGTACGCACTCTTTGACGGGCTGTTCCAGCAGGCACTGCTCAGGCACCTGACCGGTCACGACGGTGCCCTGTCCGATCTGCAGGCGGGTGTGGAACAGCTCTTGGAGCGGTTGGTCACCTACGCGTGAGCCCCAGGCGCGCGTGAGCCCGGCGCCCTCGAACCGGGGGCGGTCCGAAGCCTTCGCGGCAGCTTCCCACCGGCCCACCCATGCGTCACTCAGAGCAATCATCCTGTTGCTCATGTTTTCCATACTATGGCTCACTTGAGTTTGCTCGGCACGAGCAACCTCGAAAGGTGAATCATGCCAGGCTTCGTAGGCCGCAATTCCGAGCTGACCGCGCTGAACCGCCACCTCGCCTGGGTGTGCGAGGGTCGCGGCGATCAGCGCGGCCGGGCCCTGCTGCTCCGCGGCCGACGCCGGGTCGGGAAGTCGCGGCTCGTAGACCTCTTCTGTGAGCGCGCCAAGGTGCCGTACGTCGTCCACCAGGCCACCCGCGGCGAGGACGCCCAACGGGAACGGGCCCGCTTTCTCGCCGAGGTCCGGGACTCCTCACTGCCGGACACCACCCTCCTAACCGGCGTCACGACAGTCACCGAATGGGACACAGCCCTGCGTCAGCTCGCGGCGGTACTCATGGACGACGCCCCCAGCGTCGTCGTCCTGGACGAGCTGCCCTGGATGCTCGAAGGCGACCCGGTCCTGGAGGGCACCCTGCAGACCGTGTGGGACCGGGTGCTGAGCCACAAGCCCGTGCTTCTCGTCCTCATCGGCAGTGACCTGGCGATGATGGAGCAGCTCTCCGCCTATGGCCGCCCCTTCCACCAGCGCGGGGTCGAGATGGTGCTGGCGCCCCTCTCGCCCGCCGAGGTCATGGCGATGACCGGGCTCCCGGCCGCGGAGGCCTTCGACGCCCATCTGATCACCGGCGGCCTCCCGCTCATCTGCCAGGAGTGGCAGGAGGGCGAGAGCTGCACCGACTTCCTCGCTCGCGCACTCGACGACCCCACCTCGCCCCTCCTCGTCTCGGCCGAGCGGGCACTGGCCGCCGAGTTCCCCACTGCCCTCCAGGCCAGGCACGTGCTTTCCGTGATCGGCAGCGGCGAGCGGACCTTCGGGACGATCGCCGCGAAAGCGGGGGCTGCCGACCGCCCCCTCCCACCCGGCTCGCTGAACCCCGCCCTGCGCACCCTCGCCGGCAAACGACTCGTCGCCGTAGACACCCCTCTCTCCACCCAGCCCGGAGACCGCGACCGCCGTTACCGAGTCGCCGATCCCTACCTCCGTTTCTGGCTCGCCTTCCTGGAGCAGGGGATCCCGGAGATCGAGCGAGGGCGCA
>NZ_BAAASJ010000119.1:131315-194807 GCF_039532825.1 Streptomyces vastus
TTGGCCCGGCTGCTCCCCGACGACACCTGGCCGCAGGTACGGTGAGTTCTGGTTGCACCTTGCCCAGGCCCGAAGACACCCGCGGTCGTTCGGCGCGGGTGCGGGGCAACTGCGCTGCCGGGGCAGCGGGTTCGTCCCAGCCACGTCGCATGCCTCGGCACCCTTGCGTCACCGGGCCCGCTGCCCAGCCGTTCGCCCACGGCAACGCAACCAGCGGGCCTTCATGGCTGCTTTCGTGGCTACGTACGTGGCCGTGCGACCCCGTTTGAACCGGTGGGGAACAGGGTCTTATCCAGTCCCCTGGTCTGCGAAAAAGGGCCCTTGAACAGCATTTTCGCTGATCAGGGACCCTGAGTGGCAGACGAGTCGGGCTGTACGCCGGGGATAGCGGTGTGAACCGTGGAAATTGCCTGTGACCTGCGCGGACGTTCCCCGTGACCAGACGCCGTGCACATCGCGTGCACGGCGACATGGGGCGTCGCGTAAGTCGCCGTGGTGCCGTCCGACTCCCAGCCGTGCTCATCCATCAGGCGAAGCAGGATCCGCTTGCGTTTCTGGGCGGTGCGCAGGCCTTCTGGTTCATCCGAGGTCTTCCAGCAGCAGGTCCAGAGCACCTTCCTCGTGCAGGGCGATGCCCAACGCCTGCATCAGCGGCGTCAGTTCACGGTCCCACATGGCCACGACCGGAGCGCCGGTGAGGGAGAGCTGCGGGGTGCCGTGCACCTGAGAGCGGGTTATGAGGTACTCGTAGTCGGCCGCATTCATACGCCAAGGAGTCGTCGCCTCGTACCGCTGCATGACGCGGTTGGCCAGGGCGATGCCCGCCCAGTCGAAGTCTCCGTGGTAGGCGAAAGCACAGCCGGTCGCGGCCAAGGCGTCCAGGAGGGTGAGGACGACCGTCGTCGCGCTGCCCGAGGTGCAGATCAACGGTGCGGTGCAGCCGGCGTCCGCCGCGGCCTCCACAATGCGCGGATTCTCGCAGACGTGGATGCGGGTGCGCGGGGTCAACTCCAGGCGCACCGTGCGTAGTTCGCGCAGCGTCAGGTGCGTCTCCAGGTGGTGGTCGGCGCGTTCGCGGAGGGCCGTCTCCTGCCAAGTGCCGCCCGTCGGGCGCAGACCGTAGGTCAGGACCGTGCTGGAGACCTCGTCCGGGGTGACCGAGGCCCGGCGCCACAACGCGCGGCGACTCGGGGCGTCGGTCGGGAACTCGACGTCCTGGGCCAGCGCGATGCCGCGCAGGACCAGGCGGGCCAGCAGCGTGCCGTCGTCCAGGCCGTGGGCCGAGCCCGTGGTGCGTGTGGCCAGTTCGCCACGGCCCCAGGTGGCGGGGGTGGGTGTGGGTGTGGAGTCGGGCCCCGTGCCGGGGAAAAGGGTGGCGAGGGTCTGGATGGCCTGGGTGACGGTGGTGAGCGCCGTCTGGGACGAATGATCGGATGGCCGGCGGGACGACTGGCGGGTGAGCGTGCCGCTTCGTCGTATCTCCTCCAGCCATTGTCGGGACCAGGGCTGATCGCCAAGCGGCGTGGCAGTCAGAGTCTCTTCTGCCGTGGACCACAGGCGGGTGCGTTCGGCTGCCGTCGCCTCGCGGGCCGCGCGGCGGTCGGTCAGGGGTGGGCCCAGTTCCGCCAACGTCGCGGCCAGGCCTCGGCCGACCGCGCTGGCGCGCAGGCGGGTGTCCAGATCCGCCAGGCGGATCGTGGCGTTGGGGGCCGTGAGCGGTTTCGCGAGGAGGAGGGACAGGGCCTCGCACTCCTGTGCGTCCAGGTTCTGGAGCCTGACCGTGCCGGTCGGCTGGAGGCCGTTGCGTTCCAGGCGCGCCCGTACGGCCGTCCAGAGGCGGGTGAGACCTGGGCGAGTGAGGAACGCCAGGGCGTCGGCGTCCGGGGGCGCCCCGGGTGCGTCCCGTCTCGTCATACCGACACCAGCCGCCGCTGCCGCCCGTTCCACGTGTAGTGCAGAGTGGCCACGCCTCGCACGTGCGGGTCGCGCAGGCACTCGTAGATGTGCAGCGACGGCACCTCGGGCCAGTTGCCGATCAGGCGTTCGCTGGTGAGGACGAAGTCCAGGTCCAGGTCGACCAGGATGCGGCCGAGGCGTGCGTGGGTGGGCTCGTCGACCTTGGCGAATGCATCGTCGAGCAGGATCAGCCGGGGTGCGTGCGGGGCCGTTTCCGCGAGGCTCGTGAAGTGGGCGGCCGCGGCGGCGAAGAGGACCAGGTAGGAAAGGACACGTTGCTCGCCCTGACTGAGACCCGTGCGGCCCGATAGTTTGCGGCGGCTGCCGGGGGCGGCGTCGTTCACGACCCAGGGGGTGAAGGTGAACCAGTCGCGGTAGTCGAGGGCTGTACGCAGGTGGGCCGCATAGCCCGCGCCCGGGGCGGCGCGGCGGGCGTCCTCGATGCGGCGCTGGAGCACGTCGCGGAGTTGCTCGGACTGTTCGCGGGTGCGCAGGCCCGAGGGGCTGCGCAGGAGGTCGACGGCCGCCTTGACGTCGGCCTCGACGCCGTCGGCCAGCTTCCAGTCGAGCGTGACGCCCAAGCCGTGTGACGTACGGACCGTGGACAAGGTGACGTTCAGTGCAGCCACCAGGGCGCCTGCTGCCAGGACCTGGGAGGACAGATGATCGCCCAGTTCTCCCGTCAGGAACCGCTGGAACACCTCACGCTCGCGTTCCGTCAGCCGTTCGCGGGCCTCGGCTGCCTGGGCTGCGATGCGCTCGCCCACCACGGCGATGTCGGCCGGCCCGTGGTCGTCGACGAGGCGGCAGACCTTGATGCCGTCGTGTTCCTCGAGCGTGGCGTCGTAGCCTCCGGAGAGCTGGTCGCGCAGCTCCGTGTGCCGGTTGAGGAGGGTGGTGTCCGAGATGTCGCGTCGCTCGGCGTCAAGGCCGCTCCGTACGGCCCCGACCAGTCGGCGCAGCGACTTTGTACGGTCCCGTGCCGTACGGTCCCGCGCATCGTCATCCGTGGAATCCGCCCTGTCCGCCGTGCCTGGCCTGTCCGCCATGTCCGCCGTATTCGACTTTCCCTCCGCCGGAATGTCGAGTGCCGCGCCCCTGCTCACGCCCGGCAAGGACAGCGCCGTACGCAGTCGCCTGCCGCTCGCGATCACCTCGCCCTCCTGCGTGGCCAGCGCCTCGTGCCGTACCCTCTCGTCCTCCTCCGCGCGTACGCGTTCGTCGTGCGCGGCGCTCATGTCCCGCTGGACGCCGGGAAGTTGGCGCCGTACCGCCTCCATGCGGCGCTTCGCCTCGTCCTCGCGGGCGAGGATCTCCTGCTCCGACGCCCCCAGGGCCTCCTCCAGGCCCCGGACCGTGCGGCGGGCGGCATCCAGGCGGGCGAGCGGCTCGGCGTAGTCGGACTCCGCTTCCCGACAGGACGCCAGAGCGCGCTCGTAGCCTTCCCGGCCCTGGCGGTGACCGTCGGCGGAGGAGGCGACCGCGCGCAGCCGTCGGCGCAGTCGTTCGGTGCCCGTGCCGAGGCGGTCCAGGGCGAGACGTACGGAGTCGAGTGCGGTGGGGTCGACCGGGAGGTCGTTCGCGCTTGCTGCCGCCTCGGTCTCACGTCGGGCGGCGACCGCGTGGACGCGCGCCTGCTCCGCCTCGCGGGCGGCTGCGGACGCCTTGCCGGCCGCCATCTGTTCGGTGCGCTCGGCCTCGGCCGCGCGGGCCCATGCGTCGGTCAGCCGGCGTGCTGTGGGCGGGTGGCTCAAGGTGTCGGCCACCTTCGTGCGGTGCTCCGTCAGGATGCGCAGGTTGCTCTCCTGCTCGGTCAGCTTCTCCTGTACGTCGGTGAGTTGCCGGTCGAGTTCGGCCAGGGCCCGGCGGCGGGTCTCGGCGCGCACCTCGGCGCCGACGTACTCGGCGGTCTCCTTGGTGTGACGACCGTGGGCGACGCCCAACTTCCAGGAGCCGTCGGTGCCGATCGCGGAGTCCGCCGTCGCGCCCATGGCCCCCGTCGTGCCCGTGACTCCCTCCGTCACCAGAGCCACCGCCCGCAGCACTCTTTCGACCTGCTCGGTCCTCACCCCGCTGTCCGGCGCCACGACCGGGCGCAGCACCTCGGCAAGCGTGTGCCCTGAAGGCGGCGTGGCGGCGGGGCCGAGGAGGGTGTCCCGCGTGGCCGGGTCCAGGACGGTGCCATCGGCGCACACCCAGGCGTCGAGCAGGCCGCTCGATTCGAGTGCCGCTTCGAGGCCTGCCCGGGCGGCCGGCTCCACGTCCTCGGCGAAGTCCACGAGCCGGTACAGGGGCGCGCCGGTGCCCTGCGTGCGGGGCGCTGAGCGGTGAGGCGGGGGCGTGGGCTCGGGGTCGGTGCGGCGTTCCCAGTCGTTCCGCTCACGCCGCAGGCGGTCCTGTTCGGCGGCCAGCTCGCGGATCGCCACGGCGCGCGCGTCACGCTGTTCGCCCAGTTCCGCCAGCCACGGGTCGACGGCCGACCGGGCGGTGTCGGCCACCTCGTCGGGGGCATGGGCAGGCAGCGGCCCGTCCGCCGGGTCGTGAGCGGTCAGGTCGCGTACGGCATCGAGGGACACGCCGGTGAAGCTCTGCAGCCGTTCGGTCCAGGCCCGGACGGCATCGGAGTACGCCTCCCCCTCGCGCGCCGTCTCCTCCCGGCGGCGTCCGGCCCGCGAACGTGCCTCTTCCGCCTGCTCCTCCAGGCGCTCCCGTGCGGCATCGGCCTCGTACGCCTCTCGCTGGGCCTGGCGCGACTTCTCCATGAGCGCGACCAGTTCCGTCACGGCTCGGGCGCGGTTCCTGATCACCGGCCCCGCGGCGTCCAGTTGGGTGTCCCAGACGTGCAGCGCGTCGGCGCAGGCCTCCGTGTCGACGGCCAGCACCTCGCTGTGGCGGACGAAGTGGAAGTCGCCGTCGGGGGCCGTCAGTTCGGCCGCCGCCGCGGCCGCGACCGGGGTGACGCGGACCTCCGCGGGCTCTCCCAGGTGCACCGGGTCGAGCCCGGACCGCTCCGCCTCCCGCAGCAACTCGCCGTGCGCCGTGCCGAGCTCGACCAACTCCTCGCCGAGCCTTCCTGCCTCGTCGGTGAGACGCCGTCCAACCTCTTCCTGGGTGCTGTGGGCCTGGCGCAGGGCTTTGAAGGCGGTCGCCGCCGCGCTGTGCAGCGCGGTCACAGTGGCGCGCTTCTCCGCCAGTTCCTGGAGGCTGCGGTAGGCGGCGCTGTCGTGCAGGGCGGCGAGATCCGTCTCGGCTGCCTCCGACTCCGCCCTGAGGACACCGAGGCGAGCGGCGAGTTCTTCCTCACTCGTGCGGAGCTCCGCCGCTTTCTCCGCAGCCTCGGCAGCCGCACGTCGGTGCTCCGTCAGCCGTTCCAGTTCGCCGCTCACCCCATCGGCCCGGCGGCGCAGCGCCCCGTGCAGGTAGCCGCGGTAACCGGTGAGGAAGGTCCGCAGCGCCTCGTCGGTCCGCTCCAGGCGCCCGAGGTCGGTCCGTACGGCGTCCAGGTCGTCGAGGTTGCGGGCCACCTTGTCCACGATCTCGTCGTCGAGCGCGGGCAGCGTCTCCGCGAGGACGGAGACCAGTCCGCCGGAGTCGATGCGGTCGCCGATGGTGGGGCGGCGCAGGCGGTGCAGCAGGTGGAGCAGGTTGCGGTAGCGCGCGGGGTCGGTGAGGCCGAACAGGTGGCGGGCGACCCGGGCCCGGTGCTCCACTGCGCGGTCGGTGACATTCTCAGCACCGACGAGCGACTTGAGCTGGTCCACGGGGAGCGGCTGGCCGGCGGGTGCCAGATGCAGGTCCTCGCCCACCCGCAGCGGGGTGACGAAGAAGAACGGCTTGGCCGTCCTGGTCGACTGGGAGGCACGGATGGCCGCGCCGAGGGTGAGGTGGTGGTCGTCCCCCTCCTCGTCCGTCCGCACGAACTCCACCCACAGGTAGCCCAGTCGGTTGGTCTGTTCGAAGCCGTCGAGCATCAGCCAGAGGAGCGTGGTCCGGCCCGTTCCGGTGGCGTCCAGGGCGCGGGCGTCCCCGTCGAGGAGGTACGGAAGCAGCATCTCCAGGGCCTTGGACTTGCCCGCGCCGTTCTTGCCGCGCAGCAGCAGGCGGCCGTCTCCGAAGGAGAACTCCTGCTCGTCGTACTGCCAGACGTTCCGGATGCCGGCGCGGTGCAGGCGGTAACGGTGCGGGGATGGGGGGCGGTTCACCGGGGCGGCTCCTCAGTGACGTGGTCGACGTCGGTGACATGGTCGGTGTTGTCCGCTGTGGACTGTTCGGTGACGTGATCTGCTGCGGTCTGTTCGGTACCGGTACGCGACTTGAGGGCCACCTTGGTGGCGAACCGTGCGGCCGCGGCAAGCAGCACCCAGCCGCCCGTACCGTCCTGCCCTCGGGCGTCCGAGACGTCCGTGACGGACCGGCCGTCGGGCGCGGCGTCCTCGTACCCCTCGGGCAGGCCGTGGCCGTCGGCGCGCACCGGGCCGGCGGGCGCCATCAGACGCATGCGGACCAGGAGGTCGAGGACAGCGGCGAGCAGCCCGTCCCGGTCCTCCAAAAGGCCGCGCCGCCAGTTGCTGCGCCGGCCGTACTCCTCGATCAGCTCGTCGAGCAGTTCTGGCAGCAGCCCGTCCGGGACGGGGACGCCGATGACCAGCCGTCCGCCGACCGCGGGGTGGCCCGGATCCTCCGGGTGCAATCGGTCGACCAGCCGCCCCACCAGCAGCAGCGCGGCCTGGGCCACCGTGCCGGTGCCGGGCAGGTGCAGGTCGGTGAGTTCGCCGTCCGGGTCGACCAGGGCGATGCCCTCGGCGCGGATCTCGGCCTCCAGGCCCAGCAGTTCGGAGAAGGCCTGGGACTCGCGCCGCTGCCGGGTCCGCAGCCATTCGCGCTCGGCGCCGGTGAGGTCGTCGAGGTGGACGACGGGGGTTTCGACGAGGCGCCTGCGGACGTACGTACGCGGGCCGCCGAAACCGGGGTCGGCGGCGCGGCGTACGAGATCCGCTCCGTCGCGGCTCTGGGCCAGCGGCCCGGCGACGACCGAGCGGGCGATCTCGCGGTCCACGGTCAGCAGCGCCTCGCCGCCCCGCTCCTCGGCGACGGCCGAGACATGCCCCTCGGTCTCCGCGAGGACGCCCCAGTCGACGAGTTGCCGCAGCGCGGCGGCGAGCGTGCGACGCTCCGCCTGCCGCCCGGTGTCGCTGACCTCGACCCCGGCGTCCACGGCCGCGGCCCTCAGGTCGGCGACGAGTTGGGAGAGCAGGAGCTGTTCCGGGGCGGTGACAAGGACCGAGAGCGCGAGAGCCAAGTAGGCGTACGTCCGTGGAGTGAACGGTGTGCCGGTGGACGGTCGCTCCAGGCGGTGGCCCGAGCCGGGGCCGAGACCCGCCTTGAACAGGCGGGCGTACGACGCCTCGACGAGGAGCCGGTAGCCGAACACCTGCTGGAAGCGCTGGGCGAGCCAGTCGGCGTGGCGCCGGATCAGCGGGAAGGTGTCGCTGTACGGGCCGTTGCTGGTGACCAGGGGGTGGGCCAGCAGCAGGCGGGCGGCGGTGTGGCGTTCGGCGGCGAGTGCCACGTCGTGCGCGGAGGGCAGGGCCATCAGGCGCTCGCCTCCTCGGCGGCGGGAGTCTCCCCGGCAGCGGACACTGCGGCACTCTCGACGACCAGGGTGAGGTCGTCCGCCGTCAGGTCACCGTCCACGGAACGCAGGAGTGTGTGCCTGCCCGGAGTGCGCCACGCGGTGAGCTTGATGCCCAGGTCCGCGTCGCCGGCCTGCGCACCGTCGAGGAGAAAGTCACTGTCGCCCCCGTCGCCCTTATCGCCCTTATCGCCCTTGTGCAGCTGGGCGTTGCCGAGGGCGGTGGTGAGGAGTTCCAGCAGCAGGCGCATGGCGGCGGACCCCAGCCTGACCTGGTCGAACCGGCCGGAGGCGCTGCGCAGTTCGGCCGCCGCGGCCTGGCGGGCAGCGGCCTGCTCGCGTGCCTGCTCCATGAGGCGGCGCTTCTGCTCGCCATGGTCCTCCACCGCAGCGGACCGCCCGCGCGGGGCCCGACTGCCGCGCTCGCGCAACGCCACCGGTACGTCCACGACGGGTCCGGTCCACCAGCTCACGTACGCCGGTACGGTCTGGTCGGGATCCGGCGCCACCCCCATATGCCGCGCTCCGTACAGCCCGAAGGCGGCGACCGCGATGTCGTGGGCCTCCTCGGGCTCGGCGGCGTCGAACCAGGCCGCGAGCCTGAGCAGGTCCTTACGGCGGGACATCTCCCCGGACGCCGAGCGCAGCATCCGCTTGGCATTGGCGAGCAGCGACTGCAGGGCGCGCAGGGTAGCGTCCCGGAGCTGGTCCACCTGGCTGCCGTGCCCGTCGCTGTCGGCGAACCAGTCGCGCAGCCCCTCCCAGTCGGCCAGGTCCCGTCCCCGGCTGCGCTGCACGCGCGTCTGAGGCAACGCGTCGGAGAGCGCTCCAGACAGTGCTCCAAGGCCTGCCGCGTGTGCGTCGATGCGGCTCAGCACTGCGGGCAGGTGGGGCCAGATCGCCCGCAGGTGTGCGGCGATGCGCGGTGCGCGGAAGGACACGTCTTCAGTGATCGCCTCCACATAGTCGAGCAGCAGCTCCTTGAACCCCTGGTACTCGGCTCCGTCGAGGTCGTAGCGGGCGAGCACCTGGCCCAAGTAGGCGTAGAAGTCCCGTACCGACTCGGCGAATTCGGCGAACTGCACGAAGAGCGTGCTGATCCGCTCCAGCGCCTGCTGTGGATCCGCGCCACCCGGCGCGGCGGCCATGGCGGCGATGTCGCGCAGGCCCCGGTCGACAAGCGTGAGCAGCTCGCTGCTGACCTCGCGCGCGGCGTCCGCTCCGGCCAGCACCTCATCCGCGTCGCGCTGCACGCGCTCTCCCAGCTTGGACAGCTGGTAGCGGGACCGGGAGCGCTGGTACTCGGCGATGCTGCTCGCCGTGACGGTGTGCGTGCTGCGCAGCAGATTGCCCCAGCGCACGAGCTGTTCGAGCCGGGCGGTGAGTGTCTCGGCGTCGAGCGCCGCCCCTGGGGCGCCCGGGTCGCCAGGGTTGCCCGGGAGGCCCGCCTGGGCCAGCTTGGCGAGCACGTCGGGTACGGCCAGGTCCGCGAGCAGGGTCCCGCAGAACACCCGCATCACCGCGACGTACTCCAGGCGCTCGGGTGCACTGAGATAGGCGTACGCGCTCAGCCGCTGCCAGGCGTCGGTGCCGCTCCCCTCGTTCGGCAGATCATCGGGCAGTTCTTCGTGCAATTCGTCCCCCTTCACACCGCCGAGCGTACGGACCCCCACTGACACTCCGGAGGAAGTCGGCGAAAACCGACCGCTCATGCGGACGCCGGCCCGGCGAAGTCGGTGAGCATCACACGGCCCTCGGCGCCGAGCATGACGTTGCCGGGCTTGACGTCACGATGCACGCCGGTGCGCCCGGCACCACGGCTGCGCGGCATCACCGACCTGCCTCCGCCTGCTCTCCATACTGCAGGGCACCCCCTCCCCTCGTCACACATGGCAATTGGTCAGTTACTCGCATTCTCCATACTATGGTTCACTTGAGTATGCAGAGCACGAGCAATGCACGGGTGAACAGAGGTGAACCATGCCAGGCTTCGTAGGCCGCAATTCCGAGCTGACCGCGCTGAACCGCCACCTCGCCTGGGTGTGCGAGGGTCGCGGCGATCAGCGCGGCCGGGCCCTGCTGCTCCGCGGTCGGCGCCGGGTCGGCAAGTCGCGCCTGGTGGACTTGTTCTGCGAGCGCGCCCAGGTACCGTACGTCGTCCACCAGGCCACCCGCGGCGAGGACGCCCAGCGAGAGCGAGCCCGCCTCCTCGCCGAGGTCCGGCACTCGAAGCTCCCCGACACCGCCCTCCTCGCAGGCGTCAACAGCGTGGCCGACTGGGACACCGCCCTTCGCCAGCTCGCCGCGGTACTCCCCGACGACACCCCCAGCGTCGTCGTCCTGGACGAGCTGCCCTGGATGATCGAAGGCGACCCGGTCCTGGAGGGCACCCTGCAGACCGTGTGGGACCGGGTACTGAGCCACAAGCCCGTGCTGCTCATCCTCATCGGCAGTGACCTGGCGATGATGGAACAGCTCTCCGCCTACGGCCGCCCCTTCCACCAGCGCGGGGTCGAGATGGTGCTGGCGCCCCTCTCGCCCGCCGAGGTCATGGCGATGACCGGGCTCCCGGCCGCGGAGGCCTTCGACGCCCATCTGATCACCGGCGGCCTCCCACTCATCTGCCAGGAGTGGCAGGAAGGCGAGAGCCGCACCGACTTCCTCGCCCGCGCACTCGACGACCCCACCTCGCCCCTCCTCGTCTCGGCCGAGCGGGCACTGGCCGCCGAGTTCCCCACTGCCCTCCAGGCCAGGCACGTGCTTTCCGTGATCGGCAGCGGCGAGCGGACCTTCGGGACGATCGCCGCGAAAGCCGGGGCTGCCGACCGCCCCCTCCCACCCGGCTCGCTGAACCCCGCCCTGCGCACCCTCGCCGGCAAACGACTCGTCGCCGTAGACACCCCTCTCTCCACCCGCCCCGGAGACCGCGACCGCCGTTACCGAGTCGCCGATCCCTACCTCCGTTTCTGGCTCGCCTTCCTGGAGCAGGGGATCCCGGAGATCGAGCGAGGGCGCAGCCGGATCGTCATCGAAGCCATCGAACGCGGATGGACCTCATGGCGCGGGCGGGCGATCGAACCCGTCGTGCGGGAGTCCCTGGCCCGGCTGCTCCCCGACGACACCTGGCCGCAGGTACGGGAAGTAGGCGGCTGGTGGCCTCGTACGAACAATCCCGAAGTGGACTTGGTGGGGGCAGACCGGTCGCCCGCGCGCGAGATCGGGTTCGTCGGCTCGATCAAGTGGCACGAGCGCGGCTCCTTCGACCGCCGGGCCCTGGCCACGCTCGCACGAGACGCCCTGGCCGTACCCGGCGCGGACGAGGACACACCGCTGATCGCGGTGTCGCGCTCCGGGTTCACGGTGGACGGCCTGGCGGCGGCGTACGAGCCCGCGCAACTGATGGAGGGCTGGGGTTCCACTGCGTGACGCGCGCGCCCACTGGTAGGCAGAAGGCGCATCAGCGGATCTGAAACAGAGCTTTGACCTGCAAAAATATGAAACGGCAGACGAGTCGGGCTGTACGCCGGGGAGAGTCACTACAGCGCTATCACCTGCGTAAACATGCAGGATGGCCCGCTCCACGGCTACTTTGATGGCTACTTACGTTTCCCGTCCTGCCTCATGCCTGCGCAGTAGCGCCCGTCCGCGAAGCAGCGCTCATATGGCAACACCTACAAGGCAGCACCCATGATGCGAGGGGACCGAACCGGACCGGGCATGAGGGGTGATCTGCGGTCACGGGTTCTGCCGTGCGTCGAAGTGGGCCGTTGCCAGTACGGAGCCGTCCGCGGCAAGCAGCCGGGCACCGGACACCGTGTCCGGGTCGACACGCGTGGGTGCTCCCCAGTAACCCCGGCCGGCGTCGTCGAGGGAGAACTCCCCGATGTGGACCGACGTGCCGTCCGTACGCTCCAGTCGGCAGCTGACCTTTCCGGCCTCCGGGTATCCGTCGCGCGAGCCTGCGGCCTCGGACTCGTCTCCGGCCTGGAAGTCGGATCCGGACCCGTCCCCGGCCTGGGAGTCGGATGCGGACCCGGCCCGGCCGAGGTGGACCGACATGTAGACCCAGCCCGGAGATGCGGTATAGGCGAAGATCCGGCCCACCGGGCGGTGGTCGTGGGCCAGCAGAGACGCTGTGAGCAGGCCGTGCTCCGAGCCGGGGGGCTGCGAACTCCGCGAGGAGGGAGCCGACGCTCCCTCGATGGCCGTTCCGACGGCCCAGCCACCGAAGCCGAACCCGAGGGCGATCGCGGCGGCGGCCGCGACCGCCACGCCGGCCCGTGGTCGCCGCCGTCGCACCGGCCGGTTCAGGCCCAGCCCGTCCGTCACCCGTGTCTCGAAGCCGGCGGGCGGCTCGCTGCCCGGCAGGAGAGAGAGCAGTCCGTCTCCGACGAGCGTCAGCTGCTCGACGTGCTCCCGGCAGGTGGGGCAGCCGTCCAGGTGGGCGATGGCCTCGGCGCGCTCCTGACCGGGGAGGATACCCAGAGCCAGCTCGTCGGCGACGGCCCTCAGCCACTCGCAGCCCCTGTCAGTCATGATCGGCTCGCTCGGGTTCCAGAACCGTCCGCAGTTTCCCCATCGCCGTCCTGATCCGTGTCTTCGCCGTGCCCAGGGGGATCCCTTCGAACTCGGAGATCTGCCGTGCGGTCATCCCGTAGATCCCGGCCATGACCGCGGCCCGCGCCTGCTCGCGCGGTAGGCCCGCCACTGCGGCCCGTATCCGGGATGCCGCCTCATCGGCCAGTGCCCACTGTTCGGGCGTCCGGGTCACGATGCCGAGCAGTGTGTCGAGGTCCTCGGAGGAGACCGGGGTCGCCTTGCGCGCGCGGACGGCGTCGATCGCCAGGTTGTGCGTGATGGTCCCCAGCCAGGTCTTCACCGATCCACGCCGGGAGTCGTAGACCTGCGCATGACGCCAAGCCCTTTCGAAGGTCTGCTGGGCGATGTCCTCGGCGAGCTGGGGGTCGCCGACGACAGCGATGGCGATACCGAAGACCATGCGCTGGAACCGGCGGACGAACGCGAGGGCGATCTCCGGGGCGCCGGCCGCCATTCCCGCCAGCAGCGCCTCGTCCGAGAGCCGTCCGAGTGGTAGGCCCAATCTCCGCATACCAGTGGATACGGCGAACCTCGCCGAACGGATTCCCCCAGTTCCACGCGGGACCACAGCCCCATTCTCCCGCTTGGTCCCGCTTGCCGGAAATCCCCTGGCGCGGTCCGTCCGTATCTCTGGGCAGGAACGATTTCTCATGGAGGGCCGAGACATGACGACGACGCTCATGACGTTCGTGCGCAGGAACGTCGGGCCCGGGCTGACCGCCGGGGCACTGGCGGGCATCCTCGTGGCGTGCGGGGGCGGAAACGGCAACGGTGGCGGCTCGTCACCGTCAGCCCCGGAAAAGAGTGGCAAGGCGGGAACCACCCAGGTGGACGTGAAGCTGGTCGACTTCAAGATGCAGCTGTCCGAGAAGACGTTGAAGGCGGGTGCCTACACCTTCGTCGTCAAGAACGACGGCCATCACGACCACTCCATGGAGATCGAGGGCTCCGGAACGGAACAGAAGACGCGGACGCTGGCCCCCGGGGAGTCGGCGAACCTCACCGTCTCGCTGAAGGACGGCAAGTACCAGGTCTACTGCCCTGTCGACGGCCACAAGGACCTGGGCATGAAGACCGAGCTCACCGTGGGCGGCAGCGCCTCAACGGGCAGCGGCACCAACACGACCGACGGCAATGGCTACTGAGCGCACGGTCGCGCTCATCGCCCTCCGGCTGGCCGCGGCGGGAACGGTCGTGGCCATGGGCGCGATCCACCTCCACCTCTGGTACGACGGCTACCGATATCTGGACACGATCGGCACGCTGTTCCTGCTCAACGCGATCGGGGCCGGGCTGCTCGCGTTGTCGCTGCTGATCACACCCACCCGTCTCCTGCCCGTCCTCGCGACGCTGGGAGCGCTCTTCGCGGCCGGCACACTGGTGGCCCTGATCGTCAGCCTCACCTCCGGTCTCTTCGGGTTCCAGGAGACTCTCGACGCGAACCTGGTCAAGCCCACCCTCGCCGTCGAAGCCGCAGGGTGCGTTCTGTTGGTGGCGCTGGCCTTGCTGAGCAGACGCGGACGGATGTGACCGATGAGTTTCCGGCCGCTGCGCGGTCCTAGATGATCGATCGGCTGCGCGCATAACGGGAGGGAGCCCAACGTCAGTATGTGAAGACAGAGTTGGACTCCCTCGCGACCGCACTCTATGTGAAGACCGACGACCTGCTGAAGGCATCACCGCATCTGGCGCCCTGGCGTCCGGCCGTCGGGATCGCTCCGCAACTGAAGGGGGCGGTCGCGGACTCCCGACCGTCATCACGAATCTGCGGAACTGGGTCGTTGGCATCCTTGCCGGACTGGCCAGCCTGTTCCTGACCTTCGGCGGGCTGCGCTATCTGATGGCCGGCGGCGATCCGGGGGAAGTCGAGGCCGCCAAGCGGGCGTTGAAGGCCGCAGCCATCGGCTACGGGCTGGCGATCCTGGCCCCGGTGTTCGTGACCGTGCTGCAGGGCATCGTCGGCGCGGACGACGGCGGGGGCGGGCAGTGACCTGCACAAGGCGTCTCGCCCACGCCATGCCCTTGCTGTTCGCCCTGGCCGTCCTGGCCCTGGTCCCGCCGGCCCGGCACCGCCCGGCCCGTGGGACGCGCGGTGCCGGGCCGGAACCTTTGTACGCACCTGGCCTTTGTACGCACCTAGTTGTTCCGGATGAACTCCTTGGCCAGCTCCTCGCCGAGCGTCACGGCCGCGCTGTGGCTCTCTATCGGGGTGACCTTCGAGTTCTTGAACAGGATGTACGTGACGCCGTCGTCGGTGCCGCCGTTCTCCGGGTCCGGATTGATGCCGAGTGCCTTTGCGGTGGCGTACGAGGCCTCGCCGATGATCTTCGTGGGTCCGGTGTCGCCGACGACCGCGTATTGGACCTGGTTGTTGTAGATCACCGCGACGACCGCGCCGCCCTTGATGCCCGCGGAGCTGTAGTTCCAGATGTTGCTGGAGCTGGGCACGACGACGTACGGCAGCGAGTCGGCCCTGAGCGGCTTGCCGTCCGACTGGTGGAACGCGGTGTCGTCCTGGTACCAGGGGTCGGTGTCCTCGTTGCACTTGGAAGTGCGCTGTCCGTCGCAGTCGATGTCCATGTCGGCCTTCCAGAAGACGGCGCCGTTCTTGCCGCACACCGGGATGGAGGCCGAGGAATCGTCGTCGGTCTTGTACTTGCTGTTGGAGATCTGTGAACAGGACGTCACCTTGGCGAGCAGGTCGGCCGCGCTGACCGAACCCTCCTGCGCCGACGTGGGGTTGGCGGTGTCCGAGGCGGAACCCGAGTACAGGCCGGAGGCGTTCGCCGGGAGCGCGGCGGCGGCGAGGAGTGTGGCGCCGGCGGCTGCGGTGAGGGTCAGTGTTCGATAGCGCACTGTGGGGAGACCCTTCTGTTAGGAAAGTTTCCTTACCGGGTGCGTACAAGGTGGACCGCCCCCGTGACCGCGTCAAGACCCTTCCGGCGAGTCCATTTTGTCCGGTTTATTTGTCTGGACCAAGAAGCGCCAGCTCACAGGGACGTATGGCAGGCCTGGCACGCGGGTACTCGGCGGAACCTTGACCGAACCGTGGCGAGGAAGCTGCGCAGTGCCCCGACCGTCCCCGCAGGCTCCGGCGCACGCAGAGGGCGTACCCGCGGCGCTCGCGGGAGGCCCGCCGCCAACTCTCCTCCCTGCGTCCCACGTTGGGGTCTCGTCCTCGACCGGCGTCGGCACCGGACAGGTCGATGGATGCGGGCGAAACTCGAGGTCCAGGTACTCGAGGTCCAGGTATCTCCAGGGGCGCGCCGAAGGCGCGCAGTGTGGAGCCGTAACCCTGGTCGCTGCTGCTGTTCCAGAGATTGGTTATGGCGAAGAGGTCATTGTGGACTACGCCGGAGGCGGCGATCGCCCGCCGGCGCCCTCTTCGTTGCCGTAGATCGCCACTGTGTCGATACTGCGGTTACCCGGCCTCCAGTGCGGTGGCGACGCGCCCCTCCGCCTTGTTACTCCCATCGTCAAAGATCACGGGCCGTGATGCATTCCTGACCGGTGGGTTTGCTATGGATTGTGGGGTGCGGGCCGGAGATTGGCCAGAAATGGATCCGACCTTATCGGTCCGGACCATTGACCGCGTCCGCTCATACCGGAACCCTATTGCACGCTGCTGAACCCAGTGCGCACATGTGAACACCAGGCTCCTGCCTGGGACCTCTTCGGGCCCCACAACCCCCACCTCTCGGGAAAGCGGGTACGCACACATGAACGAGGCGGCGTACGACACCCAGCACACGGAACGAATCATTCAGGAGACATCGGAGGACATGGTCTGGGAGACACCCGGGCATCTCGTCGTGGAGACCGCCTTGGAGGTCACCGCCTACGCGCTCAGCGACCGGTAACGAGCGTGCCCGCAACGTCCGTGCGCGACGACGGCGCCGCGGCCCCTTGGCGGACCCCCGAGTTCACCGAGCGGCCGCGCCGGCGCCGAGGAGCTTCACCACGACCGGCATCCCTTCAACCTCCGGATGCACCGGGGGGAGTTGAAGAGTGACGAGCTGCGCCGCTGGATCGCCAACCGCTTCCACCACCAGCGGCACATCCCCGTCAAGGACGCCCTGATCCTGGCCGAGTTCGACGGCCCGGCGCTGCGCCGCGCCTGCGCCGGATCCAGGACCACGGCGGGGTGCGGGACGGCGAGGGCGGCATCGAGCGCTGGCTGCGGCCCGGCGAGGCCGCCGGCCTGACCCGCACCGGCTGTTGGACGCGTCCCGGGCGCTGCCCGGCGTACGGCTCGCGGTCGGGGGTCAGGTGAGCTTCTGCCGCCTGAGCCCGGGACTGGACGCCGTCGCCGCCGCGCTCACCGAGTTGTCGGCTCCCGGCCTGATGCGCACTGCATCGCCGCCTTCGAACGCCACTACCCGTGCTGTCGACCCGTTTGATGTCGACCCTATTGAGAGGGAGGATCATGAGACGTCTGAGCGCCGCGCTGACGGCGGGCGTGCTCGCCACCGCCGGGCTGCTGACGGTCGCCGCGACCGCCCCGGCAACTCCCCTGGAGCACACGGCGGTCGCGCGACCGGCCGCCGCCACCGACTGGTCCGTCGCCATGGTCGACTCGACGACGGCCCGCTATACGCCGAGGACCATCGGCGGCTGGTCGTACCCCGTCGGCCTGTATCTCTACGGCCAGTACCTCACCTACCGGCGCACGCACGACGCGCGCTATCGAGCGACAACTGGACCGAGACCTCCTGCTCCAGCATGTTCACCTACGCCCTCTCGCGCGGCGCCCAGCAGGGCTACCTCGACGCGCACTACAAGTCCGTCGCCCAGCGCGGTTACGAGGGCGTCCTCGCCAAGATCTCGCTCGGCTCCGACGGGCGCACCAACCTCACGGACATCTCCATCGGCACCAACGTCGGCGACTACGCCTTCTACATCGCCCGGCCCCGGGAGACCAACGATTTCCACGGCCTCGGCGCCTTTCTGATCATGAACGAGCAGCTCAGAACACGAGTTCGGAACCAACCCACTCAGGACGAGGTGAGTCAGCCATGAGCACATCCCGAAGGACTCTGCTGGGCGCGGCGCTCGGCGCCGGCGCAGGAGCCGCGGTCGGTGGCCTGCCTGCCACCACCGCATACGCCGCCTCCTGGCAGCAGAAGTGGGCACCGTCGGCGAGCAGCGACAAGCTCGGCGCCTTCGAGACCATCGAGGACGACCGAGCCGACTCGCACCCCGCCGGGTCCCCGCACATCTTCGCCACCGGCGACAACTGGCGCTTCAACATGCACACCGTCGACCGCGACACCTCGACCGACCGCCAGCGCCACGAGGTCACCGGCCTGCGCAACGGCGTCTCTTCAGGTCACGCGTTGTCGGCGGGCAGCGTCGGGTAGTCGGTGTAGCCGCGGTGGTCGCCGCCGTAGAAGGTGCCCGCGTCGGGGGTGTTGTAGGGGCCGCCGGCTGTGAGGCGGGCGGGCAAGTCGGGGTTGGCCAGGAACAGCGCGCCGAAGGCGATGATGTCCGCGGTGCCGTCCTCGATGTGGGCGAGTGCGCCGGGGCCGGTGGTCTCGGGGTGGGTGAAGGGGTTGAGGATGAACTCCGTCGGCCAGTCCTTGCGCAGCCGGGCGGTCAGGACGCGGTCCGGGCTCTCGACCAGGTGCAGGTAGGCGAGGTCCAGCCGGGCGAGACCGGCGATCAGGGTGGCGTAGGTCTCCAGCACGTCCGCCGGGTCGGTCTCGGCGATGTCGTTGTAGGGGTTGCCGGGGGAGATGCGGAAGCCGGTCCGGTGGCCGCCGATCGCCTCCGCGATGGCCGTGGCGACCTCGATGCCGAAGCGGGCCCGGTTCGCGGCGCCACCTCCCCAGCTGTCGGTGCGCACATTGGTGTTGGGGGCGAGGAACTGGTGGATCAGGTAGCCGTTCGCCCCGTGGATCTCCACGCCGTCGAAACCGGCGGCGATCGCGTTGCGCGCGGCGTCGGCGTAGTCGGCGATCGTCCGGGTGATGTCGTCCTGGTCCAGTTCCTTCGGCGTGACGTAGTCCTGGGGGCCCTGGTAGGTGAACACCTGGCCCGCCGCCGCGACGGAGGAGGGCGCGACGGGGATGAGTCCGTCGGGCAGCAGGCTGGGGTGGCTGATCCGGCCGGTGTGCATCAGCTGCGCGAAGATCGTGCCGCCCTGGGCGTGGACGGCGTCGGTCACCTTCCGCCAGGCGTCGACCTGCTGGGCGGAGTGCAGGCCGGGGGTGTTGGTGTAGCCCTGGCCGCCGGCCGACGGCTGTATGCCCTCGGTGATGATCAGGCCGGCGCTCGCGCGCTGGGCGTAATAGGTGGCCATCAGCTCCGTCGCCGTGGCTGCGGGAGCGTCGGCGCGGCTGCGGGTCATCGGTGCCATCGCGATGCGGTTGGCGAGCGTCTTGCCGCCCAGGTCGATCGGGTCGAATGCGGTGGTCATGGCAGCTTCCTTCGAAGAATGGTTCGGGTGAAAGAGGCAGGCGGCGGCACGGTCCTGCGGGGTGTCGGGGAACTGGTGATCGGCAAGGCCAGGGTGGGCCGCCGCCGGAAAACAGTCATAGGCGTCAGCTGTGGCCGAAGGCCGCCGCGGTGGCCACGCATGAGAGCGATGTGCTCGCCGAGGTCACCGAACGCAGGCTGCTGACCAGGAACTTGCGGACCGTCAACGCCCTGACGGACCCGACGGTCCTCGAGCCGGTGATCGCCGGTGTGACCGCGGGCTCAAAGGGGCGGGCACAGTGTCGCCGGTCGGGCGCCTGTCCATGTGTGAGTGGGGCTGCCGCATGGACAGGCGTGACCGTGGGCCTCAAGCCGCTTCGAGGAAGGGGTAGTCGGTGTAGCCCTCGGCGCCCGGCCCGTAGAACAGTTCCGGCCGCGGTTCGTTCTCCGGGTGGCCACCCTGCCAGCGCTCGACCAGGTCGGGGTTGGCGATGAGGGCCCGGCCCACGACCACGGCGTCGGCGTGGTCGGCCTCGATCTGCTGGAGCGCCTGCTCGCGGGTGGTCTGCCCCCCGAAGGGGCCGCTGTTGACGATCAGCTTGCCGTCGAAGCGCCGCCGCAGCTCCTGTACAAGGTCGCCGCCCGGATCGCCGTGCAGCATGGAGAGGTAGGCCAGGCCCAGCGGGCGCAGTTGGTCCACCAGGGTGCCGTAGGTGGCCAGGACGTCGTCCCGGTCGGTCTCGAAGACGTCCCCGAGGTCGACCTCCGGCGAGATCCGCAGCCCGACCCGCTCGGCACCGACGGCCTGGGCGACCGCCGTGACGACCTCGACGACGAAGCGGGCGCGGTTCTGCGGCGAGCCGCCGTATCCATCGGTGCGCTGGTTGGCCGCCGGGGAGAGGAACTCCTGGAGCAGGTAGCCGTTGGCGCCGTGGATTTCCACGCCGTCCGCTCCCGCCTCGATGGCCCGGCGGGCCGCGGCGACGAAGTCCTCCAGGGCTGCCCGGATCTCTGCGGTGGTCATCGCTTCCGGTACGGGGTAGGGCTGCTCGCCCTTCTCGGTGAACGTCTTATTGTCGATGGCGATCGCGCTGGGGGCGAGGATGCGGCGGCCGCCGTTGATGTCGGGGTGGGTGCCGCGGCCGGCGTGCATGATCTGCAGGACGATACGGCCGCCCTCGGCGTGCACCGCCTCGAACACCCGCTGCCAGCCGGCCGCCTGCTCGTCGGTGGCGATGCCCGGCTCACCGACATACCCCTGCGACGCGTGGTCGGGGTAGGTGCCCTCGGTGATGATCATTCCGACGCTCGCCCGCTGCCGGTAGTACTCGACCATCAGGTCCCCGGGAATGCCGGAGGAACCGGCCCGGACCCGGGTCAGCGGTGCCATGACGATGCGGTTGGCGAGCTCGATCTTCCCGAGGGAGACGGGGGAGAAAAGCGATGAAACAGGCTAAACGTCTGAAATGTTGACAGTCATGGGTTTCTTTCTTTCTGCAATACGGAGGAAAACGGGATGAAGGTCTGCGACGCAGGGGGTCCACGCTGTCCCGGCGGAGGCGCGGATGAGGTCCTCGGGCAGGCGCGGGCCCGCTGACGGTGACGCGGTTCCATGACCGCGATCGGGGTGTGCGTGGTGTTGGCGGCGAACGCGGTGAGAGCCGCATGCCGTCGGCGTCGACGCCGGTCAAGCGCAACTGCCCGCCGGAGTACGGGCGTTCGCTCCTTGCGCACGATCAGCAGTCAGCCAGGCGACGAAGTCATGGGTGCCGCCGCCGGAGTCGGTACGGACCGGTGCCTGCAGGCCGCGCCGCGACCGACTCCCTCGACGCGCCCCCGCGAAGAGGACCGATACACGGCTTCACCTGGAACGCGCTTCCGGCGGTGGCGGGAACAGCGATCTCAGCGCTCCTCATCCTCACCGGCCTGAGGCACTTCCGCCGGCCGATCGCCCCTCGGACAGCCTGCTCCACGCAGGCGCGGGCCTAGTTGAGCGGGACGTCCGCGACGGCCTTGAGATGGCTGAACGTCTCCAGGGAGTAGCGGCCGTGGTAGCGGCCCATGCCGCTTTCGCCGACGCCACCGAAAGGCAGTCCCGGCATGAGCAGCTGCATCACCGGCTGGCCCCAGGCGACGCCGCCGGAGGACGTCTCGTTCACCAGGCGTGACTTGGTGTCCTCGGACGTGGTGAAGGCGTACAGCGCGAGTGGCTTGTCGCGTTCGTTGATGAAGGCGATGGCGGCATCGAGGTCTTCGACTTCGACGACGGCGAGGATCGGGCCGAAGATCTCCTCCTGCATGACCGGTGACGCGGGGTCGAGATCGGTCAGCACGGTCGGTGCGATGAACAGGTCGTCACGGTCGTGCTGGCCTCCCACCGCCACCTGGCCGGAATCCAGCAGACGGGTGAGCCGGTCGAAATGCCGCTCGTTGATGATCCGGCCGAAGCCGGCAGAAGTCTGCGGAGTGGTCCCGAACTGGGCGTCGACCGCCGCGCGCAGGGCGGGAACCAGTGCGGCGGCGGTGGCAGGATCAGCCAGCACGTAGTCGGGGGCGATGCACTGCTGTCCGGCGTTGCCGAACTTGGCGCCGACCAGCCGCTGCGCGGTCTCGTCCACGTCGGCATCAGGCGCCACGAAGACCGGCGACTTGCCCCCGAGTTCGAGGGTGACCGGGGTGAGGTTCTTGGCTGCCGCGGCCATGACGATCCGGCCGACCGTGCCGTTACCGGTGTAGAAGATGTGGTCGAAACGCTGTGCCAGCAGGGCCGTGGTCTCCTCGGCGCCGCCCTCGACGACGGTGAGCACGTCGGCGTCGAAGTACTGGCGCAGCAGGCGGGAAGCCACCGCCGAGGTGTGCACGGACATCTCGCTCGGCTTGGCCACCACGGTGTTCCCGGCGGCCAGCGCGCCGATGATGGGGTCGATGAGAAGGTGCAGCGGGAAATTCCACGGAGCGATCACCAGGACGACCCCGAGCGGGTCGTACGTGGTGTACGCCGTGGTCGTGGGACCGAAGTGGGCAGGAACCTCCACCGGGCGGGGCTCAAGCCAGCTCTCGAGGTTCGCCAGTGCCTCGTCGATGTCGGCGACGGTGAAGTCGATCTCCTGCATTTTCGCCTCGGCGGCGTTCTTCCTCAGATCCGCCCAGAGCGCATCGAGCAGCTCCTGCTCGTTCTCCACCAGCAGGGCCCGCAGCCGCTGCAGCTGGTCGACGCGCCAGTCCAGTGGGCGGGTGACACCGGTGTTGAACGTCGCACGAAGGCGGCCCACCACCTCCGCAGCCGTCTCGCTCTGGTGCGTCCTCGACTCGATCCCGTGTGTTGCGCTCATGGGATGTACTCCGTTCTTGATCCAGGCCACGCCCCGGCCGTCTTCCAGCCGGGCACAGTGGCCAGCGTGCTGGACGATCCGGCATCCACCCAGGTCACGGCTTTGCGTACGTGCGCTGTGCCTACCACTGGTTGGGTCAGGATGGTGTGCGTGCGACCGTGGATACTCGAGGCATGGACGAATACCCCGAACCGGTGCACGAGCTCGCCGCCGGCGCTCTGGACCCGCGTGCCGAGCTCAGTGAGTTCCTGCGCACCCGACGCGCCCGGCTGAAGCCGGAGGACGTGGGGCTGCCGGACTACGGGCGGTACCGGCGGGTGCCGGGGCTGCGCCGCGAGGAGCTGGCGCAGCTGGCCGGGGTGTCGGTGGCGTACTACACGCGGCTGGAGCAGGGCAACGGACGGCACGTGTCGGCGGAGGTCCTCGACGCCATCGCCCGCGCGCTCAGACTGAGCGACGCCGAGCACGCCCACCTCACGCACCTGGCGAAACCGAAGCAGCAGAAGAAGAAGCCGGCCAGCCGCGCCCAGCAGGTGCGGGGTCCCCTGCGGACGCTGCTGGACACCATGGACGGTGTTCCGGCGATCCTCGTGGGGCGGCGCTCGGACATCCTCGCCTGGAACCGGATGGCCGCGGCGGTCTTCGGCGACTGGGCCGAGCTGCCGGCGAGGGAGCAGAACTGGGCGCGGCTGGTGTTCCTGCGGCCCGAGTACCGCGACCTGTTCGTGGACTGGGAGCACAAAGCGAGCGACGTCGTCTCTCAGCTGCGCATGGACGCCGGCTCCCATCCGGACGACCCTCGGCTGTCCGCGCTGGTGGGCGAACTCTCCGTGAAGAGCGAAGAGTTCAGGCGGCTGTGGGCCACCCACGACGTCAAGGAGAGGTGCCACGGTATCCAGCGCCTGCACCACCCGCTCGTCGGCGAACTCGATCTCCGCCTCGAGTCGTTCCACCAGGCCGACGCCCACGAGCAGATGTTGGTGACCTACCACGCCGAACCGAACTCCCCGTCGGCGGAGGCTCTGCGACTGCTGGCCAACTGGGGCGCGGATGCGACCCGGGCGGGAACGGACACGTCGTCGGCACGCACGGCTTGATCAACTCCCCTTGATCACCGGTAGTCGGCTGGGCGCCACACCCCGCGTCCTTTCGCACGCCAGACGCCTCCGGGGGGTGTCGGATTCAGGACGGCCCGGGTGGCGCGGGCGTGCCTGGGGCCGCGGTGGCTCAGCCTGGCGGTACATGTGCCGCCGCGCGACGCACCTGGCAGCGCAGGAGTTCGGAGATCCGCTGGTCGAGCCCGTCCTGGCGCCACAGGCCGAAGTAGTAGAACACCGCCGACCAGGACGGCAGATCATGCGGGAGGTAACGCCACTGGCAGCCCGTCCGGTTCTGGTAGAAGATCGCGTTCACGATCTCCCGCAGATCGCAGGATCCGGGATCTCCAGTCGCTGACCGTGCCACCCGGTCCTGTTTCCAGGCCGTGATCATCGGCTCGATCAACGCCTACTGCTCGTCCGCCAAGTCGCTGGGGTACGGCTCTCGCTCCATGCCCGCATCTCTGCATGCACATGCCCAGCAGATGGCCTGCCCGACGATCAGTACCTCGATCGAGCGATCACGAACCGAGGAAGATCGGACTTGACGTCCGCTCAGATCTCCTGGGGCTTGTAGGAGCTGGGTTCGCGCAGGGCGACGCGACCTAGGAGGTCGACGGTTTTGGTGACGCCCTCGACGGGGGCCACAAGAACGTCCTCGTGCTCGATGCTCAGGACGTCGTCGTAGCCGGCTCGGCGCAGGGCGAGGCAGAAAGCGCGCCAGAACGCGTCGTCGTGGCCGTAGCCGAGGGTGACGTAGTTCCAGGAGCGTTCCTTGGCGGCCATGACCGGCAGCGTCTCCAGCCTGCTGGTCAGCGCCTGGCGGGAGGGTTCCAGCCGGGTGTCCTTGGCGTGGACGTGGTAGATCGCCTCGCCCAGGATCTCGATGGCGGCGAGCGGGTCGGCGCCCATCCACATCAGGTGGCTGGGGTCGAAGTTGGCCCCGACCACGGGCCCGACCTCCTCCCGCAGGCGCAGGAGGGTGGGGACGTTGTAGACCGCCTGGTGGGCGTGCATCTCCAGAGCGAGCTTGGGTACGCCCCGGTCACGGGAGTGGGCGACGAGGTCTCGCCAGTACGGGAGTACGACCTCGGTCCATTGCCAGTCGAGGATCTGTGTGGTCTCCGGCGGCCAGGAGACCGTGATCCAGTTGGGGTTGGCGTCGCCCGGCCCGCCCGGCAGCCCGGACATCATCACCACGCGGTCGACGCCGAGGAGCGGGGCGAGAGCGATCGTCCTGCGCGCGACCTGGTCGTGCTCGCGGCCGCTGGGCCCGGGGTGCAGGGGGTTGCCTGAGCAGGTGAGGGCGCTGATCGTGAGCCCTCGGTCGGCGACCTTGGCCAGCAGTTCGCGGCGCGCGCCGTCGCTGTCGAGAAGCCGGTCGATGTCGATGTGCGGGGCGGTGGACCAAGCGCCGGTGGCGAACTCCACGTGGTCCAGGCCTAGTTCGGCGGCCAGGTCCAGGGTCTCGTCGAGCGTGAGGTGCCCGACGCTGTCGGTGTTCAGACCGATCTTCATGATGCGTCCCGTCTGCGGTGTGGTCGGGCGGGGAGCGGTCGTTCCCCGCTGGTTCGGTGTGCCGGCGGTGGGGTCAGATGTAGAGGGCTGGGCGGTCGGCGAGTTCCACCTCGACGCGGCGGCCCTCGGTCTGGGCGCGGATGCCCGCCTCACAGACCGCGGCCACGGCGTAGCCGTCCCAGGCGCTGGGGCCGGTCACCTCGCCACGCCGGGTGGCGTCGATCCATGCCTGGACCTCGCGGTCGTACGCTTCCTCGAACCGCTCGACGAAGCCGGGGGTGACCCTGCCGCCCCAGCGTCCGCCGGTGCTGACGAGCATGTCGTGCCGGTCGCCGATGCGGGCGGTGCCGTGCTCGCACACCGCCTCGGCCTGGACCTGGTAGCCGTAGCGGGCGTTGACGTAGATCTCGACGTCGACCAGGGCGCCGCCGTCGGTTTCGAAGACGACGAACTGCGGATCGGCCAGCCCTTCGGGCGCGTTGCCGGAGGGCCGCGGCCGCATGACGGTGATGGATGTGATCTCCTGGCCGAGCAGCCAGCGGGTGATGTCCATCTCGTGGGTCACGGAGTCGTTGATGAGCATGGCGCTGGTGAAGTCCGGCGGGCAGGACGGGTTGCGGTGCCGGTGGTGCAGCATCAGCGGCCGGCCCAGTTCCCCGCTGTCCAGCAGCGCTTTGAGCTTGATGTACTCGTGGTCGTAACGGCGCATGAAGCCCACCTGCACCCGGCGGTGCCCGAGCCGCTGCTCGGCCTCCAGCACGCGCAGGGCGGAGGCGGCGTCGGGGGTGAGGGGCTTCTCGCACAGGACGGGCAGGTCGTACTCGAACGCGGTGAGCAGTGCCGCCTCGTGGGCGACGCCCGGGGAGGCGAGCAGCACCGCGTCGACGTCGGGTGAGGCCATCGCTTCGGCGACGTCGCCGTAGGCCGCGCATCCTTCGACGTATGCGGCGACCGTCTTGGCGCGATCGATGTCGACGTCGACGACGGCGGCCACATGGGCGCCGCTGCTCACCTCGCTGATCCGGCGTACGTGGTCGGCTCCCATGCGGCCGGCGCCGATCACGGCGACTCCAAGGGAGGTGCGGTAGGTCATGTGGTTCCTTGACTTGAGGGTGGGCGATGGCGGTGACGGTCAGCAGAGGGCCGGCCGAACCCACACGGGTCCGGCCGTGACCCGGGTCGTACGCGTCACCGTGTTCCCTTGGCCGCGAACGTGGCGACGGCGGCGACATTGGACTTGTCGACGAAGGCCGGGCCGGTCAGCACGGGCGCCACGCCACCGCCGCTATAGTTGCCGTTGTTCTTGTAGAGCCAGAGGGAGTCGACCGCCAGGTAGCCCTGCAGGTAGGGCTGCTGGTCGACGGCGAACTGGATGCTGCCGCCCTGGATCGCCTTCACGAGTTCCTTGTTGAGGTCGAAGGTGGCGACCTTGGCCTTGCTGCCGCCGCCGGACACCGCCTGCGTGGCGGTCAGCGCGACCGGGGCGGCGAGGGTGACGACGTAGTCGATGGAAGGGTCCTGCTTGAGCTTGGCGGTGATGGTCGACTGCACGGACGGCATGTCGGCGCCGTTGACGAACAGGTTTTCCGTCGTGCCCGAGAAGCCCTTCTTGACTCCCGCGCAGCGTGCCTCGAGGGCGACCTGGCCCTGTTCCTGAATGACACAGGCGACCTTCTTGGCACCGAGGGAACTCAGCTTCTTGCCGACCGCCTCGCCCGCGACGGTCTCGTCCTGGCCGAAGTACTGGAGCAGGCCCTGCTTCTGCCAGTCGTCCACACCGGAGTTGAAGCCGACCACGGGTATACCGGCCCGCACCGCCTTGGCCACGGTGCCCTTCATGGCATCGGGCTTGGCGAGGGTGACGGCGATGCCGTCGACCTTCTGGTCGATCGCGTTCTGCACCAGGTTGGCCTGGTTGCCTCCGTTCGGGTCGGAGGAGTAGACCAGCTTGATGTTGTCCTTCGCGGCCGCGGCCTGGGCGCCCTTGCGGATGGTGTCCCAGAACGTGTCACCGGGGACCGCGTGGGTGATCATCGCGATGGTCATGCGGGGCGTGGTGGCCTTACCTACGGAGACGCCACCGGCGCTCTCCTCCGACTTCTTGCCGCCCGAGCTGCTGGAGCAGCCGGCGACCGTGAGGACTGTACTGGCAGCCACGGCCACCAGGACGGTGAATCTGCGGGAGCGGGAGGGAAGCGAGCGGTTCATTTCGGCACCTCACTGTGCTGACTTGCGGGAAGGGGTGATCCACCAGCGGGACGCCACACATCCCGTTGTGGGTCGGACGGGGAGCTATTGGGTGGCCTGCTGTGCGACTCGGGGTGGGGATCAGAGGGTGAACGCGGCACGGAACCGCTCCATGGCGGTGTGACTGTCGCCGGAGGGCCATGCCTCCAGGGCAACCGTGCCGTCGTAACCGAGGTCGGTAAGAGCGCGGGCGACGGCCGGATAATTGATCTCTCCGGTGCCGGGTTCACGGCGGCCGGGCACGTCGGCGACCTGGATCTCTCCGATCAGCCCCGCGCCATGCGCGCGGCGGACGAGCTCGATGAGGTTTCCCTCGCCGATCTGGGCGTGGTACAGGTCCAGATTCATCCGCAGACCGGGCCGATCAACTGCCGCGACCAGGGAGAAGGCGTCGGCGGCTGTGGCGAACGGGACACCGGGGTGGTCGACGGCGGTGTTGAGGTTCTCCAGAGTGAAGGTGACGCCCGCGCTTTCGCCCAGTTCGGCCAGGCGGGTGAGCGTGCGGTGGGCGGTGATCCACATCTCGCCGGTGGCCTCGCCGGTCACCGGCACCACGGGCAGGCCCTCGCCGTCCAGGCCGGTGCCGTGCAGGTTGAGCCGGGGGCAGCCGAGATGCTCGGCGGCCTTGATCGACTCCTCGGCTGTGCGCAGGAGTTCGGCTGCGCCGTCCGGGTCGGTCAGGGTGCCGCGAATGTAGCCGGTCATCGAGGAGAACTCGGCGGGAGTCTGGGCCAGTGCGTTCAGGTCGTGCCGGGTCCAGTCCCAGATCTCCACCTGGAAGCCGGCCTCGTGGATGCGCCGGGCCCGCTCCTCGATCGGCAGGTCGCGGTAGACCATCTCGGCACAGACCGCCAACGTGTACATCGCAGCTCCAGACCTATAACGTTCTAAGAGAACAGGAGCAGTACGCCAGGCGCCGGGCCGCCTGTCAAGGGTTTGTGCGGACATTCGATCTATAACGTTGTAACAACGCTGATCAGTGTGTGTCCTGCTGGGCCCGGTCTACGATCACCTCGGAGAAGACCCTCGATCAGGAAGGCCGACGGTGCCATCGCGCTCTGCCGTCCCGGACGGAAAGCGGCCGACACTCAGCGACCTCGCGGCGCGGGCAGGTGTCTCCGTGCCGCTTGCTTCCATGGTCATGCGCGGTGCCAAGGGGCCCAGCGCGGCAAGTCGCGAGCGGGTGCTGCGGGCCGCGCAGGAAATCGGCTACCGGCCGGACAGCAGGGCCCGCCTCCTGCGCAGCAGCCGCTCGCACCTGGTGGGAGTGCAGTTCGACCTGCGACAGCCCTTCCACGCCGACATGGTTGAGGCGCTCTACGCCGCGGCCGGGGCGGCCGGCTATCAGATCGCACTCAGCGCCGTCGCCGCGAGCCGCAGCGAACAGGAGGCGGTGGAGACGCTGCTCGACGACCGCTGCGAGGCACTGATCCTGCTCAGCCCCCATGCCCCGGCGGCCCGGCTGGCGGAACTCGCGGCACAGCTGCCCGTCGTCTCCGTGGCCCGCCGGCTGCGTCCGCTCGCCGAGGGCCTCGACGTCGTCCGCGCGGCCGACGACGAGGGCGCCCGCCAGGCGGTCGACCACCTCGTGGCACTGGGCCATCGCGACATCGTCCACATCGACGGGGGCAGGGCGCCGGGCGCTGCCGACCGGCGCCGCGGCTACAAGTCGGCCATGAAGCACCACGGCCTTACCGACCACGTCCGCCTCGTGCCGGGCGGGCTGACCGAGGACCACGGCGCCGCAGCCGCCCGGACACTCCTCACCGACTCCTCCCGCCCCACTGCCGTCCTCGCCTTCAACGACCACTGCGCCATCGGCGTCCTCGACACCTTCCTGCGCGCCCGTATCCCTGTGCCCGACGAGATCTCGGTCGTCGGCTTCGACGACAGCCACCTCGCCCGCCTCGCCCACGTCCAACTCACCACGGTCGGGCAAGAAGCCCGCCAGCTGGCGCGCCGGGCCGTGAGCCGGGCCGTCGCCCGGCTGGAGGGTGGGGCGACAGACGACGAACGAGAAGTCGTCGTCACACCACACCTCGTCATACGAAGCACCACAAGGGCACCTGCAACTCTTGGCTGCGGGCTCTGCGAGAAAACCGCTCCAAACGGGTGCGATTGGAGGTTGTCAAGGCAGTCTTGAAGCGTCGGCACTCACTCTCGGACGCCGCCATTGCAAACTCGCCCGCACCAAAGCCACCAGCTGCCTCGACCGGTCCGCGCCGATCCGGAGCTCCTTGCGCAGCGACTCAGCCGACACCGGGCGTTGATGCAGGTCCCGATGCCGGGCATCCATGCGCCGAGCACGCTCCAACAGCGGATCACCACCCCCACGTTCACGGCCGCCGTCGCCCTCGGCGTCCCCCACACCCCCGCGCCCCGTCTCCGCCCGGACAGTCGACCGGTGCGCCAACAACTCCACCGACAGCAGCAACGCGACCGGCGGCCAACCCGCTACCAGCACCGGCTTCCACGCCAGCGCAGGCGCCGCCGCAATATTCGCGGCCAGGGACACCGCGATCCCCAACAGAAAAGCGAGCCACACTGCATACCGTCCCCGACGGCCAACATTCGGCGACGGTTTCAGCAGGCCGACCGTCGCCAGCAGCAACAATCCATCCACCGGACATCGAAGTGGTTGGCCGCGACGAAGGCAGTACAGAGACGGGCAGGCCTCGGAGATCTCACAGGAGAGCCTGACCACCACCGCCGCACCAACTCCGTGCCGCGCACACGCGCCCATGCCCATTCACGGCAGACTTCACCGCCGCACGGGGGTTCAGTCCGGCGCGTCCCAGCGACACCCGAGAGGGCGCTATTGGCAGCTGCCTCGACATGCCGCACGCAATGTCACCTATCGCGGGCCGGGCACGGCTCGCTGGAGGCCGCACCATCAGTGCTCAGGTTCAGCCAGAGCAGGCCGACGAGGAGACACCTCGTACATGTACTTCCGAGTACATCAGAGTCCGAGATGTCTGCTCCAGAGCGGCCCTGGACCGCATTTGACACCCAGAATGCCCGGATGTGCCGCATGGACGGCAGACAGAAACGACGATACCCACAGCCCGAATTCGCCCCGGATTCGACCCCGAGGGTTTGTTCAGTCGGTAAACATGGCCTCTGACCTGCGAAAATAAAGAGCGGCAGACGAGTCGGGCTATACGCCGGGTTCTGTTCCGGGGGGTCCTTGCGAACCCTCCGGCGACGGCCATCCATCTAGGACCGGCGTTGCCGCCGGCCTCGTGCGGTCTACCCGCGGACTCGGGCGGGCAGCCCTCGGACGTCCGCGCAGAGCCGTCCTTCTTTCGAAGGGGCGGCTCCTCTTGACCTTGCTCCGGGTGGGGTTTACCTAGCCGCCTGAGTCACCTCAGGCGCTGGTGGTCTCTTACACCACCGTTTCACCCTTACCGAAAGCCGGAGCTCTCGGCGGTCTGTTTTCTGTGGCACTGTCCCGCGGGTCACCCCGGGTGGCCGTTAGCCACCACCCTGCCCTGTGGAGCCCGGACGTTCCTCGGGGAGGTCCACAGGGACCTCCACGCGACCGTCCGCCCGGCTCGTCTGCCGTGTCGACCATGGTACCGGGCGGGCGGCCTGCCCCGGACCGGATGCCGGTGCGGAAGCGGGTCCGGAAACCGATCCCGAGCTCGAACCCGAACCCGAACCCGAGCCCGATCCCGAGCTCGAACCCGAGCCCGATCCCGAGCTCGAACCCGAGCCCGGTCCCGAACCCGAGCCCGGTCCCGAAGCCCGTCCCCCCGAAACCGTGGCCAGGAAGGAGCCCAGCAGGATCAGAGTGAAGGACACCGCGACCCCGGCTGTCAGCTGTTCGTCCAGGAACAGCACACCTACCGCCACCGCCACTGCCGGGTTGACGTAGGTGAAGACCACTGCCCGTGTCGGGCCCGCCTCGCGGATCAGTTCCACGAAGACGACGAAGGCGAGTGCCGTGCAGATGACGCCGAGGCCCGTAAGTGAGGCCAGGACCGAGGCCGAGGGGATCTCAGACGGCCGCGTCAGCGCCGCCGCGGGGGCGTACACCACTGCCGCGAGCAGCAGGCATGGGGCGATCAGCTGGAGCGTGGGGACCTGCTTGAGGTGGCGGGCCATGATCAGCGGCGCGGTCGCGTAGCCCGCGACCGTCACTCCCATTTCCGCTAGAGAGCGGGCGTTGCCGCCCGTCAAGTGCGGGGCCGTGAGCACCGCCACTCCACCCAGGCCCAGCGCGCGAACACCACCGTGGACGGAGACACACCACCGTCCACGGCCACTTTGATCATCAAGTACGGGATGCCCCAGAGCACACCCATCAGGGAGAACAGAAACCAGCCGCGTGCAGTCATACGCGCAGTCTCGGCCGGGTCAACGGCGTACGTCTTGAACGCTGTTGCGCTGAATGCTGTTGCGGTACGCCGCCGGGGTCACCCCCAGCACCCGCCGGAACCAGCGCGTCAGATGCGCCTGGTCCGCGAAGCCGACGAGCGCTGCGGCCTCGGCGGGGCGGTGGCCCGACTCCAGCAGGCCACGGGCCCGGGTCACCCGGTGCTGGGCGAGCCAGGCGTACGGGGGCAGACCCATGATCGTACGGAAGGCGCGTAGGAGCTGGTAGCGGGACAGGCCCAGGTCGGTGGCCAGGTCGGCGAGGGAGGGTGGGGTCAGGAGTTCGTCGGCGAGACGATCGCGCACGGCGTGGGCTATGCGGCTCGCGCCGGGGATCCTGTCGCACACCGGGCGGGCCGTGGAGTGGCGGCGGGCGAGGGCGGTGAGCAGCCACGGGATGCGGGACTCGGCCCTGGGGGTCCCCCCAGGCCCTTAAGGCGCTGGGGGATGGTCGGGGCAGGCGCTGAGTTCGGTGTGCGTGAGGCGCAGGGCCGTGGCCAGTTCGGGGTCGTCGAGGAGGGGCTCGCGGAAGTGCGGGACGCTTCGCGTGCCTTCGGTGAGGAGAGTGGGGTCTGCGTACAGGGCCCGGTAGGCGTAGCCGTCGGACGCGGCGGGGCCGCCGGTGTGGGTCTCGCCGGGCGCGAGGACGACGATCGAGCCGGGGCCGGTGCGGATCCGGCCGCCTCGGTAGTCGATGACCTCCTCGCCGCCGACGCAGACGCCGACGGTGAACTCCTCGTGGGCGTGGGGCGCGTAGCGGTGGCGGTCGAAGCGGGCGGTGAGGAGGTCGAGGGGGCGGCCGGTCTGGCCCAGGGTTGCCCTGGTCCAGACTGCCTGTTCACGGCTGGTCGCTGTCTCGCCTCGCACGCTCGGTGCAACACCCGTGCGGGCTTTTTCTATGCCCGGTGCGGCTCAGACGAACTCCGAGGTGTCCAGGTCGAAGCCGAAGGGTTCAGGGAGGGTCAGATGCTTGCCGAAGGGGATCCGGCAGTGCTGCCTGTAGTCGTCGTCCTCGGGTTCGCTGAACAGCGTCACGGAGGACTTGCCCCGGTCGACGAGGAGGTAAAGGGGGATGCCGCTGCGGGCATAGGAGCGGCGTTTTTGTTCGCGGTCGACGGACGGCTTGGAGGAGGTGACCTCCACGACCATGGCCACACCTGTGCAGGGCATCCATGACTCACCGCTGCGGAAGAGGCGCAGCGCCTTCGGCGCGAAGGTGCCGTCAGGGATGACGTGATCTTTCAGGATGTCGAGTGGGCTCCGCAGCTTCAGGCCCTTGTTGCCGGAGAACTGCATTTTGGTGTGGGACCGCTCAAGAACCTGCTCCAAGACCAGGCTGATGTAGTCCTCGTGCTCCCCGTCCGGCGGCGGTGTCACGACGATGTCCCCCTCGATCAGTTCCGCCCGGAAACCCTCCGGGGTGTCCAGGGCGAGAAAGCCCTCGAGCAGGACCTCTTCCTGTGTGAGCGGCTCATGGGCCATGGCAGTCATGTCACGCCCCTCCTTCTGTCGCTCGCCAGACTCGGACATCGGCTGATCACCCGTCCATGAGATCGGGACCCGTCCCCTCGATCGTGTCACAGCACCGCGGCGCCCACCCGGGATCGCCCGGGTCCACGCGCCGCTCGCTTGACCCCGCCGCAACGTCAACGTTTCTACTGACCGCATGCGAATCGGAGAGCTGGCCGCGGCCGTCGGTGTCACCACGCGGACCCTGCGGCACTACCACCACCTCGGGCTGCTGCCCGAACCCGGGCGGCGCCCCAACGGGTATCGCGACTACGGACTGCGGCACGCCGTCGTGCTGGCCCGGATCCGGCGGCTGACCGAGCTGGGGCTCGGGCTCGCCGAGGTGCGGGACGTGCTCGCGGACGATGCTGGGCGCGACCTCGCCGAGGTGCTTGCCGAGCTTGATGACGACCTGGCGCGGCAGGAGACAGCCATCCGGGAGCGGCGGGCTCGGCTGCGGGCGTTGCTGGCCGATGCCGCGGCGGGGCGGTTGCCCGTCGAGGGGCCGGTGTCTCCCGAACTGGCCGCGCTCTTCGCCGACTTGGCGCAGACCTCGACGGGGCTGTCCGAGTCCCCCATGGCCGCCAAGGACCGAGAGATCATCGCCCTGCTGGACACCGCCGCGCCCCCGGAGGAGCGGGAGCGGCTGCTGTCCGCGCTGGGCAGCTTTGCCGGCGAGCCGGGTGCGGTGGACCGGGCGCACGAGGCGTACGCGTTGCTCGACGCACTCGTGGACGCCGACCCGGGCGACCCCCGCGTGGACGAGGCCGCCGAGTTGCTCGCCTCCTGCCTGCCGGACTCCGCTCTCGACGGGCTCGGCATCGGGAACGTAAGCAAGGAGCACAGCTTCAGGCGAGCCTTCCTCGACGACTTCGCGCCCGCGCAGGCGGAGGCGATACGGCGCACGATGCGGCTCCTCGTGCAGCGCCACGCAGGCGGTGCCCGGTGAAGGCCCTCGGGCTCGTTCGGCGCCTGGCCGCGCAGGAGCTGCGGCTGCTCGTGAGCATCGCCCTTTGGACCGCCCGGCGTCAGCACGGCGCCCGGAGCGGGCGGACGTTCGGGTACGCGCGGGGCCAGGGTGCGCCCATGCTGGGGTTCGCCTTCGTGTGTGTGCTCGAGACGTTCACCATGGCGGTGCTTCTGCGGCCCTGGCCCGCCATCGAGCGGCCCGTACTCGTCCTCGACCTCTACGGCGTGCTCCAAGTCGTAGGCATGCACGCGGCCTCCGTGAGCCGCCCGCACGTCCTGGACGACACCGCGCTGCGGATCCGCCGAGCCGCCCACGTCGACCTCCGCGTCCCCCTGGACCTCATCGCGTCCGTACGCCGTGAGACGCGCTACACACACGAGAAGCGCGAGGGCGAGCTCGACCTGGCCATCGGCTCGCAGACCACGATCACTCTCGAACTGACCGAACCCGTACGGCACTTCACCTTCCTCGGCCGCCCCACGGACGTACGCCTGGTCCGCTTCCATGCCGACGAACCGGACGTACTCGTTCAGGCGATACGCGAGATGCGTACGCTGGCGCCTGCCCCTCGTACGCATTGAAGGAGAACCACCGTGCTCGTGCTGCTGCCGCCGTCCGAAGGAAAGGCTCCCTCCGGGCGGGGCGCGCCGCTGAAGCCGGAGTCGTTGTCGCTGCCGGGGCTTGCCGAGGCGCGGCGGGCGGTGCTCGATGATCTGGTCGAGCTGTGTGCGGGCGATGAGGAGAAGGCCCGTGAGGTGCTCGGGCTGAGCGAGGGGCTGCGGGGCGAGGTCGCCAAGAACGCGGCGTTGCGGACCGCGGGGGCGCGGCCCGCCGGGGAGATCTACACGGGGGTGCTGTACGACGCCCTTGACCTGGCCTCGCTCGACGCGGCGGCCAAGCGGCGGGCGGCGCGTTCGCTGCTCGTCTTCTCTGGGCTGTGGGGCGCGGTCCGTGTGACGGACCGGATTCCCTCGTACCGCTGCTCGATGGGCGTGAAGCTGCCGGGGCTCGGGGCGTTGGGCGCGCACTGGCGTACGCCGATGGCCGCCGTCCTGCCCGAGGTCGCCGGGAACGGGCTCGTGCTGGATCTGCGCTCCTCCGCGTACGCGGCGGCGTGGAAGCCGAAGGGGGATGTGGCGGGGCGTACGGCGAGTGTGCGGGTGCTGTACGCGCCGACCCGGAAGGTGGTCAGCCACTTCAACAAGGCGACGAAGGGCCGGATCGTACGGAGCCTGCTGCTGGCCGGGGCCGCGCCGAAGGGGCCTGCGGAGCTGGTGGAGGCGCTGCGGGACCTCGGGTATGTGGTGGAGGCGGAGGCGCCGGGGCGTGCGGGGTTGGCGTGGGGGCTGGATGTGCTGGTGGACGAGGTCCACTGACACCCCCGCTCATTGCATCATGTGCAACGCCCTTTGCGTATGTTGCCTGCCGCGGGCAGCATGGAGCGCATGACCCCGCATGCGCCCTCGCACTCGGCATCGCCTTCCCTCCCCATGCCGTCGTCCCTGCTGGACCTCGCGCCCGTCATCCCCGTGGTCGTGGTCAGCGACGCCGCCGACGCCGTTCCCCTCGCGCGGGCCCTCGCCGCAGGCGGCCTGCCCGCGATCGAGGTGACGCTGCGGACGCCGGCCGCGTTGGACGCGATCCGGGCGATCGCCGCCGAGGTGCCGGACGCGGTGGTCGGGGCGGGGACGGTGCTTACGCCGGAGCAGGTGAAGGATTCGGTGGCGGCCGGGGCGCGGTTTCTGGTGAGCCCGGGCTGGACGGAGGTACTGCTGGAGGCGATGCGGGGGTCGGGGGTGCCGTTCCTGCCGGGGGTGTCGACCACGTCGGAGGTGGTGGCGTTGCTGGAGCGCGGGGTGCGGGAGATGAAGTTCTTCCCGGCTCAGGCGGCGGGCGGTACGGCCTATCTGAAGTCCCTTGCCGGGCCGTTGCCGCAGGCGCGGTTCTGCCCGACGGGCGGGATCGGGCTCGGGTCGGCTCCCGACTATCTGGCGCTGCCCAACGTCGGTTGTGTGGGCGGGACTTGGATGCTCCCGGAGGATGCCATCGCCACGAAGGACTGGGCCCAGGTGGAGACGCTGGCCCGCGAGGCGGCGGCGCTCAGCCCAGATGGGACTGGTCGTTGAGCAGGCGCAGGCTCGCGTTGCCGTCCGCGTAGTACGCCACCTCCGAGAGGGAGGCGGCCGACAGCTCCATGCGGAACAGGGACTCGGGCGGGGCGCCGAGGGCCAGCCGTACGAGGGTCTTGATGGGCGTGACGTGGGAGACGACGAGCACCGTACGGCCCGGATGGGCGGCGAGCAGCTTGTCCCGGGCGGCGGCCACGCGTTCGGCGACCGCCGCGAAGCTCTCGCCGCCGCCGGTGGGTTCGGCGTCCGGCGAGCCCAGCCACGCGTTCAGGTCCCCCGGATATCGCTCCCGCGCCTCTCCGAAGGTCAGCCCTTCCCACGCCCCGAAGTCGGTCTCACGGAGCCCGTCCTCGATACGCACGTCAAGGCCGAGCCGCGCTCCCACGATTCCCGCGGTCTCCCGGCACCGGGCGAGAGGCGACGAAACGATCTCCCGTACGCTCCCCCGCCCGGCGAGCGCCTCCGCCACCCGCTCAGCCTGCCTCCGCCCCACATCCGACAGCCCCGGATCGCTCCCCCCGCTCCCGGAGAACCGCTTCTGAGGCGTCAGCGGCGTCTCCCCGTGCCGCAGCAGTACGAGGCTCACGGGCGCCCCGAGATCAGCAGGCGCGGCGGCGGAGGCGACGCTCCGCGCCGCCCGCACGGACTCACGCAACACGCAGCCCCTACAGCCCCGACTCGGAGGTACGGACCAGAATGCGCCGGCAGTTCTCGCAGCGCAGTACCGCGTCCGGAGCAGCCGCCTTCACCTCGTTCACCTCGGTGATGTTGAGCTCCAGGCGGCAGCCCTCGCAGCGGCGCTGGTAGAGGCGGGCCGCGCCGATGCCGCCCTGTTGCGCGCGGAGCTTGTCGTAGAGCTTCAGCAGGTCGGCGGGTACCGAGCCCGCGATGACCTCGCGCTCCTTGGTCGCCGTGGCGATCTCGCTGTCCAGGGACTCCTGGGCCGCGTCCCGACGCCCCATCGCATCGTCGATCTTCGACTGGACGGAGGCCTCCCGTCCGGTCAGCTCGGCCACCCGCTCCTGCGCGGACTCGCGGCGCTCCATGACCTCCAGGACCACGTCCTCGAGGTCACCCTGCCGCTTGGCGAGGGAGGCGATCTCGTGCTGGAGGTTCTCCAGGTCCTTGGGGGACGTGACGGCGCCGGAGTCCAGGCGCTGCTGGTCGCGGGCGGCGCGCTGGCGCACCTGGTCGACGTCCTGCTCGGCCTTCGTCTGCTCGCGGGCGCAGTCGCTCTCCTCGGTCTGCGCGGCGACGAGCAGGTCACGCAGCTGGGTGAGGTCCTTGTTCAGCGACTCGATCTCGGCGTGCTCGGGCAGCGACTTCCGCTTGTGCGCCAGCTGCTGAAGGCGTACGTCGAGGGCCTGGACGTCGAGAAGTCGGATCTGGTCGGCGGGCGCGGCGTTCAGTTGGGGGCTCCAGGGGTGTTCGAATCGGAGGGGGCGCGCGAAGCGCTCCTTGGAAGGGCGGTGGTGGGCGACGGGTGGGCGGACGCCGCGTGGGCCGTCCAGGGGTCGGTGACCGTCTTGGAGACGTGGACGCGAAGTCCCCATCCGTTCCGGTCGGAAATCTCGTCGAGCTGGGAGGCGGCCAGCTCGCACCAAGGCCATTCGGTGGCCCAGTGCGCCGCGTCGAGCAGCGCGAGAGGACTGTGGGCGCGGGCCGCCATGAATTCTGCCGCCGGATGGTGGCGCAGGTCCGCGGTGAGGAAGGCGTCGACACCGGCGGCGCGTACGTCGTCGAAGAGGCTGTCGCCGGATCCGCCGCTCACCGCCACGGTCCGTACGAGCGCATCATCGTCGCCCGCGACCCGGATGCCCTGCGCCGTGGCGGGCAGCCGCTCGGCGGCGCGCGCGGCGAGTTCGCGGACGGTCAGCGGATGGTCCAGCTCGCAGACCCTGCCGAGGCCCCGGCGGCCCTCGGGGTCGGTCGGGTCCGGCACGAGGGGCCGTACGACCCGGAGGTCCAGCGCGCCGGCGAGGGCGTCGCTGACGCCGGGATCCGCCCGGTCGGCGTTCGTGTGGGCGACGTGCAGCGCGATGTCGTTCTTGATGAGGGTGTGGACCACGCGGCCCTTGAAGGTCGAGGCGGCCACCGTCGTCGTACCGCGCAGGTAGAGCGGGTGGTGGGTGACCAGCAGGTCGGCGCCCAGCTTCACCGCCTCGTCCACGATCTCCTGGACCGGGTCGACGGCGAACAGTACGCGCGTGACCTCGGCGGCCGGATTGTCGACGTCGCCGCAGACCGTGCCGACCGCGTCCCAGTCCTCCGCCCTCTCGGGGGGCCAGAGGGATTCGAGCGCGGCGATGACTTCAGACAGACGGGGCACGTAAGAAAGGCTACCCGCCTCTTCCGCGTGCCCCGTCGGCGCCGGCTCACTTCACGAGGTAACCGCGCAGGTCGTCCAGTACCTCGTCCGCGGCGGTGGCCCCAAGCCCGAGGTACCAGGTCTCGTCCGGTACGTCCTTCGCCCGGCCGTTCTCGACCGCGCCGAGCTTCTTCCAGAGCGGGTTGTCCTCGGCGCTCGCGCGGTCGGTCTTCTTCGCGTCGCCGTAGACGCCGGTGAAGACCCAGTCGGCGTCGGCCTCGTCGATCTTCTCCGGGCTGATCTCCACGGCGAGATCGTTGATCTGCTGGTTCTTGGGCCTCGGGATGCCGACGTCGTCGAGGATCGTGCCGATGAAGGACGCCTTCGCGTAGAGGCGGATCATGCCCGGCATGTATCGGAGCATGGTGACGGTCGGCTTGTCGGCGCCCAGTTCGTCGCCGAGGGCCTTCGCCTTCTTCTCGTACGCCTCGAGCTTGGCCTTCGCCTCGGCGGTCTTGTCGAGGGCGGCGGCGTTGAGGAGGTAGTTCTCCTTCCAGGTGAAGCCGGGACGGATGGAGAACACGGTGGGCGCGATCTGGGAGAGCTGCGGGTAGAGCTTGGCGGCACGCAGCTCGCTGCCGAGGATCAGATCGGGCTTGAGGTTCGCGATCGCTTCCAGGTTCAGGGAGTTGATCGTGCCGACGTCCTTGGGGCTGCCCGTGTCCTTCTTCAAGTACGAGGGGATGGCGGCCGAGCCCTCGGTGGGCGCGTAGCCGACGGGCTTGACGCCCAGCGACACAACGTTGTCTAGCTCACCGACGTCCAGGACGACGACCCGCTTCGGCTCCGCCTTCAGCTCGGTCTCGCCCCTCGCGTGCTTGATCGTGCGCGGGAACTCTCCGGCCTTCGCCGTCGTGCCCATCTTCGCCGTGTCCTCGGCCGCCTTCGTGAAGTCCTCGCCGCCCTGAGCGACGGACTTGCTGCCACTGCCGTTGTCGGACTTTCCGGAGCCTGAGTCGCCGTCACCGGAGCCGCAGGCCGCGAGGGAGAGCGCGGCGGCCATGGTCAGGGCGACGGCGCCAACACCGCGTCGTCGAAGGGACATCAGGCACACACTCCACAGTTTCGGCCCCAAGGATCAGTCTCAGGACTCAGAGGATCGGTCTTGGGCGGCACACAGGCCGCACTTAGGTGAGCCTCACCTTAAACCGTCGAGTCCCGGCGAGCACACACGCCCTGATTTCCTCAGGCGAATCGCCAGTTGGCCACCCATTTGTGTGAAGCGCCTGCCCGTCGATGCCCCGTCTGTGCGTACGAAAACTACCTTCGTGGCCGGAGGTGTCCCAGACGATGACGGCCTGTGCCATCGAATCCGCCGCTGAGAACGGCACGCGGGCAGGATGCGTGATCACCGCCGACGGGTCCTACGCGGCCCGCCTCGCCCCGCGCGGCGACTCCTTGTTCCCGGAGCGCTGGACCCTGGACGGCCCCGAGCCGTACGCCGTACCGCTGCCGGGCAAGCAGCCCGAGGAGCCCGGCACGGAGGTGCAGCCGATGGCGGACGGGCGGGTGCTCATCCACCGTGTGCCGGACGGGCGGCACACGTTCTCGCTGCTGTATCCCACAGGGCCCGGGACGGGTGAAGTACCGCTCGGCGCGGTGGAATGCCGGGACGGGACAACGGAGTTGCGGTTGCTGCCACCCGCGCCGGGCGGCCTTCGGGCGTACGCCGTTGCCGTGGGCCGGAGTTCCACCACCGTGTGGCTGGTGGCGGGCGGTCCCTTCGGGCCCGAGCGGCTCGCCGAGGTGCCGGGGCGCTGCTCGGGCGGGGTGTGGCTGTCCGGCGGGGACCGGCTGCTCGCCCTGGACCGGGAGCTGGGCGGCCGGACCAAGACGGTGGTGGTCGACCTGGAGCGCGACGGCGAGGTGTCGCCGCTCCTCCAGATCGCCGAGGGGAGCAACGACCGGCTGCTGCTCGCGGACGCCGACAGCGGGCTGCTGCTGATCCGCTCGGACGCGCCGTCACCGGGCCAGGACCGGCTCGGCTGGGGCGTGTTGGGGAGCACGCTTCCGGTGCGCTTTCCGGACTCGCTGCGGCTGGCGGACCACACGGTGACGCCGTTCGCGATCCAGCCGGGGCAGATGCTGACGCCGGAGTACTGTGCGGTGGCGTTGCGGATCGCCGGCGGGGGCGCTCGCGCCGGCGAGGGCAGTTGGCTCGGGGTGTGGCGGCCCGTGGAGCGACGGATCCACCAACTGCCTGCGCCGGAAGGGTGGTTGACGGGTTCAGGGTTGTGGACCAAGGACGGGGTCCTTCGGCTGCCGTATGCGACGGAGACGTTGCCGTGTGGGGTTTCGCGGGTGGTGGCGCCTGCGGAGGCCGTGGACGAGGCGTCGTTGATCACGCATCCTGCGGAGTACGCGGATTCCTCCGCGCGCTCTTTCCCGGACTCTGCAGATTCCGTGGCCCCCTTGGAGGAACCCGCGGAACCTGACGACGAGTTGCCCGGTTCGGGCCGTCCCGTGCCTCTGCAACAGGCGCCGTTCACCGTGCGGAGGCTCTCGAGCGCCTTCGCCGGGCGGCGGTTGGCGCAGGCCGCTCGCGCTGAGCGGGGGGCCGTCGAAGAAGTGACCGTCGAGTAGCCCCTACCACCTCTCACCGGCCGAAAGTGTGGCTATTAGACTCGCCCGCGCTGCAAAGAAGGATCTTGTTGACGGGGTGAATTTCCACATGAACGACGTAAGCGACACGGTTACCGACCCGCGTGTGGCGGGCGGTGATCCGCGGGACCCGCGGATGGCGATGTCCCAGCCGGCCGATGGTGGGGGCGGGCGGCACCGGGGGCCCATCTCCTCGTCGGACGACGAGGTGACCCCTCGCGGCCGGCACCGCAAGCCGGCCGGTCAGACCGACGTGGCCTGAGCGCTCCGCTGGGGCGCGGATGAAGCTGCGGGTGCGTTGTGGCTGCTCGCGCCCCGCGGCGGAGCCGCTGATGTCACAGCCCCGCGCCCCTGGGGTGCGCGGGTGGGTGCGGAGCCGTGGGCCGGTGGGAAGCTGCGGGCAGTTGGGGGCGCGGGCTTTCAGGGCGGGGCTTTCCCGGGGCGCCGGGGAAGTCGCAGGCTTTTGCTTTCAGGGGCGCGGGGAACTGCGCGACCGGCCACCCACGCACCCGCAGTCGCCCGCGAACCGAACCCACCACCCCGGTAGGCGTCAGGTGGACGTCCCGCGCTTGAGGCCAAGCACCTCCACCGCTGCGAACGTCTCGTTCGGCGGGCGTTCCGCGTAGTGCGGGGTGAGGAGCGTGTCCAGTTCGTCGTAGCTGAAAGCGTCCTGCTTGGTGTCGAACTTGGCTGCCACCCTTGGGCGTTCGACTATTGCGACCATGCCCCCGTGGACCACCAGGAGTTGGCCGTTGATGCGTGAGGCGGCGGGTGAGGCCAGGTAGCCGACGAGTGGGGCTACGTGCTCGGGGGCCAGCGGGTCGAGGCCGTCGGCTGAGTCCCCGGAACCGGCGAAGACGTCCGCGGTCATCCGGGTGCGGGCGCGCGGGCAGATCACGTTCGCTGTGACGCCGTACTTGGCGAGGGCAAGGGCCGTGGAGGTCGTGAGCCCTACGATTCCGCCTTTGGCCGCCGCGTAGTTGGGCTGGCCGGCGGAGCCTGCCAGGAAGGCCTCGGAGGAGGTGTTGACGATGCGTCCGTACACCGGGGAGCCCGTCGCCTTGGAGCGGTTGCGCCAGTGTGCGGCGGCGAAGTGGGTTGTGTTGAAGTGGCCCTTCAGGTGGACGCGGATGACGGAGTCCCACTCGTCCTCGGACATCGAGAAGACCATCTTGTCGCGCAGGATGCCCGCGTTGTTGACGAGGATGTCCAGCTGCCCGAATGTGGCGACCGCCAACTCGACGAGTCCCTCGGCCTGTTGGTGGTCGGCCACGTCACCGGTGTGGGCGACCGCGCGACCACCGGCCTGACGGATCTCGTCCGCGACCTCCTCGGCGGGCCCGGCCGACGCGTCGCCGGAACCGTCCCGCCCGGGCCGGCCGAAGTCGTTGACGACGACGGCGGCGCCGAGGCCGGCGAGTTCCAGCGCCTCCGCCCGGCCGAGCCCCCGGCCCGCGCCGGTGACGATCGCGGAACGCCCTTCAAGTGGCAGTGACATCAAGGTCCCTTCAGCCGTCGGCAGTCGGTTGGCGGAATGTGACACAAAGACCCCGATGTGTCACATTTCGCGAATACACCTGGGTCAGATCTCGATGCACGTACGGAGCGCGACCCCTGTACGCATCTGGTCCAGCGCCTGGTTGATCTCGCTCAGCGGCACCCGGTGGGTGATCAGCCCCTCCAGGTCGATGCGTCCGGCACGCCAGAGCGCGATGGTCCGCTCGTACGAGCGCATGACGTCCCCGCCGCCGTACATGCTCGGCAGGATCCGCTTCTCGTCGAAGAACAGCTCGAACATGCTGAGTTGCAGGAAGTCGTCCATGGCGCCGGCGCCGACGACGACGAGTGTGCCGCCGCGGCGGGTGTTCTCGTACGCGGTGCGGGCGGTGGCGGACTTGCCGACGACCTCGAAGACGTAGTCGAAGCCCTCGCCCGCGGTCAACGTCTGCTTGGTGTCGGGGAGTTCGTCCGGCGATACGGCCCTGGTGGCGCCGAACTTCAGCGCGGACTCACGGCGTGAGGCCACCGGGTCGACGGCGACGATCTCGGCGGCGCCCTTGAGCCGCGCACCCTGGATCGCGGAGATGCCGACGCCTCCGCAGCCGATGACGGCGACCGACGAACCGGCTTCCACATCGGCGGTGTTGAGGGCGGCGCCGAGTCCCGTGGTGACCCCGCAGCCGATGAGGGCCGCGATGTCGAAGGGCACGTCGTCCGGGATGGGGACGGCGCAGCCCGCGTCGACCACGACCTCCTCGGTGAAGGTCCCGGTGCCCGCCATGCCGAAGACGTCTCCTGCGGGCCGCTTGAAGTTGGGCGTGCCCGCGTTCATGAACCCGGCCAGGCACAGTTCGGTCTGGCCGCGCTTGCAGGCGGGGCAGGCGTTGCAGGCCGGCAGCCAGCAGACGACGACGCGGTCGCCGGGCTTGACGTTCGTGACGCCCTCCCCGACGTCCAGGATCTCGCCCGCGCCCTCGTGCCCGGGCACGAACGGCCCCGGCTGCGGCAGGACCCCGGACATCGCCGAGAGGTCCGAGTGACACAGTCCGGTGGCCCGTACCCGGATCTTCACCCGGCCGGGACCAAAGCCTGCCGCCTCGACGTCGTCGAGGACCTCCAGCTTGTCCTGGCCGATCTCGTGCAGTACGGCTGCCCGCATGGTGCGGCTCCCCTCAAGAGTTCACGCGTGTTCGATGATCGTGTCGGCCAGCACCGGCGCGTCGTCCCGTTCGACCGCCGTCACCTGGACCCTGGCGGCCCGGCCGTCCTCCTGCCACATCCGGATGCGGAGGGTCTCACCGGGGAAGACGATCCCGGCGAAGCGCGTGCGGTAGGAGCGGACCCGTGCCACATCGCCGCCGAGCAGCGTGTCGACGACCGCCTTGAGCGTGATCCCGTACGTGCACAGCCCGTGCAGGATCGGCCGGTCGAACCCGGCGCGCTTGGCGAACTCCGGGTCGGCGTGCAGCGGGTTCCAGTCGCCGGAGAGGCGGTAGAGCAGGGCCTGGTCCTCGCGGACGTGCCGCTCGACTTCCCTGCTCGGGTCGCCGGTTGGCGGGTCGAGGCGGGTGGAGGGGCCGCGTTCGCCGCCGAAGCCGCCTTCGCCGCGTACGAAGATCTGTGCGTCGTTCGTCCACAACGGGCCTTCGTCGTCGGCGACTTCGGTGCGCATGACGAGGATGGCGGCCTTGCCCTTGTCGTACACGGCTGCGATCCGTGCGGTGGCAACGGCCTTGCCCTCGGCGGGAATCGGGCGGTGCAGCTCGATGCTCTGGCCGCCGTGCAGGACGTGTGCGAGGTCGACCTCGACGCCCGGCATGGACAGTCCGCCGATCACGCCCGGGGAGCCCGCGCCCGCGACGGTCGCGAAGCTCGGCAGGACCTGCAGCCTGGACTCGAGGGTGTAGCGCAGCTCGTCGGGGTCGGTCACCGGGACGCCCGCGCCGACTCCCAGGTGGTAGAGCTGGACGTCCTTGTGGTTCCAGGTGATCTCGCCGGTCCGGGGCTCGGCGGCGAGGGCCTTGGCGGCGTCGATGGGCATGCGGCTCCTGACTGCTGGCGGATCTTCGGCGGAGAAGACCTCGGTGCGACCGTCCGCACCGTCGGACGCACCGAGGTCGACCTTGGGCCGCGGAACCCGCCCGTTCTAGAACGCGTTCCAGTACGGCGACCCTCTGTATAGCCCAGCTCCCAGCACTTGTGAAGACTCCTGACGCCATGTCAGATGAGCTGGCCCAGGACTACGGAGGCCGGCAGTGACATTTGTCCCGCCCGAGTCCGTACAAGCGCATCTGCCGCCCCCGACCCCCGGATTCGTAGCGTCGTACCCATGACGAAAACGACTGGGACGCATCAGGCCGTGTCCTTCACGGGGGCGGTCAAGACCTTCGGCTCGGTACGGGCCGTGGACGGGATCGATCTGGAGATGGCGCGCGGCGAGACGGTCGCCCTGCTCGGCCGCAACGGCGCCGGCAAGTCCACCGCGATCTCGCTGCTCCTCGGCCTGAACGAGCCCGACGAGGGTGTCGTACGGCTCTTCGGCGCGGCGCCGGAAGTGGCCGTACGCGCGGGCCGGGTGGGCGCCATGCTGCAGGACGGCCGGCCGGTGCCGCGGGTGACGGTGGGCGAGCTGGTCGGCTTTGTGGCCCGTACGTATCCGGCGCCGATGCCGGTCGCCGACGCACTGGAGCTCGCGGGCATCGCCGAGCTGGCCGGGCGGCGCGTCGACCGGCTCTCCGGGGGCCAGACGCAGCGGGTGCGGTTCGCGGTCGCGCTCATCGGGAACCCCGCGCTGATCGTGCTCGACGAGCCCACCGCCGCGCTGGACGTGGAGGCGCGGTACGCCTTCTGGGACTCGATGCGGGCCTACGCCCGGCGCGGCCACACCGTCCTCTTCTCCACCCACTACCTGGAGGAGGCGGACGCCAACGCCGACCGGATCGTCGTCATCGACCGGGGCCGCATCGTCGCCGACGGCAGCGGTGAGCAGCTCAGGCGGTCGGCGGGCGGCAACCTGGTCGCCTTCGACCTGGCGGGCCGCTCCACGGAGGGCCTGACTCTGCTGCCCGGCGTGGTGTCGGTGGAGGTGCGCGGGGACCGGGCCCGGCTGCGTACCGAGGACTCGGACGCGACGGTGATCGCGCTGTCCGGGATGGGTGCCATACGGGGCCTGGAGGTGGCGCCCGCGTCGCTGGACGACGCGTTCATGGCGCTGACGTCGGGCTCGTCCGGCGTGCTGGAGAGGGTGTGATGGGGGGTGACTGGTGTGGTGTGGGAGTATCTGCGGCTCGAAGTGCGGCGGACGCTGCGCGACGTCGGCTTTGTGGTCGGAACCGTCGTGATGCCGGTGACGATGTACCTGCTGTTCACCAACCTCGGTGACGGCGACGACAGCGGCTGGAAGACCGCCTCGATGGTCGGCATGGCCGCATACGGGGCGATGGGCTCTGCCTTGAACACCGGTGCCGGTGTCGCCGAGGACAAGTCGACCGGCTGGCTGCGGCAGTTGCGGATCACGCCGATGACTCCGCGACAGGTCGTGATCGGCCGGGCGCTGACCGGGGCGGTGACGGTGCTGCCCGCGCTCGTCGCGGTGCTGGCGGCGGGCGGTCTCGTCAACGGCGTACGGCTGGATCTGTGGAAGTGGGCGGCGATCGCGCTGCTGCTGTGGCTGGGCTCGATCCCGTTCACGCTGCTCGGTCTGGGCAACGGCTACCGGCTGACCGCGCAGACGACCGGGGTCGCCAACATGGCCTGCAACCTGGTGCTGGCCGTCGTCGGCGGCCTGTGGTTCCCGCTCGTCCTCTTCCCGGAGTGGCTGCGCTCGCTGTCCGCGTACACACCGACGAACCGGTTCGCGCAGCTCGGCACGGCCGTCGCCGACGGGCATGCGCCGACCCCGGGGGCGGTCCTGGTGCTGGGCCTCTGGCTGCTGGCCTTCGGCTCGTACGCTGTTACCTCGTACCGCAGGACCGCGCGAACCGTCTGAATCTGTCTGGAACCGTTTGAGCGGGGGCAGGGCATGTCCTGGATGAGCAGGGTCAATTACTGGCTGGCCTTGCGGCACGCCGAGGGCTGTGAGCGAGCCCGGGCCCGGAAGAAGACCGGACGGCCGCCGGAGGAACTCGGCCCGCCGCCCAGCGGCTTCGCCCTCCTCCCCTGGCTTCTGATGGGCATGGGCGCCTTCTCCAACCTGTTCCAGGGCAAGACCCCGAACCCCTGGATCGGCGGCATCGGCCTGGTGGCCTTCAACTCCCTCTACATCGCGGTGGTCTTCCGCGCCTTCGTGAAGGAGGCGCGCGAGGCCCGCTCCACCCGCGTGATGCTGATCGCGCTGGGCGTGGTGACCTGCGCCCTGGCCATCACCTACGGCGGCAGCTGGCTGCTTTTCTTCCCGCTGCTCGGCCTGGCGACGGGCGCCATCGTACGAGGCCGGTGGCTCGGCAGGGTCGGGCTCGGCCTGACCCTGCTCTCGGGTGTCGTGGCGGGAGTCCGCGACGGCTGGGGTGCGATAAACGTCGCGTACGGCACCTTCCTCTCCACCATGGTGACGGCGGCGATCCTCTCCCTCTCCGAGGCGGTACGTGAACTCCGCGCCGCCCGCGAGGAGTTGGCCCGCCGCGCCGTCGAGGAGGAACGGCTCCGCTTCTCCCGCGACCTGCACGATCTGCTGGGCCACACCCTCTCCGTGATCGTGGTGAAGTCGGAGGCGGTCCGGCGGCTGGCCCGCCGCGACCTGGACGCGGCGCTCGTCCAGGTCGGGGACATCGAGTCGGTGGGCCGCCAGGCGCTCACGGAGGTCCGCGAGGCGGTGACCGGCTACCGCGAGGGCAGCCTGGCCACCGAACTCGACCGGGCCCGCTCGGCGTTGCAGGCCGTCGGCATCGAACCGGTCGTGCGCCAGTCGGGCCCGGCCCTCGCCGCCCGGACGGAAGCACTGCTGGGCTGGGTGATCCGCGAGGCCGTCACCAACGCCGTACGCCACAGCGGCGCGACCCGCTGCGAGATCACGGTCGCGGGCGGCCCGGAACACGTCCGCGTACGTATCTCGGACGACGGCCGTGGTGCGCTTCCCGCGTCCGACCCGCCCCCGTCGATCCCCGGCATCGGCGGCACCGGGCTCAAGGGCCTCACGGAACGCCTCTCAGCGGCGGGCGGCTCGCTGGAGGCGGGGCCCGGTCCGCGGGGCGGCTTCGTGGTGACGGCGGAACTGCCGGTGGAGAGGGCTCAGTTGGGTGAGGAGGGGGACCCGGCGGGCGCTTCGCAGGAGGCGAGCGTGCTGAACCTGCCGGGGACGGCGGCCTGAAGGGCCAGGTCCGGAGTGCAACTGCCCGGCCTACGCTTGGGCCGTGAACGAGATGCCCCGGGACCACCGGCCCGCCAGGTCCATCCGTGTGCTGCTCGCCGAGGACCAGGGGATGATGCGGGGCGCCCTCGCCCTGCTGCTCGGGCTGGAAGAGGACATCGAGGTGGTCGCGCAGGTGGCTGCCGGGGACGTGATCGTGGACGCGGCGCTGGAGTCGCGGCCCGATGTCGCCTTGTTGGACATCGAGTTGCCGGGGATCAGCGGGCTCGACGCCGCCGCGCGGTTGCGGGACGAGGTACCCGACTGCCGGGTGCTGATCCTCACCACCTTCGGCCGGCCGGGGTATCTGCGGCGGTCCATGGAGGCGGGCGCCGCGGGCTTTCTGGTGAAGGACGGGCCCGTGGAGGAACTGGCCGCCTCGATCCGACGGGTGCTGACGGGCGAGACGGTGATAGATCCGGCACTCGCCGCGGCCGCGTTGAGCGCCGGGCCGAGTCCGCTGACGGCGCGCGAGTGCGACGTACTCAAGGCATCCGCCGACGGGTCGACCGTCGCCGACATCGCCACCAGACTCCACCTCTCCGAGTCCACCGTCCGCAACTACCTGTCCTCCGCGATCGGCAAGACGGGCACCCGCAACCGCATGGAGGCGATGCGGGAGGCACGGCAGCAGGGCTGGCTCTGAGGCCCCGCGCCCCGAAGGAGGCCGCAGGCCTCTAAGGGGCGCGGGGCTGTATCGATTTGCGGCTCCGCCGCGCGGGCGCGACCAGCGCCCCGAAGGAGGCCGCAGGCCTCTTAGGGGCGCGGGGAACTGCGCGACCAGCCACAACGCGCCCGCAGCCGCGACACGACTGTCACCCCCCACCATCTGGCGGGGTTAGGGCCGCGGGCCGCAACGAACCCGCAGCTTTCGAACCGCCTAACCAGCGGAGCGCCGTGGCAGCCACAGCAGCATCAGTACCGCGCCCCCCAGCAGCACCCCCGTGCCCGTACGGAAGGCCAGTGCGTAGCCCTCCGTCAGTGCCGCGGCCGATGTGCCGCCCCCGGTCCGGGCCGCCGCGATCGTCGACATCACCGAGAGGCCGAGCGAACCGCCCATCGTGCGCGAGGTGTTGACCAGGCCCGAGACCAGCCCGGCGTCTCCTGGCGCCGCCCCCGATGTGGCCAGCGAGCCGAGCGGCGTCGCGGCCAGTCCGGCACCGAGCATCATCAGGATCCCGGGGAACATGATCGCGGTGAGGTACGTACCGTCCGCGCTCATCGTCGACTGCCAGCCGAACCCGACGGCGGCCACCAGGGTCCCGAAAACCGCGACATGGCGCGCCCCGGCGACACGCATGAGGCGCGGCGCGGCCTTCGAACCGAGGATCACCGCGAGCGAGCTCGGCATGAGCGCGAGGCCGGCCTCCAGGGGCGTGTAGCCGAGCACGTTCTGGGCGTACAGCGTCATGAAGAACCACATGCAGAACATGGCCGCGCCGCACAGGAACATCGCCACGTTCGCCGACGACACCGACCGTATGCGGAACAGCTTCAGGGGCATCAGCGGCGTCTTCGTCCGCGCCTCGACCAGCAGGAACAGCCCGATCAGCGCGGCCCCGGCGAGCAGCGGGGCGACGGCCGCGGACGAGGTCCAGCCCTCGGCCTCCGTCTGCACGATTCCGTATGCGAGGGTCGCGAGCCCCGCCGTGGCCAGCAGCGCCCCCGGCAGATCGAGCCGCCGTCGGTCACCGGCCCGGCTCTCGGGGAGCCACCGCAGGGCACCGGCCAGTACGACGGCGCCGACGGGCACGTTGATCAGCAGCACCCACCGCCATGACAGTCCTTCGACCAGCAGCCCGCCGACGAGCCCGCCCGCCGCGCCACCGCCCGCGCCGACAGCCGTCCAGGTCGCGATGGCACGGGCGCGTGCCGCCCCTTCCGGTACGGCCGACGTCAGAATCGTCAGTGTCGAGGGCGCGAGCACCGCCGCCCCGAGCCCCTGCACGGCCCGCGCTAGCAGCAACTGCCACTCCGCCTGGGCCAGTCCGCCGCCGAGGGACGCGAGCGTGAAGAGGGCGAGCCCGATCAGGAACATCCGCTTGCGCCCGTACAGATCCCCGGCCCGCCCGCCGAGCAGCATGAATCCGGCGAAGGCGATCGTGTACGCGTTGACGACCCACTGGAGGCCCGTCGCGCTCAGCGCCAGGTCGGCCCGCATCGATGGCAGGGCCACATTGACCACGGAGATGTCGAGCACCACGAGGAACTGGCCCGCGCAGGCGAGCGCGACGACCACCCAGGTGGGCGGCGCGGAACTTCGGGACACGGGTCTGACGGCGGCGGCTCTGAGCATGGCAGTCATGCTCTCAACCGGCCCGCGCCCCGTACATGGGAATTTCGTCCCAGGGGCGCTCGGCCGCAGGACCTACCACCCACCAGTACGGCAGAAAAACGTGACGCCTCCGGCCGCCGGACCGGAGGCGTCACGCCCCACGCACAGGTGCTCGTGGATCAGTCGGTCACATCCGTGACCCTCCAGCGCTGGTTGGAGCCGGAGTTGGGCGTCCACAGCGTCACGGCCGCACCCTCGTGGGTGGCCTGTCCGCCGACTTCCAGGAGGCGGCCGGTTGCGGCGTTGACGAGGGTGAAGGTGCCGTCACCGGTGGTCGACATGATCCACTGGGTGGCCTTGTCACATCGGCCCTTGTCGGGCTCCACCACCGGGGCGCCGTCACGGACGGCCAGGCGCTTGCCCTCCACCGGGTTGGTGAACACGTACCGCTGACGGTTGTCCGTGCCACCGCTGATCTTCCGCAGCTTCCACTGCTGGCCGGCGGTGGCCGTGCCCGTGGCGGCCGACCTGATGACCAGGTTGGTGCCGTTGTCGGCGACGGTCAGTGCCTTGCCGCTCTGCACACCGGTCAGCTCGTAGGTGTGGCCCTTCTGGAGCAGCGCGGCGTCCTTGGCGACACCGGACACGCCCTTGACGACGAAGGACGTCACAGACTGGGCGGGCACGGTGAAGGTGGCCTTGCGGTCGCTGACCCTGATGGCCTTGTGCCGCTCGAGCTTGTCGTCGGCGCTGGTCACCACGGGAGTGACGGTGGCCTTGCGGCTGACCTTGCCGAACTTGGACAGGTCGACGGTGACCGTACGGGCCTCGGTGGTGCTGTTGACGTGGACGACGCTCGCCCCGTTGCCCTTCTTGGAGACGGCGGCGGCGCTGGAGGTGTCGTTCACCTGGATCAGCCGGTCACCGGGCTTGATGTAGTGCGTGAAGTTCCGGGCGGTGTCGAACTTCGTGTTGGTGTAGATCGGGCAGGTCTCGAGGGTGTCCTCGGAGGTGCAGCTGAACGGGAGCTGGATGCTGCCCCAGTTGCCGCCCTTCGCGGACTCGCCGCCGGGCTTCATGTTGTCGTAGTCCTCGACCGGCTGCCAGAACACCCAGGCGCTGGGCTCCAGTTCACGCAGGTCGTCGACCATGCGCTGGGCGAGGCCCAGGCCCGGCCGCATGTCCGTGAAGCTCTGGCCGTCGCCCCAGTCGCCCTCGACCTCGCTCATCCACAGCGGCTTGTCCTCGGCCTTGGCGAGGTCGCGTGCGCTGGTGCGGCCGCCGGTGCCGTAGGTGTGGACGTTCATCTGGTCGACGAAGTCGCGCACCTCCTGCGGGTAGCTGAGCCAGTTCTGCGTGAAGGTGCTCGGGTTGGTCTCGTCCATCGCGGAGATCTCCGCGTCGGTACGGGACTTCTTCAGGACCGGGGCCAGCGCGCGGAGCACCTTCTGCTGGAGTTCGGGGCCCATGTGGGCGCCTTCCTGACGGCCGCCGACGGGCTCGCCGTCGGGTCCCAGGCGGGTGCCCCAGTAGTCGGTGTTCGGCTCGTTGAACGGGTCGAGGGTGTCGACGTCGATCTTGTGGGCCTTCTCAAGGCGCTCGGTGGCGCCCACCAGGTACTTCGCGAAGTCCTCGACGGACTCGGTCTTCAGCTGGTCCTTGCTGGAATCGAAGCCGCCGGAGACATAGCCGCTCTCGGTCATGAACCAGGGCGGCGAGTTGCTGAACGTCTCCCAGTGGGTGATGTCCTTCTTGATCCGGTCCACCCACCAGCGCTGGGTGGCGTCGGCCTTCGGGTTCCAGTCGTTCTTGTCCCCGGCGCTCCACCAGTCGGTGTCCTCGCGGGTGGTGCCCGCGGGGGCCTTCCACCAGCCCTCGACGGCTCCTCCGGCGCGCAGGTAGTCCTTGACGTCCGGGGCGTTGCCGCCGCCGATGTTGTAGCGGGCGATGTTCAGGGCGAGACCGCTGTCGTCGAAGAGGAGCTTCGCCAGCTTCTCCCGTATCGCGGGCGGATAGTCGCCGGTGGCGTTCGCGAACCAGACGAGGCTGGTGCCCCAGCCCTCGAACTTGTCGTGCTTGTAGGAGGGGTCGGGCCGGACGGTGACGGAGGGGGGTTCCGCTGCCGCGACCTGCGCCGTGGACGACGGGGCGGAGACCAGGGCGGCCCCGGTGGCCAGAGCGGTGAGGCCGGCGGCTCCGAGGAGCCGTCTGCTGCGGGTACGGCGTGCCATCAAGTGCTCCCAACTTCGGTGGTGGTCGCTGTGCTCGTCCTCCCGCCCGTCGGGCAAGAGGGATGGCCCCCGGACGGGTGCGGTGCTGTCCGAGGAGGTCGGGGGTGGGGATCAGGTGGTGGGCTGACGTAGTACGGCGACGTCCCGCGGCGGCAGGACGAGTGCGCCGGCGTCGTCCGCCCGGCCCACCAGGAGTTCTCCGGCGAGTCCGGGCAGGAGCACCGTCTCGTCGGTGCGGTTGACCAGGAACAGATGGCGGCTGCCGGCGTCACGGCGTACGGCGAGTTCGACCAACCCGCGTGCTGCGGCGGGCAGTTCACTCTCGACGCCCGCCGGGGCGAGCAGCGCGGGCAGCAGTCCGGCCAGCCCTTCCGCGCCGAGCCGGGTCGAGACGTACGCGGCCGAACCCCGGCCGGTGGCGCGGCGGGTGACGGCGGGGAGGCCGGCGTACGCACCGGTGCGGTAGCGCGCCAGGACCTCCGCCTCCGGGTCGGTGACGGTGATCCGGTCGGTCCACAGCGAGCCCGTACCGGCGCCGTCCAGCTCCACGGTCTCGCCGTCGAGCAGCGGCCCGAACTCCTCGATGCGGATGCCGAGCAGTTCGCGCAGCGCTCCCGGGTAGCCGCCGAGCCAGATGTGGTCGTTCTCGTCGACGACTCCGGAGAAGTACGTGGTGACCAGGTGGCCGCCGCTCTCGACGTACCGCGTGAGCTCCTTGGCGAGTTCGGCGGGGACGACGTGGAGCACGGGCGCGATCAGCACCCGGTGGCGGTCGAGGTCGGCGCGGGTGGTGATGAGGTCGGCTCGGATGCCGAGGGCGAGGAGCGCGGAGTACCAGTCGAGTGCTTCCTGGCGGTAGTCGAGCAGGGAGGTGGGGTGGGAGTCCTGTTCGCTCGCCCACCACGAGTCCCAGTCGAAGAGGATGCCCACCGGGGCGGGTTCGCGCTCGCTGCCTGCGACGGGGGCCAGGGTCTTGAGGGTGTCGCCGAGGGCCACCACCGCGCGGAAGAGGTCGCTGTCCTCGCCGGCGTGCGGCACCATCGCGGAGTGGTACTTCTCGGCTCCGGCCGCCGACTGCCGCCACTGGAAGTAGCACACGGCGTCGGCGCCGTGCGCGACGTGCAGCAGCGAGTCGCGGGCCAGCTCGCCGGGCCGCTTGGCCACGTTGACGGGCTGCCAGTTGACGGCGCTCGTGGAGTGCTCCATGAGGAACCAGGGCTGTCCGCCCGCGATGCCGCCGGTCAGGTTGGCGGAGAAGGACAGCTCGTCGCGGTCCTGGGGGCCGGGGTGGACGTAGTGGTCGTTGGAGACGAAGTCGATCTCGGGGGCCCAGTCGGCGTAGTTCATGCCCTTGGTGCCGCCCATCACCATGAAGTTGGTGGTGATGGGCACGTCGGGGGTGATCTCCCGCAGTACGTCCCGTTCGGCGCGCAGATACTCCTTCAGCGCGTCGGAGGAGAACCGCTTGAAGTCCAGTTGCTGTGTGGGGTTCGGGTGGGAGGCGGCCAGCCGGGGCGGCAGGATCTGCTCCCACTCGCTGTAGCGCTGGGACCAGAACGCCGTACCCCAGGCGTGGTTGAGCGCATCCAGGGTCGTATAGCGGGCGCGCAGCCAGTCGCGGAAGGCACTGGCGGCGTCGTCCGAGTAGTCGTAGATGTTGTGGCAGCCCAGCTCGTTGGAGATGTGCCAGGCCACCAGGGCGGGATGGCCGGCGTAGCGCTCGGCCATCTTCCGCACCAGGCGGAGCGCGTAATTCCGGAACACCGGCGAGGTGGGCCGCCAGTGCTGCCGCGCCCCCGGCCACACCGTCTCACCGGAGGCGGTCACCGGAAGGATCTCCGGGTGCGCCGTGGTGAGCCAGGGCGGCGGGGACGCGGTGGCGGTGGCGAGGTCGACCCCGATGTCGCCCGCGTGCAGCAGGTCCATGATCTCGTCGAGCCAGCCGAAGTCCCACTCGTCCCGGGCCGGCTGGATGCGGGCCCAGGAGAAGATCCCCACGGAGACCAGGTTGACGCCGGCCTCACGCATCAGCCGTACGTCTTCCTCCCACACCTCGCGCGGCCACTGCTCGGGGTTGTAGTCGGCGCCGTACACGAGGCGTGGCGTGGAGTCACCGTCCGGCCCGTGCAGCTGGGACAGGAGGGTGGAGATCATGGTGGTCCTTCCGGTGTGCGGCACGGGCGGCGTGAGGGCGCACCTCGACTACTCGACGGTGAAGCCCTGCTCCTTGCCGTACTTGACGGAGGCGTCCTGCCAGGACTTCAGACCCTCGGAGAGCTTGGTGTTCGAGACGTACGCCTTGCCGACGGTGTCGTTGAAGATCGAGTTGGCGTACTGCTGGAAGGGCAGGTACGACCAGTCGTCGGACACGTTGGCAGCGGACTCGGCGAAGATCTCGTTGGCCTTCTGACCGCCGAAGTACTCGAACTCGGTGTTCTGGAACTCCGAGGACTCCAGCTCCGCCTTGGTCGCCGGGAAGGCGCCCTCCTTGATCCGGCTCTGCACACCGGCACCGGAGTTCGCGTACTCGACGAAGGCGTAGGCGAGTTCCTCGTTCTCGCCCAGCTCGGGCAGGGTCAGGGAGCTGCCGCCGTTCTCCGCGCTCGCCTTGTCGCCCTTGGTCCAGGCCGGCATCGGGGCCGCGCGCCAGTCACCGGAGGCCTGCGGCACGCCGGTGACGAAGTTGGCGGGCATCCAGGCGCCGGTGGTCAGGGTGGCGATGGTGCCGTCGCCCAGGCCCTTGTACCAGTCGTCGGTCCAGCCGGTGATGGGCGCGAGGAGCTTCTCGTCGATGAGCGGCTGCCAGGTGTCGGTGTACTTCTTGGCGCCGGCGTCGGAGAAGTCGACCTTCACGTTGGTGCCGTCGACCTTGTAGGGGCGGGAGCCGGCCTGCCACAGCATGCTGGTGGTGAAGCCGGCGTCGCCCGCGTCGTTGGCGATGAAGACCTTGGGGTCGGCCTTCTGCAGCTTGCGGGCCGCGTCCACGTACTCGTCCCAGGTGGTGGGCACCGCGATCTTGTGCTTGTCGAAGATCGTCTTGTTGTAGAACATCGCCATGGGGCCGGAGTCCATGGGCAGGCCGTAGACGGCGTCACCCTCGCTCACGGCGTTCCACGGGCCCGGGGTGTACTTGTCCTTCAGCTTGTCGGCGCCGTAGGGCGCCAGGTCGGTGAGGCCCTTGGTGAGGGCGTACTGGCTCAGTGCGAAGTACTCGACCTGCGCGACGTCGGGGACGCCCTTCTCGGCGGAGATCGCGTTCGTCAGGGCGGTGTAGTGCTTGTCGCCGGACCGCTCGGCGACAAGCTCGACCTTGACCTTCGGGTACTTCTTCTCGAAGTCGGCGGCGACCGTCTTCAGCGTGGGCTCCCAGGCCCAGACCTTGATCGTGCCGCCCTTCTCCAGAGCCGCCGTGATGTCGTCGCCGGAGACCGGCTCCGAGCCGGCACTGTCGTCGGAGCCGCCGCAGGCGGTCGCGCCGAGGGCGAGGACGGAGAGGACTGCTATGCCGCGCATCAGGCGGCTTGTGGTTTTGCGCATGGAGGTGCTTCCACTTCTTCGTGGGTGGGACAGGGCGAGGGTTTTGACGTTGTGTGGGGGCGTGGGGCCTTCGGGGCCGGTCACTCCTTGACGCTTCCGGCGGCGAGCCCGGACTGCCAGTACTTCTGCAGCAGCAGGAACGCGGCGATCAGCGGCACGATGGTGAGCAGCGAACCGGTGATCACCAGGTTGAAGATCACGTCACCGCCGATCGTCTCGGCCTGGGAGTTCCAGGCGCTCAGTCCCAGGGTCAGCGGGTACCAGTCCGGATCCTTGAGCATGATCAGCGGCAGGAAGTAGTTGTTCCAGGTCGCGACCGTGGTGAACAGCAGGACGGTCACGATGCCGGGGGCGAGCAGCGGCAGGGCGACCTGGAAGAAGGTGCGCGCCTCACTCGCTCCGTCGACCCGGGCCGCCTCCAGCAGTTCGGTGGGGATGGCCTCGGTGGCGAAGACCCACATCAGATACAGGCCGAAGGGCGAGACGAGCGAGGGCAGGATCACCGCCCACGGGGTGTCGGTCAGCCCCATCTTGCTGAACATCAGGAAGGTCGGCACCGCGAGGGCGGTGCCCGGGACGGCGACGGCTCCGATGACCGTGGCGAAGACGCCGCGCTTCCCGGGGAAGTCGAACTTCGCCAGCGCGTAGCCGCCCAGGATCGCCAGGAAGGTGGCCCCGCCGGCGCCGAGGACGACGTACAGCAGGGTGTTCAGCAGCCAGCGGGTGAAGATGCCGTCGTTGTACGTGAACGTGTCGCTGATGTTGGACCACAGGGCGAAGTCGTCGGCGAACCACAGCCCGGACGAGTCGGCAAGACCCTCCTGTGTCTTGGTGGCGCTGATGACCAGCCAGATCAGTGGCACCACGGTGTAGAGCAGCATCAGGCCGGTGAGCACGGTCAGCAGCACGCTGCGCTTGGGGCGCCCCGGGGTGTGCTTCTTGCTGGGTGTACGCAGCCGGGGCGTGCCCTTGCCGGAGCCTGCGGCCGGAGTGGTCGGGGTCTTTGCGGCGGCGGTGAGAGGGGTGCTCATCGGGTCACGCTCCCTTGCGCATGCCGCGAAGCTGCACGATGTAGGCGATCACCATGGTGATCAGCCCCATGATGATGGCGACCGCCGCGGAGTAGTTCTGCTGCTGGCCGTTGAAGGACAGCGAGTACGTGTAGAAGTTCGGCGTGTAGTCCGTCGTGATGGCGTTGCGCGCCAACTGCCGCAGGATGTTCGGCTCGTTGAAGAGCTGGAAGCTGCCGATGATGGAGAAGATCGTCGCGATGACGAGGGCGCCGCGGATGGCGGGGAGCTTGATCGCGGTGATGACGCGGAACTGTCCGGCGCCGTCGATCTCCGCGGCCTCGTAGAGCGAGTGCGGGATGACCCGCAGCGCGGAGTAGAAGATCAGCATGTTGTAGCCGACGAACTCCCAGGTGACGATGTTGCCGATCGACGCCAGGACCAGGTCGGTCGAGAGCGGGTCGGGCAGGGTGACACCGAAGGCTTCGTTGACGTCGCCGACCAGGCCGTAGCGGGTGCCGTACATGAAGCCCCACATCAGAGTGGCGACCACGGCGGGCACGGCGTACGGCAGGAAGATCGTGATCCGGAAGAAGTCCTTGCCGTACAGCCGTCCGCTGTCCAGGGCGAGTGCGATGAGCAGGGCGATGCCCAGCATGATCGGCACCTGGACGACGAGGAAGAGCGAGACCCGTATGAGGGAGTCCCAGAACCGGTCGTCCTCGAGGGCCTGGGTGTAGTTGTCCAGGCCGACGAACTGGTTGCCGCCGATCAACTGGTCACGGAACAGGCTCAGATAGATCGAGTACGCGATCGGCGCCAGGAAGACGAGGGCGAAGACCGCCACGAAGGGGCCGATGAACCCCCAGCCCGTCCAGGAGCGGCGGCTGCGTTTCGCCGCGGGCCGGGGGCCTGGAGGCCGGTCCGCGGCCACCGGCGGTTGTAGCGTCGTCATGTCGTTCCTCGTTCATCCATCCCGGAACCGGCGTTGTGCGCCGCCGAAGATGTTTGCGTAAACATTCCGCTTTGCGAGAGTCCATGGGCTGTTATGTTTACGTAAACATCTGATGGCGGAATGTCTACACTGCCCCGATGACGACGGTCAAGGGTCGGCAGCGGAAACTGCGCCCCGAGCGACAAGGGAGACGGGGAGACGGGTGGACACTGCGGACAGTGCGTCGGTGCAGCGGGCACGAGTACGTACCAGGACAAGGGCAGGTCGCCGCACGCAGAGCGCGTCCATGGCGGACGTCGCCCGGCTGGCCGGCGTCTCCTCACAGACGGTCTCCCGGGTTTCCAATGGTTATGAAGGCGTGACCGAGGAGACCCGCCGGCAGGTACTCGCGGCCATGGAGGAGCTGGGCTACCGGCCCAACAGCGCCGCACGGGCCCTCAAACGCGGCGAGTTCCGCACCATAGGGGTCATCACCTTCGGCCTGGCCACCACGGGCAACGTCCGCACCCTGGAGGCGATCGCCACCTCCGCGGCCCACGAGGGCTACGCCGTCACACTCCTGCCCGTCGCCGTCCCCACCCAGAACGAGGTCCGCGGCGCCTTCTCCCGCCTCGGAGAGCTGGCCGTCGACGCCGTCATCGTCATCCTGGAGGTGCACCTCCTCGACGCGGTGACCCTCTCCCTGCCACCGCACGTCCGCATCGTCGTGGCCGACTCGGACGCCGGAGACCGCTACACCGTGGTCGACACCGACCAGGCCGGCGGCAGCCGCACCGCCGTACGCCACCTCCTGGACCTCGGCCACCACACGGTCTGGCACCTGGCAGGACCCGAGGAGTCGTATGCAGCGGAGCGCCGCGCTCAGGCCTGGCGCACCGAACTCACCGAGGCGGGTCGACCCACACCGCCTCTGGTACGGGGCGACTGGTCGGCCGAGTCCGGCTATACGGCCGGGCTCGAACTCGCCCGCCAGAAGGAGTGCACGGCGGTCTTCGCCGCCAACGACCAGATGGCGCTCGGCCTGCTGCGCGCCCTGCACGAACAGGGCCGGAAGGTACCGGACGACGTCAGCGTCATCGGCTTCGACGACATCGCCGAGGCCGGCTCCTTCCTGCCTCCCTTGACCACGGTCCACCAGGACTTCGCCGAGGTGGGGCGGCTCTGCGTGGAGGGCGTGCTGCGGCAGATGCGGCACGAGGACACGGAACACGGCACCACGCTCGTACCCACGCGACTCGTGGTGCGCCACAGCACGGCACCGCCGCCGCCCCGGTAACCGCCTCACCCCACGACTCCGGGCCGTACGACGACCGCGCCCTGTTCCCGGCCCGGCAGGGCAGGGCAGGCGGCGCTACAACTCGACGATGGCGCGCAGGGCGGCGAGATGGGCCTGGTAGGCATCGCGCCCCTGGCGGGTCAGGCGTAGCCACACACGTTGTCGGGTGTCACGGACAGCCTTGCGCTGCTCGACGTAGCCGGCCTCCATCAGAACGGTGACGTGCTTGCTCAGCACCGAGGCGGAGACGTCGAGCTGCCGCTGGACCAGGGCGAACTCGGCCTCGTCGGCGGTGTCGAGCAGGGCGCAGATGCGCAGCCGGTTGGGGGCGTGGATGGTGGTGTCGAAGCCGTCCATGGGGTCGGTGGCGGCGTTTTTCACGAGGCTTTCCGGTGCAGGCGTACGAAGGCGATGTGGAAACCGATCGACACCGCGGCGCCGACGGCGGAAGCGGCGAACAGCCACAGCGGCTCACGGGTGACGCGGAAGGCGAGGACCGAGCCCAGCAACAGCGCGGGGAGCCCGATCATGAGCGGCACGACGGCGCGCTTGGGCAATACGTCCAAGCGCAGCGCCACGCCGGTCGCCTTGCGCCAGTTCGCGGCGGCGACCCCGAACAGCACCAAGTGAGCCGCGGTCATCACCAGCATGAGGACGCCCCAGGCCAGATTGGGCAGCAGCCACTCGCGGCTTGCCACCATGCCCCCGTAGACCGGCGGGATGGCAGCGATGTACAGCGTGAGCGTGGTGACGAACCAGCGCGGCCACGGGGTGGCGGACAGGGCGGCGGCGGACGCCCGGACCTGCTCGGTATCGGCGAGCGCGGCGCGTGCCTGCTCCGGGGTCGGGCGGACGACGCCTCCGTTGGTTTCCATGACGGAAAGACTAGCCATGTGTTTCCAGCACGGCAAGACGTGGCTTTCCACTACGGAAAATATCGGGCGCGGTGAAGTCCGTACGGCAGAGAAGCCTCAGTCTCGCGGTAGCCCGAGGATTCGCTCGGCGACCACGTTCAGCTGCACCTGTGTCGTGCCGCCGGCGATGGTCAGGCAGCGGGAGAGGAGGAAGCTGTGGGCGGTACGCTTCCCCGTTCCCTCCCACAACGCACCATCCGGGCCTAGGAGTTCTAGGGCGAGTTCGGCGACCTTCTGCTGGTGCACGGTCTGGACGAGCTTGCGTATGGAGGCTCCTGCGCCCGGCTCGACGCCCGACACCTGTTGCATGGTCGTACGGAGCCCGATGCAGGCCAGTGCGTGCGCCTCCGCGATCAGGGCGCCGAGGCGGACGCGTACGGCATCCTCCAAGTCCCTGGCGAGGAGCGCCTCGATGCCGGTGCCGAAGGTCAACTGGTCGGCCATGTGGACGCGTTCGTTGCCAAGGGTGTTGCGGGCGACCTTCCAGCCGTCGTCGACGGCACCGACGACCGAGTCTGCAGGCAGCACCGCGTCGTCGAAGTAGACCTCGTTGAACAGGGAGTCCCCGGTGATCTCCTTCAGCGGACGGACATCGATACCCTCCGTGTTCTTCATGTCGACGACGAAGTACGTGAGCCCCTTGTGCTTGGCCGCCTCCGGATTCGTACGGGCGAGCAGGATCCCGTAGTCCGCCCAGCGGGCCGAACTCGTCCACACCTTCTGCCCGTTGACCCGCCAGCACCCGTCGGCGGTCCGCTCGGCGCGCGTCCGCAGCGAGGCGAGGTCGGACCCGGCTCCGGGTTCCGAGAACAGCTGGCACCACAGCACGTCCCCGCTCAGCGTGGGCAGCAGATACCGCTCCTGCTGCTCGCGCGTCCCGTACGCGATGAGCGACGGTACGACCCAGGTGGCGATCCCCAGATCACTGAGCCGTACGCCCGCCGCGGCCAACTCCTCCTGGACGGCGAGCTGTTGGACGGGTCCGGCACCGAGTCCGTACGGGGCGGGCAGATGCGGGGCGGCGTACCCGGTGGGTGCCAACTCCCGTCGTACTGCGGCCGGTTCGAGTCCGCGCACACGCTCAACGACCTCACGGGCGTCCGCACGGTAGGGCGCTGCCTCCCCCGGCAGGTCCAGCCTCAACTCCCTCCGTACGCCGCCCTCCGCGAGCCGCACAGCACGCAGCCGGTGCACGTCGCCCGTGCCGAACAGCTGCCGCGCCACCACCGCCCGCCGCAGGTACAGATGGGCGTCGTGCTCCCAGGTGAACCCGATCCCGCCGAGAACCTGGATGCAGTCCTTGGCGCAGGAGTACGCGGCGTCCAGGGCCTCGGCGGCAGCGAGGGCCGACACCAACTCCCGTACGCCGACCGGCTCTTGAACCGCCCGAGCCGCGTCCCAGGTGAGCGCCCGGGCCCGTTCCACCCGTACCAGCATGTCGGCGCACAGATGCTTCACGCCCTGGAAACGCCCGATGGGCTGCCCGAACTGCTCGCGAGCCTTGGCGTATTCGGAGGCGGTGTGCAGCGCCCAGCCGGCGGTGCCGCAGGCATCCGCGGCGAGGAGGACGGCGGCCAGGTCGCGCACGAGCGCGGAGTCGACGGCCGCGATGGGCAGCACGCGGTCGGTGGGTACACGCACCCCGTCCGCCCGGACCTCGGCGGTGGCCCGCGTAGGGTCGACGCTCTCGTGCGCCCGTACAGCGAGGTCGGCGGCATCGACGGCCAACCACACCACCCCGCCCGCCCCATCTGAAGCGGCCAGGATCAGCAGGTCTGCGTCTGCCCCCGACAGCACGGGCGGGGCGGTCCCGTCGAGGAGGTACCCGCCCTCCTCACGCGGGGCAGCGGTCATCGACCCCGCCCCGAACGCCACGGCCCCCACACGCTCCCCCGCCGCCAGCGCCCGCACCAATTGGTCCGCTCCTGCCTCGTCCGCCCCCGCACGGGCGAGCACCAGCGAGGCGATCAGACTCGGGACGTACGGCCCCGGCAGCGCGGCCCGCGCAGCCTCCTCCACCACGACGGCCAGGTCGAGGAGGTCGCCGCCATCACCGCCGTACGCCTCGGGCAGATGCACACCGAGCAGCCCCTGCGCGGCGAGCCCGTCCCAGTACGGAGGTCTGCCCTCGCCGGGCGAATCGAGGAGTTTGCGCACTTCCTCGGGCGGCACGGCCCGAGCAATCCAGCCGCGCACGGCTTCGGCCAACTCCCGCTGTTCACGCGTGATCCCGATCCCCATACAGGCCTCGCCTCCCCAAGGTCGGCGAAAGAGTAGAACACGTTTCAATCTGATGGAAGGTCAGAAGGTCGCCAGAAACCGCCTTGACGCTGACGACGGATCAGATGATCAAGAATTCGTTAGGGACCCGAAGCAGTGACTCCTCCCCCGTGTGAACGCGGGGGCTTCTCGCTATGCCGGTTGGGCGTCGCGACGGACCAGCCCGGCCCGTAGAACGTTCAGGGCGCCCACCGTGTCCGCGTGCGTGCTGTGGCCGCACGAGACGCAGTGGAACTTCTCCTGGGTGGGCCGGTTCTCCGCTGCGACGTGCCCGCATGCGGGGCAGGTCCGGGAGGTGTTGCGGGGGTCCACGGCGATCACTTCCCGTCCGGCGCTCTCAGCCTTGGCGTGCAGGATCGTCAGGAACACCCCCCATCCGGCATCCGAGATCGAGTAGTTCAGCCCGGCCTTGGCAGCGGCCCCGTTGGGCAGGAAACTGCCCGGCCTCTTAGGGTCCGGCTTCGGGACGGGGGCCTTGACCATGTTGCGGATCTTGAGGTCTTCGTGCGCGATGACATCGTGTGAGCGGACCAGATCGAGGGCGGTCTTGTGCGCGTGGTCCAGTCGCTGGCGGCGGACCTGGCGATGCAGGTCGGCGACCTTGTTCACGGCCCGCTGATGGTTGGCCGTGCGCTTGTCCCGGCGCACCCGCGGGAACCGGGCCAGGGCCTGCTGTGCGACTTCGAGCCGTGCAGCGACCCGCTTCCCGTGCCGGGGATTGGGCACGAACTCGCCGTTTGAATCGGTAAGGAAGCGGGCGATGCCCAGGTCGATGCCGACCACGCTGCCAGTCGCAGGCAGCGGCTCGGGCCGTGCCTGCTCGGCGGTCACAACGACGTACCAGCGCTTGCCCTCGCGCTTGACGCTGACGGTCTTGACCTTGCCGACCACCGGCCGGTGCTGGTTGACCTTGACATGCCCGACACCCTGGAAACGGACGCGGGTGACCGGATCGTGCGGGGCGGAATCCCAGCGGCAGCCGTCGCCGTCCTTGGGAAAGTCCACCGTGTCGAACCAGTTCACCCCACGAAAACGCGGATAGCCGGGCGCCTCGCCGGCCTTGACCCGACGGAAGAACGCGGCGAACGCCTTGTCCAGACGGCGAAGCGTGGCCTGCTGCGAGCTGAACGACCAGCGGCCCTGCCGCTCCGGGTCGAACGCCCGGATCTCCTTGAGCTGCGCCGACTGCATCCCGTACGTGACGCACGTCTTCGACACATGCCGCCAGGCGTCACGACGCTCCTGCAACGCACCGTTGTAGAGCGAGCAGTGATCACGCAGCATCTCGCCGAGCGCGGCCTGCTGGCCCACGGTGGGCCGGTAAGGTCGGCTCGGGGCGCGGTTCTGGCATTACTGCCAGCCCGTTTCCCCGAGCCGCCTTCCGAACCCGCCGTGCCTATTACTAGGCAACGGGCTCT
>NZ_BAAASJ010000120.1:0-204363 GCF_039532825.1 Streptomyces vastus
CGGCGACCGTGTCGCGGTCTTCCAGCGGGGCGATGCCGACCAGGTTGGCGAAGGCTGCCTCGGTGCCGAGCACATCGGCGATCTTCTGGAAGGCGATCAGCTCGCGTAGCTGCGGGGCCCACCCGATGTCGCCTGCCTGCTGGAGGGTGGCGAGGTTCCGGGCGATGCGTACTGCCGTCCGGTTGATCTTCAAGGCGGAGGCCAGGTCGTAGTCCGAGCCGACCTGGATCTGTACCGAGAACCGGGAGGCGAGGGCCTCGGTGAGGACCGCCCCGTGGACGCCGGGGTTGTGTCCGGCGATCACGTAGAAGCCGTCGGCTGCGGTGATCGTTTCGCCTTTGTGTGCCTTGACCTGGATCTGCCTGCGCCCGTCCATGGCCGGGTACAGGGCGGCCAGCACCTTCGGGGAGATCAGGGTGGCGTCGTCCAGGAGCAGGGCGCGGCCTTCGGTCATGGCGGTCACGAGCGGGCCGTAGACGAACTCATAACCGCCGTTCGCGTCCTGGGTGTACTCGCCGATCAGGTCGCCGACCGTGGTGTCCCCGTCTCCGGCGACCGTGATCAGGTCCGGGAAGGCCGCCTCGATCAGCGAGGTCTTCCCGGTGCCCGGCGGCCCGTACAGCAACACCGCCACACCCGCCTCGCGCAGCCGCCGCAGCGCCTCCACATCCGGCAGCTGCGCCAGTGCTCTGGGGTGGTACTGCTGCCCGTTCGGGCGGGTGATCGGCCCCGGCCGCCCGCCTGAGGGCCCGGCCGCAGGCGCCTGCGGGGCGGCCGGTCGCGGCACCCGGGGCGGGCCGCCCTGCGCGGGCTGGCCCGGTACGGCGCGCTGCGCGGCGGTGGCCGTGGTCGAAGTCGCCCGGTACATCCGGGGTTTGGAGCCGACCAGTTCTGCCTCGCCCCGGCACACCAGCGTCTCGCACGCGTTGCCGACCGCCCCGCCCGAGTGCCCGAGCTTCCTCGCCAGCTCCGTGACAGTGAACTGCGCGCCCGCGTGCGCCGCCAGGACCTGCGCGATCCTCGCGCGCAGTTCCCCCGGGCGCGCCTTCCCGCCCGCGCTGGGCGGTGAACTCACAGGCGGTGCCGGGGAGTTCGGCGTGGTGGGGGCGGTCGGCTGCGGCGCGGGGCCGGGAGGCGGGGACGAGGGTGTGGCGGTATTGGTCATCACTCAGGCCCTTTCACTGATTAACCGAGGCGTTGCCGCATTCCGAATTCAGAGGCGGCCACCCTTTTTTGGGCGCACTCCACCCGTCATCCGTTTTCGGGCGGACCCCATTGGCGGGTTTTCCATTCCCGGCCTTTCCGGGAACAATTTAAATATAGCTCGACCCGCACCCCACCTGAAGCCGCATTCCGGCTCGATAATGCTGGAATTCTCGTGAATTCACGACGCGAATTCAGGGGAATTCCCGCAGGCACGACGCAAGGCGTCGTGGACGACGGCCCGCACGACCGATTCCCAGGCGCCCACACACGCCGGCGCCCCGTCGATTCGAGTACACGCGCGAATGGGCGGCACCCGGCACGGCGGCACCCGGCACGGCGGCACCCGGCACGGCGGCACCCTCGGCTACGCCTGGGCGCCGCAGTGCTGCGCACGTATGGGGACTTGAGCCTGCTCCTGGCCAGGGCTGTACAGGGCTGCCTGGAAGCAGAGTTGATGAAATGGAAGAGTCACACGGAATGAGCGGAGCGGGGCAGGGCGCGAGCAGCAGCGCGGGATGCGCGGAGCCGGGCGCCGGCTGTCAGTAGATCGGGATGCGTTGCTGCACCGATATACAGTCGCCCTCGCCCGCCGGTGGCTGGCAGGTCCCCTGGCCTGCACCGACGTACCAGGCAGGGGCGTCGTATCCAAGCGCGCACACGGAAGCGACGGCGGATACGACACCGGATGCGACGGGGCAAACGTCAGCGGGTGTGACGGAGCGCCCGAGTTGAAGGTGGGCCCCTCCGAGCGTCGCGGTTGGCGACGAGCGCTGCGGTGATCAACGTTTGTTTCCCTGCCCTACGCTGGCGTGGTGGGTGTGGGGATAGAGGTGCTGATCGTGGACTGGCCGCGAGTGGAGGCGGCCGCGCCCGGCGACCGGGAAGAGATGCTGATCGATGCCGCCTTCGGAGAGGCGTACAGCGACGACCTCTTCGAGCACGGCTGGTCGTGGCCCGAGCAGCCGGGCGAGGACTGGTATGGCAGGTATGCCCTGCGGAACACGTTCGGCTCGTACAAGCCGCACTTCTGGGCCGGCCACCGCTGGGACCACATGCGCGACTTCGTCGAGCCGAAGGTGCGCGAGGCGCTGGACCGGTTCAACGACGCGCTGTTCTGGCACCGTCTGGAGGACACCACCGGGGTCGGTTCCGGGCTCCCGGAGCGGCCGTGCACCTGGGACGCGGATCTGTTGCTGTGGTGTCCGCCCGACCACGTGCCACTGATCGCCGGATGGTGGCGGCAGGCGGCACCCCAACTGGAAGTGGTGCGTGAGCCGTTCACCCGGCACGCTGCGGAGCCAGGCGGATGGATCACGACCTTCGAATCGTTTGCCGACCTCCTCACCGACTGGGGAGAGGTGGTCACGGAGGCAGAGCGCCGCAGCTGGGGCGTCGTTGGCCTGCGCTGCTGACCGACACCGCGGTTGACCGTTCGCGTCCCAGCGGCGGGATGAGCAGCAGCGACGCGGTGGCGCCTCGCTGCCCCCATGACCAGAACCAGGGGCAGCGCAGGGCAAGTGAGATCAGGCCCGACCGCAGCTCCCGAAGCCCCCAGGCGAGAGAGGACAGCCGCTCTGCGGGTGACGTTTTGATTCTGTTGCCGTGGCCTTCAACGGCGCCGGAGTTGCAGCCTCAGTCCTTGAAGAGAGGTTCGTAGGGCTCGCCCTCCGGCGTCAATATGAGTACGAAGTCCTTTCCGATTCCGAGCGCCACCTCCCGCAGGCGGGCCAGGACGTCCCCTTCAGGAGCAAGGGCAAGGCCAAGGGCTGCGGCGGCACGATCGCGTCGGGCGACAAGGTCCGGCATGTCCTCCAGGTACTCGGCCGCGAGCTGATGGCCTTCCTCCGCGGTGAACGTTTGGCAGTCGCGCCACCATGGGGCGACAAGCAGGAGCCGCAGGAGTTCGGGCAGGCCAATCGCAACGAGCGCCGAGCCTCCTTCAGAGTCCGCATACAGAAGAGGACGTTCCTCGGCACCTTCGCCGCAGAAGAAGAAGGTGCCCCCGGCGCCGTCGCCGGCGAACCCGTCCAGCGCGACGCCCGAGGCGAGGTGGACATCCTCGACATGGTCGCCTCGGTCCAGGTCGAAATCGCCCGGCCAAGCGAGGAAACGTGCAGCTTCGTCATGCTCGCGGACGGCAGTGATCAACGATTTCATTCGCGGAACCTTACGCCCGCCCGTGGACAAACAGCATGGGGAATCAGTCACACCGGGCCAGCCATGCCGAGCGGAGAGGAACGCAGGGGCAGTCTGCTGCGGCTTTACCGCGTCTGGCGGGAGTGGGTCCGGGGCGTGACGAGGGCCTGGGTGGCCGGTTCGGGTTCGAGGCCGAGGTCGGTGAGGTGTCGCTTGAGGCGGGTGTAGGTGTGCCGGGCGGCGTCGTGGCGTCCGGTGGCTTGGTAGAGGCGGATGGTGTGCTGGGCGAGGCGTTCGTGGTCGGGGTGAAGGGTGCTCAGGTGTTCCAGCAGCGTCAGGACGGCGTCTCGCTCGCGTGACGTGGCGTCGGCGTGTTCGGCCTGGCGGGCCAGGCGGAGGGTGACGTCGGTGGCCTTCATGGCGAGGTGTTCGCGGATCGCGTCGGCCCATAGGTAGTCGCCGCCCTGGGCGAAGGGCCCGCGGTAGTGGGCCAGGGCGTCGCGCACGGCGGACAGGGCGTCGTTCTGCATTTCTTCCCGCTCGGGGACAGCGAATGCCTTTTGCAGGTTGCTGTTGAAGTCCGCGAGGTCGGTTTCTACGAGTTCCGGATGGAGTTTGTGGAGTTCTCCTTGCAGCACGATGAATTCCTGGGCGGTGATTCCGGTCGCGGCCCGTAGGGCGCGGCGTACGGCGCGGCGGAGGTTTTTCAGCGCGTTCTGGTCGCTGCCTGGGTCGAGGTGGAGTTTGTCGGCGATGTCGGAGGCGAGGAGTCCGGTGGGGTGGGCGGCGAGCAGGGCGAGGAATTCGTGGACTTCGCTCCGCAGGTTGGTGCCGACGGGGTCCTGGTGGCCGCGGGCGTACAGGGTGATCGGTCCCAGGACGTGGAGGCGTACCGGCTTGGTCTGCGCCGGCCGCGATGCCTCGAGGGCGTAGGGCCGGGTGGGCGGGTCATCCGCCGTGGGTGCGGCCGGGGCATCGGTGTGCTCGTCGTCGGGGTGCTCATCGTCCGGGTGCCGGCTGGGGGCAGGGAGGATGCGCAGGCGGGGGCGCTGGCCGTGGGCGGTGAGGAGGACTTCGGCCATGTCGCGTCCGGCCTCGGGCGTGAGGTGGAACAGCCGGAGCGGGCTGGGGTGTTGAGCGTGGGTGTCGGGGTGGGTGGTGCCGTCGTCGGTGATGTGCCAGGAGGCGGCGCCGGGCAGCGGGGCGCCCAGGGTGAGGACGATCAGTGTGCCGGGGTGGCTGCGGGCGGCCAGTGCCTGCAGCTGTCCGGTGTGGGCGGCGTCCGGCACGGTGAGCAGGAGCAGGGTGCCCGGTCCGGTCTCCGGCGTGCTGTCGGGGATCGTCGGCCCGGTTGCCGCGGGGTCGGTGTCCTGCTCGTCCTGGGTGCGGGCGTGGGCGATCAGGTGCTGCTCGGCGGCTCGGATGGCTGCTGCGGTGTCGGCGCTCTGGGTCAGGGCCGTGAACTGGGCGGGGAGTGAGGGCAGCAGGCTCTCGGCCACGTGTTCGGGCACGATCGCCGTGACGTGCGGGGGTGCGGGGCGCCGGCGTTCGGCGGCGGTGAGGATGCCGACCAGCAGGGCGCGGGCGGCGCCCTGGGAGCCGGGACCGGTCCAGGCGCAGCCTCCGGGCCGGGCCAGCTCGTCGAGCAGGACCTCGGCGTTGTCGCGGACGCCGATGGTGACCGTGCCCGTGCTGCGGGGTTTCTGGGCTGGGGTGCGGTGGGTGACCAGGGCATCCGGGTCGGGGGGACGAGGGGGCCGGGTGGCTGCGTGGGCGGCCTGCGCGGCTTTGTCCACCAGCGGGCTCAGGGCGGGCACCTCCGCCTCGTGATTGGGCTCGCGTAGCCGGTGCTGGTGCCAGTACCAGTAGCGGCGTGCGGCCAGCAGGCCCGCCGCCGCGGTGATGCCGATCAGGCTCGCTTCCCCCAGGCCGATGGCGGCCGGGCCCGGCTCCGTGTCCGTCTTGCGGGCCGCGGTCTCATCGTGCCGGTCAGGCCCCGCAGGGGTGTGCTCACCGCCTGCCTCGTGGCCGGTGCCCGTGCCCTGGTCGGGAGTTGGCTGGGCGGGCGGCGCAGAGGGCGGGGAAGGCGTGGCATCCGGGACCGGGGCAGGCGCAGGGGTTGGCGGCGGGGTGGCGCTCGGGGCGATGGGGATGGTCAGGTGCCAGCCGGGCCTGATCAGGTCCGGGTCGGTGAGCCGGGCTCCGTCGCTTTGGACGCGGTCCTTGTTCAGCGCGTAGATCCGCGGCCATTTCAGCGCGTCGCCCATGTGCGTGTGCGCGATGTCCCACAGGGTGTCGCCCTCGGTGACCGTGTACTCGATGTGCTCGACTTCCTCGGCCTTGCCCGGCGGGCCGGGACGCTCCGGAGTGAGCCCGGCGGTCATGGCCCGCGCCGGAGCTGTCGCGGCTGCGGCAGGAGGGGTGGGCGGTTGGCCCAGGGCGGGTACGAGTGGGGCTGTCGCGGTGATATGCGTCCGTACTTCGCCCGGCGAGGAGGGCTGCTGGGCGCTGACCGTCTGCGGGCGCCACAGGCCGATCAGGGCAACCACGAGGGTGCCGATGCACAGCGCGGCCAGCGACCCCTTCATCGACAGGGCGGCCACGTGCTCATCGTGCGCGTGGCGGTCGCGCAGCAGCTGCGGAAGATGGGTCGTGTACCAGCAGGTCTCGCGGACCACGGTGGTGGCGAAGGCGGCCCAGCACACCCAGCCCACCATGGCCAGCAGGTCGGTCATCAGGGGGTCGCTGACCGGCTGCGTCAGCCGCTGGCCGAACTCGCTGAAAGAGGGGACGTGTTCGGGCCAGGGCAGGCCGGTAGCTCGCCACAGGACGTAGGGCATCCCGGCCAGCAGGGCGAGCGTGAGGGCCAGGGTGCCGCCCGCCGTGGCGGCCGCGGTCAGCCGCTGGCGCAGCGGGGGAGGGTGGTTCATCGCCGGTTCGCTCTCTTCGGCCGAAGATGGTGGTGAACGGTCCTTACGGGGTGGCGCGTTGGGCGTGTGCGGTGCCACTGGCGTGCACGGTGAGGGTGCGCAGGCCGATCAGCTGCAGGATCTGGGTGCGCTGGTGGTGGGTGACCCGGACGGTCACAACGTCGCCCTTGACCGACGCGGTGCCGCTGTCCCCGGTGGAGGCGACATGCGCGCGGGCCGCCGCTGCGGCCTTGTCGCGTACGAGCCGGACGTCGCCGCCGCGGCGCAGCCGGCCGACATCCAGCTGCTGGGCGCCGATACGGGCGGCTTCCTGCGCCACGTCCAGCGCCCGGGCCTTGCCGGCCAGGGCGAGCCCGCCGTCGACGACGATCCCGGCGAACAGCCACAGCGCGGCGAAGACGCCGACGACGAAGGCCGTGACCTGCCCCCGGTCGTCCCCGGCCGCCATCCGGGCACGGACCTGCGCCAGATGCGCTCGCACGCGTCGCTTCACGGGCTGCTCCTGAACGTGTCGACGACGGAGAAGGCGGTGCCGGCCAGGGGCAGGTGGCCGGGCATCCCGGTGCCGGTGAGATGGCCCAGGTCGGCGGTGCAGGAGACCCGTGCCGTCACGGTGGCGCCCGGCGTGAGACCGCCGGTAGTGAGACGGACACTCGGATGCGCGCAGGACGCTGTCGCCTCGCGCAGTGCCGCGCTCGCCGCCTGCTGCGCCTGGGCACGGGCATCTTTCTCGGTGCGGGCCAGCGAGGCGGCGCGGGCGGCCTGGTGGGCGGCGTCCGCCACGACCAGGCGGGCATCGGCGAGCAGCCCGAATGCCACCACGACCAGAAGGACGAGGACAAGCAGCGGCGTGACCAGCACCATCTCCACCGCGGCCGAACCCCGCTCCCCATCGCCTCGCGCGCGGCGCACCCGCCGGATCACGGCTGGCCTCCGCCGGGAGTAGTGATCCGCTCGGTGGGACCGGAGGCAGTGCCGGAGGCGTGCAGCACCAGCCCCGGGACGGGCAGCACGCGGATCACCGTCCCGTCCACCCGCACGGTGGTCCGGGCGGCAGTGCGCTCGGCGGTCACGGACGGAGCGGTCAGGACCCGGCTGCCCAGCGCGGCAAGGCTGCGCCGGGCCTGCGTCCGGCCGTCCGCTGCGGTGCCGTCCTCGACGCGGGCGGCGGCCAGGGCCCGCTGGGCGGCGTACTGGGCGATATGGCGCGCGTGCCAGACCAGCGCGAACTGCACCACCAGCAGCGCGATCAGCAGCAGCGCCGGGACGATGAGCACCAGCTGAGTGCTGGCCGCCCCACGATCACTGCGCAGCCGGCGACGGAACGCGGTCACGAACTAGCCGCCCAGGTCGATGCCGTTGGCCTTGCCCAGCACCTTGGCGGCGATGATGCCCACCACGCTCAGGGCCAGGACCGCCAGCAGGGCGGTGACCACGATGGTCTCGGTGGTGTAGCCCCCGTCCCCGTGCTCGCGGATGTGCCGGCGTACCTCGGCCAGGTGTGCGCGTACCCGGTGGGCCAGGGTGTCGAGTTGGAACATGACGGTGCTCTCTCTTCTTGGTCTCGTACCGTTGTCTTGGTCTCGTTCGGTTGGGTCGGGGCGTCAGCTGATCGACATGACGTGGGCGAGCGCCGGATAGCCGATCAGCAGCAGGAACGCGGCGAACAGCCCGACCACGGGCAGCGACATCTGCTCGGTGGCCGCCTGCGCGTCCCCGTCGGCCTCCGAGATCCGCCGTCGTCGCATGGCCCGCGCTTTCGCCGCGAGCGAGCCGCGGATCTTGGCGCCCTCGCTGCCCGCGAGGTTCAGCGTCGAGGCGAGCTCGGTGAGATCCCCCACGGCCAGCTGGCGTCCCAGATCGCCCAGGTGGGGCCAGGGGCTGGTCCGGGTGAGCTGCGCGACGTGCAGGGCGTGGCGTAGTCGCGCCGCCGCCCATCCCTGGGGTGCGGCGACGGCCTGGGCGAGGGCCTGCTGGACTCCGGCGCCACCCGCAAGCGCGATCACCGTCAGGTCCAGGACCAGGCTGAGGCAGTGGCGCATCTCGCGGCGCCGCCGCGCGGCCTGCCGGTGTACCGACAGGTCGGGGGCGAAGAACAGCACCACGGCCAGGGCGAGTGAGCCGGCCAGCGGCACCCACCAGCCCGCCGCGATACCGGCCCCAAGGCGCAGCAGCAGCGCGGCGGCCCATGGGGCGAGGAGTCCGGTCGTGGCGCAGACCGCCTTGCCCGCCAGGTGCTGCTCCTCATCTGTGCCGCACACGGCCAGGTCCGCGCGCAGCGCGAGGGTGGGGAAGCCGAGCGCCCGCACCAGCGGTACGGCGCGCTTGCCCAGCCGGGTGGCCCACTCCGCGTCGTCCGCCTCGTGCGCAGGTGACTCGGCAGGCGGTGCGGGTGTGTTGAGGGCGGTCAGGACGTCGGCCAGGGCGGGCCGGGGCGGACGCAGCCCGTAGACGAGAGCGGTCGCCCCGGCGCCGAACAGCGCACCGAGCAGCATGACGATCACTGTGCACCTCCCGGATCGGCACCCGCAGCGGCTCGGGGAGCGGCCGGGCTGATGAGGCGGACCGGCTCCTCCATGCGGCCGAGCGCGGACAGGTAGGTGAAACTGGCGGCGAACAGGGCGCCCACCACGGCGAGAACCGCCTGCCCGGTCAGCGTGTTGAAGGGGTCCAGATAGGGGCGGTTGAGGACCACGAGCCCCACCGCCATGCCCAGGGTGACGATCACCGTGACCCGCACCCCGGTACGCACGCTCGCCCGGCCGGCGTCGATGCGCTGACGCATGGCCACCTGCTCCCGCACCGACTCCGCCAACTCACCCAGCAGCGGCGCTACTTGACTGGCCTGCTGCTCGGCGGCCATCACCAGCGCGGCCACCACCACATCGGCCAACGGGTCATCGACCTCCTCGGCGAACGCCCGCAGCGCGGCCGGCAAAGGACGCCCCGACCGGACCGCGGCGGCCAGCTCCCGCATCTCGGATTCGAGCGCGGCCGGAGCGATGTCCGCAGTGGCCAGCACCGCCTGCTCCAGACCGGCCGCCGCGGACAGCGTGTCGCGCAGCATCTCCGTCCAGGTGGCCAGCGCCTCCATCCGTTCCGTACGCCGTGCCGCCTGCCGGTCCGGGCCGAGCAGACCGGGCAGGGTGAGCAGGGCGACGGTGGTCAGCACCGCAGCCACCGGCCACGTCGTCAGCGCCCCCGCGACCACCCCGGCCACCACCGCGATCACCACACGCCGCGGGGTCCAGTCCGCGGGCAGCCGCGCCGCCAGCGCACGCCACAGGCCGGGCCGCTCCTCGCACACCGCCCGCCCCACAGCGCCGTAACCGATGGCCACCAGGCCGAGGCCGCACACCATCCCGCACACCACCGCGACCCCCATCAGGGTGCCGGAGCCGGACAGGCCGCTCATGACGCCGCCCCCCACCGCTGGAGGGCGGCGCCCTGAGCGTCCAGCCCCGCCGCCACCAGGTCATGGAGGGTCTCGGTGCGCAGCGGGGTAGCGGGCACGGCGCGCCCGTCCGGGCCGGGCCGGTAGACCTCGTTGGAGACGATCTGCGCCCCGTCCGCGTCGATGACCTCGCGCACCGAGTCGACGACCCGGCGCCCTGCCGCGTCCCAGCCCAGGTGCACGACGAAGTGGACCGCAGAGGCCACCATCAGGTTCGTCGCCTGAAGCGTGAGCCGTTCCGGGGACTGCGCGGCGTAGGAGGCAAGTTTGGTGAACACCCCGCGCGAGGTGGAGGCATGGATGGTGGACAGCGAACCGTCGTTGCCCTGGCTCATGGCGTTGCACATCGGGATGACCTCGGCCCCGCGGATCTCGCCGACGATGACCCGGTCCGGGGACATGCGCAGCCCCCACCGCACCAGTTCCGCCTGGTCGATGCCACCCTGGCCCTCGATGTTCGGCTCACGGGCCTGCATCGCCACCACGTTCGGATGCGCCACAGCATCGGCGTCCAGGCCGAGTTCGAAGGTGTCCTCGATCGTCACCAGCCGCTCTTCGGGCGGGATCTCGTGCGCGAAGGCCCGCAGCACGGTGGTCTTGCCGACATTAGTGCCGCCGCCGATCACGATGTTCTTACGCGCCCGCACCAGCGCCCTCAAAAACGCGGCGAGCTGCTCGTCGCACACGCCCAGCCGCACCAACTCCCCCATCGAGGCGACCGGGAAGCGATGACGGCGGATGGTCAGCGACACCCGCCCGGCCACCGCCATCACCGCGAACAGCCGCGACCCGTCGGGCAGTTGCAGGTTCAGGCGGGGCATGCCCCGGTCGAAGCGCCGCTCCTCATCGCCCGCGCGGGCCGCGAGCGTGCGGACCAGTTCCACCAGCTCCGCATCCGAGGCGGCCACCGGACTCTCCCGGCGCCAGGCCCCGGCCGCGTCCTTGACCCACACCACATCGCAGCCGTTGACGCAGATGTTCTCCAGCGACCCGTCGGCCAGCAGCCGCTCCAGACTGCCGGTGCCGAACAGCGCGTCCCTGACCGCCTGGGCGATCCGCTCCTCGGCCACGGCATCGAGCACCGCCCGGCCCTGAGCCAGGGCCTGACGCCGTTGCGCACCCAACTCCTCCGCCAACAGCCGTCCCACGGTGGCACGACGCGCCATCTCATCCTCCGCCGGCAACCCCGCCGCTTCCCGCTCGCCCGCGTACGCCGTCAGCCGGGCCGCCACCCGCTGACGCACCAGCTGCGCCAGCTCCCGTTCACCGCCGCCGGGCACCGCACCCGACGCCATCAGCTGCTCGCTCATGATCCGCTTCCCTCGACTCCCGGTACCGGAACCAGACCGGTCCGGCCCTGCCCCATCAGCCGCGTCCCGTCGTCCTCGCTCACACGACTGCCGTCCATGTCCCGAGTCCTGGTCTCGCCCGCCTGCGGCCCGGCCAGCCGACGGGCCAAGGTCCGTGCGGCGGTCATCAGCGGTGGCGGCCGAAACCCGGCGGTGCGCCGCCCGCCGTGCTTGGGGCGGTTCATCGCGGCCACGCTCCTGGCGTCCCAGGGAAGGAAGAGCACCGGCTCGATGCCGAGCGTCTTCTCGATCTCTTCGGCCGGGTACGGGCACGGCCCGACCACGGCCAGCGTCAGCCGCCCGGCATACGCGTCCACGTCCAGTCCGTACGCGGACACATGGGTCAGCGGCTCCGCTCCGCCCCGCGCCACCAGCACGACCTGGCCGGCCGCCTCCAGCAGCGGCTCGACGTCCTCGGTCAGGCGCCCCACATCCAGCAGCACCGTGCCCCGATCGTTCTCGTCCCCCAGCAGCACGCGCCGCCCGGCCTCGGCGGCCAACAACCGCACGGCCTGACGGCACGGACCGCGGCCCGGCACCGCGACCACCGCCCGCACCCCGCAAGGGAGTTCGCTCGCCGCCCCGAGCAGGGAGCCCGGGTACGGCTTCCCGGCCGCCGCCGCGACATCCAGCAGCGAGGGAGCCGTCGGCAGACCGAAGCGGATCATGAGGTCACCGCCGGAGGAGTCCGCCTCCACCATCACCGGCCGCACCCCGCCGTCCGCCTCCGGCGGCCACACGGCAGCCACTGCCAGCGCCGTCGTCGTCACCCCCGGCGCGCCCGTGACCGACCCGAGAACGACCAGCCGCCTCACGGCGCTTCCCGCCCCTGCGCGGGAAGCACCACCACACGCGGATGCTCCAGCTGCGCCGCGCGCCGCGCCGCCCCGGTCTCCACCAGCACCGTCACCACCCGCGGCCCGCCCGCCGACTCCGCCGCTCGCACCCCCGTCACCGTCCCCGCCACCGCCGAGACCGCCTTCTCCTCCGCCTCATCGCTTACCGCTCCGGCTCCGGCACCGTCCGGGCCGGGAAGGACCGCGACACGTTCCCCACGAGCAAGATCCGGTGGCGCACCGCCCGGCTCCACCGCGAGCGCCACCTGCGAGAACCCCTTCGGCGGGAAGTCGGCCCTCGCGCCCACCTGTCCGGGTGCCAGCAGCGACCCGGCCAGCAACGGCACCCGCGCCTGCCGCCCCAGCACCGTGCCCCGATCCGCAAGCGGCACCACGCCCGCGTCCGCCGCCACCTCCACCACACGCAGATCGCCCGGCTTCAGCACCCGCCCGGCCGGCACATCGCGGGCCAGCACCAAAACCTGCTCCCGCTCCCCCGCCGCCTGCGCGACCAACGTGAAGCCGACCGCCGAGACCACCACCGCCCCCAGCCCGGCCCACGCCCAGCCCAGCCTGCGCCGCCGGGCACCCGTCACCGCCGGCCGCTGCTCCGGACCCGACCCACGCGCGCCCGGCACCTGGAACCCGCCGCCCTTCAGGGCCGAAGAAGACATGGAGGTACCCACAACTCACCTCACGATCAAGAGAATTCCAACGTCCACTGCCCGGGCCCGCCCCGTACGGGCCGCTTAATCACTCCGAGCCGTCAGCGCGTGACGACGGCCTGCACCTCGTCCACCACCAACTGCCGCTCGGCACTCATCACCAGCCCCGGCACCACCCCGCTCTCCCCAGCCCCCTGCCACTCGACGTCCCAGGTCACCTGCACCGACACCGTGTACGCCTTGCCCGGCGCGGACAGCGACGCCCGCCGATAGGTGTAACCACAGTCCGGCGACGACGCCTTGGGGCTGTACGCGTCCGAGTACGGCGTCCCCGGCCCGTCACACACCACCGTGCCGCCCTCACCCATCGACCACACCGCCTTCCGCGGCCGGGCCGTCGCCGTCACCTCCACCCCAGGGACCTGCGCCTTCGCTGTCTCCGGCCCCCAACTGCCTTCCTCCACCCACATCCAGGTCGGCACGTGCACCACCTGGACGAAGTCCTCATCAGGGCTCGTACGAATTACCGGCTCAGGCAATTCGAGCCGCTCGACCGCCTGTTGGGCCACAGCCTCCACAGGGATCTGCTCCCCGTCCGCTCCCGCGTCGGGTTCCTTCTTGTCTCCGTCGAAGCGCGGCAGAATGCCCATACCGTTCCCCAGGCCGTACTCCCACCCGTCCGAGGTCACCGTCGGCGGCGCGACCGGTCCACCGCCTCGGCTACCTCCGCCGCCTCCGCCGCGGGTACCGCTACCGCTCCCGCCAGAAGGAGCAATTCCCTTGCCACTTCGCGATGGTGTCGTACGGGAAGCCTTGAGATCGCACCCCTTGCCCGTGCACCTCAGCCCGGTGCCGTTGCCGAATCCATCTCCTGCCGACGCCTTGGGCGCAGCCAACAGGCCGGTCCCGAAGATGGCCAGTGCGACAGCAATCGGCAGGCTCGCGCTGCCGCGGCTCACTCCAAGCACGTCCCCACCTCGTCGATGTACAGCGACTCGACCAGCCACCGGTCCTTGTGCTTGCCGACCGTCGCGTCGACCCGGTGATGCCCGCCGGGTACGTCGTTGTTGAGGGAACCGTCCTCCGTGTACTGGAGCCAGTGGGAACCGTCGGCGCAGTCCTGGATGACGACCTTCGTAGCCCCGCCCTCTGTGACCACAGGTGCGAACTTCGGCTGTCCCTTCGTCACAACACCTTGCTTCTTGTTTTCCCGCATCATGTGGCGCAGCAGCTCCAGCGCGCCCTCGTTCGCGTGATCGTCGAGCTGCGGGTGCTCGGCATCCGATGTCCGCGCCGCGACCACCAAGTCGTCCCACATGGCCCGGTAGGCGTCGAGTGCTTCCGCGCGCTCCGCATCCGGCGTACGAGACACCGTCGTCTCGGTCGTCCCCTTGGGTAGCGCTCTGGCGTCTGACGAACCGTCCGTGCAGCCCGCCAGCAGCAGCCCTGTGATCACCGAACTCACCCCTGCCAGAAGCAGATTGGCTCGCCGCCACGCCTTCACCATCCCCCACTTTCCGTCACCTTTTACAGCTGGGCAACCACTCTAAGTGACAAGATGCGGCTGAAATTACCCCGCGACGCGCGCTTCAACCGAAAGGGGAGGAGTGAATTCCGCTCCTGCTTACTTGACGCTGCGGCCGACTTGTCCTGCCGATCATGTTCGGAGCGAGATGGCTACTGCTGCGGCGCATCGAATACACGCTGAAAGAAGCGGACTGCACCTTCGCGGACGTCGTCCGGGTGCGTCATCTCCTCCCCAGCCTCGACGACTTCGAGCCGTGCTGGCCCCTGCTCCGCGGCCGCTTCGGCGGCGTTCGGCCCGCCGCCAAGATGATGGTCTGCGGCCTCGCCGACCCCCGGATGAGGATCGAGATTGAGATGTACTCCCGCAGCAGGAACCTCACGGGGTACGCCCGCGGCTGGTCGCCGCACCGGCTGAGTACGAACACCTACGCCGGTCTGAGTACGCAAGCGGTTGCCCGCCGCACGCGGCACCGGAGGGTGGACGCATGCGCCGACTGCCGCTGCTCGCCCCGCTGTTGCTGTTCACCGCCGGCTGCGGGCTGGTACAACCCGCCGAGGGCGAGGCGACGGACGCCGCACGGGAGGTGGCCAGGAAAGCGGGCGAGCGGCTCAACAGCCAACGTCCGCGCACGGCAGCGGAGGTCGGGCGCTCCGCTTCCGGCATCGACGGGGTGGAGATACTGCGGGTGACGGGCACCTCGACACACGACGGCGACAGCGTCGACGTGATCGTCCGCACGTCCGGCTCGGCATATACCGGAAGGCTCGACCCTGAGGAGGTCACCGTGCGGCGCTGCTTCGCGGTGCGGGTGTCACCCAAGTCGGAGTGGGGTGAGGACCCCCGTAACGTGGACTGCCCCGATGGCCCTCCGCTGACCTTCGCCCCGCCACCCGAACCGCCCCGACTGCCGTACGAGGATCTCCGCGCGAAACTTCCCCGAGTGCCGGAGGGCGGCCTGGTGGACGAGGCCGAGGTGCGCCGTACGCTCGCCGCCCTGGACCTGCATCCGGCGATCCGTACCGAGGTGAAGGCGGACGGCGGCCGGGTCGGCGTTCTCCTGTCGGTAAAGGGCAACGGCTTCGACCCGCAGGACTGCCTTCTGGCCCGCGTCGGCCCCGGCGCCACCGAGGTGTGGGTGCCGCCCCGGATCCAGCGGATGCCCGGAGAGGGCGGCTGCACCGTCGGCAACGCCCTGGACCCGCAACCGGCACCGCACTGAACGGGGTGCCCGGCTCCGGCGAAAAGCCGACAACCGGCTTGTTGACGACATGAAGGTGTCGATCAGATGGTCGTCCAGGTCGGTTCAGGAAGCCGACAGTCCGCGTGCGCACGCACCGCGTACGGACCATCCTCCGCGGCTCCCCGTCGACCGCCCGGGCGTCAACGCCCCACGTCGTAGGAACGGTCACACTGTTTCCGCACCTCGACATCACCACGGCCATCCCGCTGCTCGACGGCCGTCACCTGGGCGCCTACGCCCTGCTCGTCGCCGAGAGCAGAATCCGCGCCGTGTCGCTTCGGAGGCAATTCCGCCGGGAGCGCCAGCCAGGCCGTCTTCGTTCTCTTCTGGCTGCGGAACCCCCATGCGCCCTTGGTCAGTTCATGAACGATGTGCAGACCGCGCCCACGCTCGGTCAACAAAGCACACAGTGCCTCCAGCCCACCCCCGCGGTCCTCCTCGGCCGGAGCGTACGGCGCCGTGGCCGGGGGAGCGGGAACCTCCGGGATCCGCGGGTCGTGGTCCTCTACCTCGCAAATGACCTCCGTGGCAGTGCGGCGCAGCCGCAGCTCGTACGGTCCGACCGCGTGCTCGGTGGCGTTGGCGACGAACTCGGAGACCGCCAGCACCGCATCACTGATCACATCGCCGTCGTAGCCAAGCTGATCGAGGGCGCAGTACAGGGCCACACGGGCCCGGTAAGGGGCGTTGGGGGTACAGCTTGTCCAACACCACACGACACTTGGGGTGGCGCTCAGGGCGCGGCGCGCGGTCATCGTCGCCCTCCCCGGGCCGCGTGGCGGCCCCGTACGACGCGGCGGTGTCGGCCGCGTCCGGGACGTACGTAATCGCGCGCTTCGCACAGCGCGAACGGGCCGACCGCCGTCGCGAACGGCAGCAACAGCACAGCGGTGAACAGAATCGGCACCATGGCAGGGGCCTCCCCTGGTGATCGCGTTTGGGACGCGACCACGACACCGTCGGTCCGGTGAAGAGCGGAACCCCTCTCTGACCAGCACTCTCGAGGACTTTCGCCGTACCGTGCGGCTCCATGGGCCGCCGGTTGATCACTACCTGAGCCAAGATCTGGGGCAGGCGGAGAGCACATGGAACAGGAGCTCACGCACCGCGATCGGAACAACAGAAAGCCACGATGCAGGCCCGTTCTTCAGCGCACGTCGGGTGCGTGCGGGGGTTCAACCGTTCGGATGGCGTGCAGTGATGCCGCAGCCTGGGCACGGCCGAATAGGAGGCGGTTCGCGGGCAGCCCGCGGTCCACATACAGGTCGACCTCGGCCGGCGGCGCGCCGATGGCGAGCGGGTCGAGTCCGACGGCGACCGCGAGCTCACCTCGCTCGGTCAGCAACCGGACGAGCCGGGGATGCGCCGGCACTTGTACGCCGAAGTGGGATCCCTCTGGGCGCAGCAGGATGCGGGCGCCGCGATGAATCGTGACCCGCGGCCCGATGTCCGTGAGCGGCTTTCCGGCTTCGACGAGGCCGAAGGCATCGGCGAGGGCGCGCATCTGCTGCTCGATCCGCTCGTCAGTTTCGCCGTGGCGCCGCGCAGGCGGGTGCACGAGCAGGACGATCCCCAGCGGGTCGCCGTGGGCGTCGGCGCCGATCCACGTCCACACACCGAGGGAGGCGAACAGCCCGGCCGATACGGGCACGGTCGCTGCACGGGCCGCCACCCGCGTGTGATCAACGAGCGGTGCGGTGGAGGCTCCGAGCTTGAACTCGGCCCAGACGGTTGTGCCTGCCCCTTCACGGGAGGCGCCCCAGTCGTCGGCGAGAGCGGCGACGAGGAGGAGGCCGCGCCCGTGGCAGTCGTCGGCTGTGGCGTGCCGCACGGTGGGAGTCCCACCACCCTGGTCATGCACTTCGACGCGCAGCCGCTCCTCGCCGTGTGCGACCCGAACCCGGAAGTCCTGTTCGGCGGAAGAAGTGGCGTGCTCGATGGCATTGGTGGCGAGTTCGGAGACGCAGAGGCGGACGTCATCGAGTCGGTCGCCGAGCTCCCACGCGCTGAGGGTGTCGGCAACGAAGGACCGTGCGTGCGCAACTGAGGCCGGATGGGGAGTGAAGTGTTTCTCTCGTGTCTGCTGCACCGGCCGCCTACCTTCGACTTGCGGTATCACGCGATGGGCTGTCGCTCGGGAGGGCGAGCAGGAAGGCGAGCCGCTGCGCGGTGCCGGTCTCGTCGCCGGTCTGGCCGAGCTCGTACCCCCAGCAGGTGACGTAGTGTCCGTCGCACACGCCAACGGCTTCGGTAAGACTCGGATTGAGCGGGTTCATCACGCTTACCGTCTGGTCGTCCGCGTTTATGACGGTCAATCCGCGTGACCTGAACTGCTCCGCGAGAATGGCTGGTGCGGTGGTCGTGTCCATGCGCCGATCTCACCGCAGTCTTGTGCGGCCCGGCGCCTGACAACCTATGACACGGAGTTGATCATGCCACTGACTGTGACGATTACCGGCACTCGGTCAACGGGACACCATGAACTCACCTGGTACGCGGAGCTGTTCGCACAGTTCCTGGGCCCCTTCGCTGTTGATCAGGCCCACTTCCACATCGGGGGCGCAAAGGGCATCGACAGCCTGTCCCTGCTGTGGCTTGCGGGGAACTCGAAGGCAAAGATCACGATTGTCACCCCAGGCACGGTCGCACAGCAGCCGGCCGAAGCACGGCAGGCGATCCAGCAGTGCCGGGACCGGATCACCGAGATCGTCGAGTTGGGTGCCGAAGCGCTCGGGACCCCGGCGTATCACGCGCGCAACCGCTGGATGGTCGACCGCTCCGACATGGTGATCGGCTTCCCGCTCGCAGACCCCGAAGGCACATCCGGCACCTGGCAGACCCTCAACTACGGTGCCCAGCAGGGGAAACCTCGCCTGATCGTGCCCGTGTAACCCGTACAGCGGGCATCATGACGGCATGACCGCGCACGATCGGCGCGTCGGCGCCGCCACCCTCAAGCGGCTCAGACTGTCCCGCGGCTGGTCACTCGCGGACACCGCACGCGCAATCATCGACGCGGCGGCCCGGCTGGGGCAGCCCTTCGGCTCCAGCATCGCCAGTGTGCAGCGGGCGGTGGCCCGCTGGGAGAGCACGACCGCGCCGATCCTGCCGGGCGAGCGATACCAGCTCCTGCTCGCCCACCTCTATGCACGCGACCTGGACGGTCAGCACAGCCTCGGCCACGGCTCGGACTTCGCCGAACTGCTCGACGCCCTTGCCCACCTGGGAGAAAGCGAACACCGGCTCCACGAGCTGCGCACCCTGCTCGTACGCACCGCCACGGATGCGGGCGGCAGCCTGCTCGCGCTGCTCGGCCCGACGACGCAGCACGCCCTCACCGCAGCGCTCGCCGATCCCTCCCGCCTCGACGAAGAGCTGCTCGCCGGGATGCGCGCCACCATCGGCGACGTGAACAGGCAAGTCGGCAGCATCCCGTTCGTGCGCCTGCAACTGCTGCTCGCCCCCATCGTCGAATCCTGCCGCCGCCTGCTGGCGGACGCCGTACCCGAACCCCAGCTTCCCGAGCTGCGCTCGATCGCCTCACAGGCGTACACCCTCGCCGGCCGCCTCGCCTTCGAAACCCGCGACGACGAGGCCTCCCGCGCCCTGTACTCCGCAGCCACCAATACGGCGGGCCGCACCGGCAGTCCGTGGCAACGCGCCATCGTCCACATGAGCCACGCCCTGGTCACCCTGTACTCGACGCAAGGCATCGACGCCGCACGGCACCTCGTCGACGCCGCGGTACGCGACGCACGAGCCGGTACCAGCATCACCGTCCGGGCCCGCGCGCACGCACTGCAGGCAGAGATCGCCGCACGCGCCGGAGCCGGACGACACGCCCAGGCCGCACTGTCACTGGCCTGGTACGACCTGGACGGCGACCGGAACGGCGATCCGTCATCGAGCAGTTTCTCGCCCGCCCACCTGCGCGGCTTCGACGGGCTGTGCGAGCTGTACGTCGGCGACCCGGCAGCCGCCCACGACGCGTTCGCCCGGTCCGCCCACGCACTCACCACACCACGCGAACGCGTCCAGCGCACCATCGTCACCACCGATCAAGCCCTCGCCCGCATCCGGCTCGGCGACCCGCACGCCGCCACCGAACTGCTGCACGAATGCATCGACGGCGCATCGAGCACGGGCGGCCGAGTCGCCACCATCCGGCTGCGCCGGGCACGGCATGAGCTGCGCCCGTGGCGCACCGAGGGCTTCGTCGCCGACCTCGACGACCACCTGATCGATGCGCTCGGCGCGTAGAGAGACGAGCCTGGGCCAGTGGCAAACGCAGGAATGGCCACCGCAACACACGAGGGTCGGGCGCTCGGTCGTCGTCATGCTCAACTGGCCCTGCTCATAGGCACATTGACCTGCAAGACTGCCCATCGTTAGTCTTTGCCGTTGGACGAGACAGCTGCTCGGGGGGTCTGGTGCGCATCCTGTCGTTCAAGCCTGGGCATGACGGGACAGTTGCCCTCGTCGAGGACGGGCGCCTCGTCTTCTCACACGAGAGCGAGAAGGATTCCTTCCCCCGATATACCGACCTGACCCCATCCGCCTTGCTGGACGCGGCCGAGCGGTTGGACGGACCTCCGGACGTGGTGTGTCTCAGTGGGTGGGTCAAGGGGTTCCACTCTGTCGATCCTCCGCTGGGTGCGGGGTACTTCGGATACGACGAGGGCGGCATTCTCACGGGTGAGAGCCGCTTCTTCGGTAGCCCCGTCCGCACTTTCAGCTCCACTCACGAGCGGTCCCATCTGCTGAGCGCGTACGGGATGTCGGAGTTGGAGCCGGGGCAGCCCTGCTACGCGCTGGTCTGGGAAGGCAACATCGGGTCGTTCTACGCCTTCACACCGGACGTCCAGGTCAGGCGCCTGTCCACCGTGCTGGAGGACCCGGGCAACAAGTACCAGCACATTTTCGCCCTTGCGGATCCTTCCACCTCACGGGAGCACGGAGGATTCCGCTTCTCCAATGCCGGGAAACTCATGGCGCTGACCGGCTTCGCCCGCAGCTCCACCGTGTCGCAGGCCGAGCGAGATCTGATCGAATACATCCTTGACCAGCCCTCGATCCTGCTCACTGCCCCGAAGGAGAAACTGGTCTGGTCGCCCTTCTATGACATAGGCGTGGAGAGCCAAGAGTTCAAGGATCTCGCCGCGAAGCACTCCCAGGCCATTTTCGACCGCTTCCTCGCTGTAGCCGAGCGGGAGCTCACAGAGGGCTTACCGCTCCTCATCGCCGGTGGTTGCGGCCTGAACTGCGACTGGAACCAGCAGTGGCGCGACTGCGGCCTCTTCCCCGAGGTCTTCGTGCCGCCGTGCCCGAACGACGCCGGCTCCGCCATCGGCACAGCGGTCGATGCACAGCGTCACTTCACTGGCCAGGCGAAGATCACTTGGGATGTCTACAGCGGGCCAGACTTCGTCCACGACCGGAGCCCGGAGCAGATCGCCGAGCACTTCACGGACGAGCCCCTGGACCTGTCCCGGGTTGCCGGGCTGCTGGCCCGAGGTCAGGTCCTCGCCTGGGTCCAGGGGCGGTGCGAAATCGGGCCGCGCGCGCTCGGGAATCGGTCGCTCCTGGCCGCCCCGTTCGAGGACCAGATGCGTGACCAGCTCAACCAGATCAAGCACCGAGAGTCCTATCGGCCCATCGCCCCGGTGTGCTTGGAAGAGGATGTGAGCGATCACTTCGACTGGAATGGGCCCAGCCCTCACATGCTCTACTTCCAGAAGGTCCGTAACCCGTCCCTGCGCGCGGTCACCCATGTTGACGGCACTGCGCGGGCCCAGACGGTCAGCTCGGTACAGAATCCCCAACTGCACAGTCTGCTACGAGCCTTCAAGCAGGTGACCGGAGCGGGCGTGCTCTGCAACACGTCGCTCAACCTCCCGGGCCGGGGCTTCATCAATAGGACCACTGACCTGATCAAGCATGTCCTCGACCGTGGCATCGACGGCTTTGTCCTGGACGATCGGCTTCACCTGGTCCGCACGCCGACCGCCGACGCAACGCAGGAGGCGCGGTCATGACAGGTGACCACCGGATGCTGACGCTCGCCGGGTTAGCCAAGGGCTGCCTGGAACCCTTGGTGGCTGGAGACGTCCTGGCCATCCGCGTCTCCGGCTTCACGGACCCGGCGGAGGCACACGGCATGGCCCACCGCCTCGCGGCCCACCCCAGCTTGTCTGCCTACCGCAACACTCCCGAACTGGTCCGCGTCGGTGAAAGCCATTACGAAACGCATGACGTGGACGGCAGCACCAACGGCCGTGCGCTTGCGGAGTACTTGCGGAACGCGGACCCGCTCATGGAAGAGATCCGAGCCTGCTGCGCGCCGTCCCCCTCTCCGCTGGACGTGCTGTGGCGGGACCTCGACGCTTTCTACGGCCTGGAGCGCGCCCGCATCGACGACCGGCCGATGTTTGCCGGGGTGTGCCGCGTCTTCCCCGAGGGCAGTGAGCTGCTCCCGCATAATGACCGGCTCAGCCGTGACGCTCCCGGGCTGCCCCTCGGTCGTGAACTGGATGCACAGCTCGCGGCCAACATCTATCTGCAGGTGCCCGAGAGGGGTGGCGAACTGCAGCTATGGGACCTCCGGCCCGACGAGGCGCAGCTGGCCGCGTGGAGCGCGTCCGACAGCGAGTACGGGACAGACCGGGCTCTCGTGCCGCCGCCTTCGTGTGTCCTGCCTGTCACCGCTGGTGACCTGGTGCTGATCGACGCCACGAAGCTGCACGCCGTGTCCCGGCAGGAGCAAGGTGCCCGCATCGGCCTGTCCTGCTTCCTCGGCGTTCGTCACGGCCGCCCCCTCGTCTGCTGGAGTTGATCCCCCTGACCCCCCGTTCCACCCCCCGCTCCCGGGCTTCGGCCCCCGTGCCCGGGCACATCGGCGTCCGCCTGCGGAGATTGCGTCTGGCCAGTGACCTCTCCCAGTTGGAGCTCGCCAGCCGGATGGGGTTTCCCGGACAGATCGTCACCGAGGTCGAACGCGGGGAACAGGCGCCCACGGAGCGCTACTTGGAGAAGTTCGTGGCGGCTGTCGGCCTGCCGCCGCAGCAGATCGTCGTTCTGTGGGAGGAGTTCCGGCGCACCCCGTCCACTGCCGCAGGTGCCACAGTGCCGGGCACGGTTCGGGACCGTGGCGACTGCCCCTATCGCGGTCTGTACGCCTTCCGGGAGCAGGACGCCCCTCTTTATCATGGCCGCTCCAGCGTGGTCCGGCGCCTGGTTCGCACGATCGGGCACGCCTCGCTGGCCGGTGTGGTGGGCGCCTCGGGCAGCGGCAAGTCGTCCCTCGTCCATGCCGGCTTGATCCCCGCGCTGCGACGTCAGGAGCACTGGGCGGTCGCCGTATTCCGGCCCGGCTCCCACCCCTACGCGGCACTGGCCGGCGCGTTGGTCGAACTGGCGCACCCCGAGGCCACCGTGGAGCAGAACGCCGCAGCCGCCGCCAGCATGGCCGAGCGCATGCGAACCAGTGGCATCTCTTCGTCCATCGAGCAGATCGTGCGCCGTCTCGACCGGCCACTGCTTGTCTTCGCTGACCAGTTCGAGGAGTTGTTCACGCACTGCCGCGACAGACAGGACATCGAGCAGTTCCTTGACCACCTCGCCGACTTCGCTCAGGAACATCCCGGTGGTACGTCCCGGGCGAAGGCCGTTCTCACCCTCCGAGGGGATTTCTACGGCCGGGCCATCGCGCACCGCCGGTTCTCCGACGTGCTTCAGGATCACGTCATCAATCTGCCTCCGATGAACCGGGCCGAGCTGCGCAGCGCCATCGTGGAGCCCGCACGGGCGCGACAGCTGGACCTGGAGGACGGCTTGGTCGACCGCATCCTCGACGATGTGGGCAGCGAACCCGGCAACCTTCCGCTCCTCGAGTTCGCCCTCACGCTGCTGTGGGACCGGCAGTCCTCGGGCAAGCTCACGCACACCGCGTATGAGGCGGTTGGCGAGGTCGTCGGGGCGATAGCCACCCGGGCCGAGGAGATGTACTCGACTCTCTCGCCGCAACAGCAGGACACCGCGCGGCAGTTGCTGACCCGGCTCGTACGGGTCGCCCCCATCGGCGAGGAGGGCGAGGACGCGCGGCGTCGCACTCCGGTCGCCGAACTCGCGGGCCTCGCCCGGGTCGACGAAGTCATCGCCGCGCTCACGGACGCCCGCCTCCTGGTGACTGACTCCGACGAGCGGGGCCGACCGACCGTCGAGGTCTCCCACGAGGCGGTGATCCGCAGCTGGGGCAGGCTACGGACCTGGCTCGACGGAGACCGGCAGTTCCTGCTGTGGCAGCAGCGCACCCGTCGCCGTTACGAGGACTGGCGTGCCGGCCCCGACGACGCCTCGACCGCCCTGCACGGCCGGCTGCTCGCCGAGGCCGAAGGGTGGCTCCAGTCACAGGGCAGCGATGCCGTGGCCGACGACCTTCAGGAGTTCATCCGGCACAGTGCCGATATCCACCGGACCGAGCAACACGAGCAGGCCCTTGCGCAGGTCGAGAGGCTGCTGACGGTGAAGACCGACGAACTCATGGCCGTCGTGACCCAACTGGCCCGTCACCGTTCGGTTGTTGACGAGCGGGTCCGACAGATCCTGCGCGGTGAGGTGGCGGTTCGAACGGGCGCGGCCGACGGCCTGGCGCAGGAGGACATTTGGCGGTTGCGGCTCTTCCTCGCCGGGGCGGACCCGGTCGAGGCAGCGTGGATCGGCCGCCACCTGCGTGGCATCGCGCCTGGGGAGCTTGCGGTAGCCCGGCAGGTCCTGTCGCCGATCGGCGCGGAACTACAGGGGCAGCTGTGGGGAACACTTCTCGATACCGAAGCCGTCGGGACCGCCGCGCGCCTGCACGCTGCGGTACTCCTCGCGGACACGGCGACCGCTCCCGATGACGATCGCTGGAGTGGCGTCGCACAGCGGCTCGCCGCCGAACTCCTCGAACAGGACCAGCTCCACCTGCCCGCATGGCTAGCAGCGCTGGGCCCGGTCGTCGAGTATCTGCTGGAGCCACTGACAGCGACTGCGGTGGACACATCCGTACGGGAGACGGTGCGTGAGACCGCCGTGTCGGTCCTCCAGGAGGTTGCGGCTGACCGCGGCGACCTGTTGGCGCGGCTGGCGAGCGGCGGCCCCGACCACGCGTACGCGGAGGTCGTCAGACGCCTGGCGCAGAGCCCGATCCCAGCGGTCCACGAGGCGGCGCAGACCGAACTCCGATCTACCCTGCAGCTCCCTTCGCCACCAGCTGTCACTGAAACAGAGCGAGTTGAACTCGGTCGGCGTCGCGTCGCCGCCGCTTGCACATTGCTTCGGTTCTCCCGCACGGACGGCATCCTGGAGCGGATGGTGACGGCTCCGGATCCCGAGTTCGCCACCCAGTTCGCTCATCAGGCGGCACAGCGTGAGGTACCGGCCGACACGCTCGCGGGACTGCTCGCCGAGGCCCCGGACGCCCAGGCCCGCTACTACCTGATGATGGCGCTCGGCCAGTACAGGCCCGAGGCATTCTCCACCACAGCGCAGTTCGACAGGACCGAACGCCTCATACTCGACCTCCACCGCGGCGACCCTTCCGCCAGCGTGCACAGCGCCGCCCGCTGGCTTGACCGCCGCTGGAACCACCGCATCGACAGCACGGAGCACACTGCGCCGTACGACCCCACCGGCCTCCGCACCTGGTTCACCTGTGCTACGCCGCTCGGCTCCCGGCTCACCTTCAGCGTGTTCCGCCCGGGAACCCTGCTCATCGGCTCCCCGGAGGACGAGCGGGAACGCAGCAGCTATGAGGGCCCAAGGCGTCGCACCACTCTCACCCGGTCGTTCGCCGTGTGCAACGCGCAGGTCACCCGCGGCGAGTTCGAGGGGTTCATGGATCAGACTGGGCGGCAGGGCCTGCCGGACATCAGCGAGTGGAGCGACAAGCCGTCCGAGCCGGTAGTCGCACCCACCTGGTACGAAGCGGCGGACTTCGGTGCCTGGCTCACGACTCAGGTGATCCCCGGCTCCGCCCCGGTCGAGTTCGGTGCCGACATCGACGACCACCCGGTGGCCCAGCCCGAGTGGGCCGGCTTTCGGCTGCCCACGGAAGCCGAGTGGGAGTACGCCTGCCGCGCAGGTACCACCACCGCTTACAGCTTCGGCTCCGACCGTCAACTGATCGACGCATACGCGTGGACCGCCGCGAACTCCGGCCTGAAGACCCACGAGGCGGGCATCCTCCGGCCCAACCCCGCCGGGCTCTTCGACATCCACGGCCAGTGCTGGGAGTGGTGCTCCGACTGGTACGCCCTCTACGGCTCCGAGGCGGAGTGGGACCCCCGCGGCCCGGAAGTCGGCGACAGACGAGTCCTGCGCGGAGGCTGCTGGAACCTCGGCGCGCGTTACGCCCGATCCGCGTGCCGCAACGCTCACATTCCCTCGAATCGCAACTACTACATCACCTTCCGACTGGCCCTGACCGTTCCTGAGCCCGACCCTGCATGGGCGGGCGGCCTCAACCCCCTTCCCTGGAGCGGCTGATGTCCAGTCATCGCGGTCCTCTTTCCCCGATCGCCATCGGGGCTCTGATCATGAGTGCGGGGCTGGTCGGCATCGTCGTCGGCCACGTCTCCGCCAAGGGCTGGACCTGGTCGGGCCTGGTCAGCGATGTCGGCACCTCGGTGGGCGCAGAGCTCGTCGCCGTTGCGGTCACCGTGCTGATGATCGACCAACTGGCCGAACGGCGTGAATCCGTCAGGCTGCGCCAACAGCTCGTACGCGAAGCAAGCAGCACGGACCACGGACTCGCCCTCCGCGCCATCCTCGAACTGGACGTCCGTGGCTGGCTCGCCGAAGGCGCACTTGTCGAAGCCCGTCTGCGGGACGCGAACCTCCACGACATCGTGCTTGAGGGCCAGGACCTCCACGGAGCCGACCTGGTCGGCGCAAATCTCCGCAAGGCCAACCTCTCGCGCGCCAACGTGACGGACTGCGACTTCAACAATGCCGACCTGTCCGAGGCTGTGATCGAGATGACCGACTTCACCGGAGCACGGCTTCAGGACGCCCAGCTGAATCACGCAGACATGGCCCAGGCGATACTCCGGTCCGCTGACCTGGCCGGGGCCAATCTGGCCCACTCCGACCTCACCGAGGCGGACCTGCGAGGAGCGGTGCTACGCGGCGCCGATCTGACCGGCTGTCTGCTGGACAACGTCCGCATGGACTCATCCACCACCTGGGACGAGACGACGCGCTGGCCCGCCGGTTTCTCACCAGAGGCAGTCATCGGCGCGGCGACCTGAGCGTGCCCCGGCTTCGGCCATCACCATATGTCCGACCAACAACACAAGGAGAACCCGATGCAGTTCATGCTCCTCGCCTACGATCACGGCACCGACGAAGGCGGCCTGGACCGCCGCTTGGCCGCACGTGAAGCGCACATCGCACTGGGCGACAAGCTGGTCGCCGAAGGCCACATGCTCTTCGGCACCGCCATCCTCGACGAAAACGACCGAATGATCGGGTCCATGCTGATCCTGGAATACCCGTCGAGGGCCGAGCTGGACGACTGGCTCAAGATCGAGCCGTACGTCGTTCAGGACGTGTGGAAGACCATCGAGGTGAAGCCGGTGCGCGTCGGCCCGTCCTTCGTCGGGCTACACAAGTAGCATTGCCCGTTGGCGAGTAGCGTGTGCTGGGTCGTCACTGCTTGTCGGCGATCAGGAGATACCGGCCGCGCGTCCCGAGCATCCCGGGCGCGACGGCCGTGTCCGACCAGCGGCCGTAGTCTGCGTCCGGATCGCCGTATGCGGAAACCTGGATCTCCCAGCCGAGCGGTACGAAGAGCTCTTCGGGCCGGTCACTTCCCGACTTCCACGGGTGCCCCTGCTCAACCATGCGTGCGCGCCAGGCCGCCATCCCTGGACTGTTCAGGATGGTCTGGCCGACGTAGTCCGCAAGGAGTCGGCTCCCAGCGGCCGACAAGTCTGTGAGTCGGTGCAACAGCACGTCGCGCTCGTGCGGTTCGAGGAAGTACAGCAGTCCCTCCACCAGCCAGCACGTGGGCTGCCGAGAATCGAAGCCGGACTCAAGAAGAGGGCCCGTCCAGTCGGCCAGCAGGTCTACTCCGAGCGGGACGCGGGCGGCCGTGGCCTGTGCGTGGAGACCGCGTACGAGGTCTTCCTTGAAGGTGAGCAGAGCGGGACGGTCGAGTTCGTAGATCAGCACGTCGGGGGACCACTCAAGGCGGAAGGCACGCGAGTCCATACCGACGGCGACGAAGACGAACTGCCGTACCCCGTCGGCATCGAGCTTCAGTAACTGATCGTCCAGAAAACGGGTCCGCACCGCGAGCGCCGGATCCTCCACCCCGGACTGCACATGCCCCTCAAACTGCGACATGATCTTCGGCCCCTCGTCTCCGGCGAACGTCTCCGCCAGCGGGTCCGAGAACAACCGGTCCGCACGCCGGTGCTCACGTGCCCTCATCGACGCCGTCCACAAGGCGGTCTTGGCGAGCGGGTCCAGTGGTTGGGACACATCCATGACTGCGCGCCCTTCTCCTGAGCACTCCCGGTCAGTCGTTAATCGATTCATGTCGAACAATCCATACTCTTCCCCATGGTTCCAGGCGAGACGCATCATTATGTGGCCATACTCCATAACCGGGCACACGTCGGCATGCGTAGCACGAACACGATGCCGGGTACAGCCGGTCACGGGACGGAGTCGAATTCGTGATAGCCGCCCGCTCACTGCCCCTCTTCCTCCGGCAGCCAGATGCCAGCACCCCACTCGTCGAGTTCGACGCGGAGACCTTCGTAGTCGGTCATGGCCCGGCCGACAGTGCGCCAGAACTCGGGAGTGTGGTGGGGATGGTAGAGGTGGGCGAGTTCGTGGACGAGGACGTAGTCGATCAGCCGAGCGGGCAGCTGCATGGTGGCCCAGTGGATATTGACCGTGCCGTGGTGGGAGCAGGAACCCCAGCGGTAGCCGAGGGGACGGACGTTCAGTTCGGCGCCCGGAACGTCCATGCGCCGAGCCCAGGGATGGACGCGGTTGGGTAGCCAGGTGCGTCCTCGGGCGACGTACCAGGAGACGAGGGCTCGGGCGGCGGTGTCGCGGTGGTCGCGGCGCAAGTGGAGGCGGCCGTTCTTCAGTGCGACGGGGGAGGCTGCGAGGTCGTCGGTGAGTTTGAGGCGGTGGCTGCGGCCGAGGTACCAGAAGCCTTCGCCATCGATGAAACGTCGTCGGGGACGTTCGGCTGCTTCGGCGCGGCGGGCGTTGACCTTGGCATAGAGCCAGGCCAGTCGCGTGCGGATGAGGGCGGCAAGCGCGTCGCGGTCGGCGTCTGCGGGCACCTTGGCGACGATGCGGGCGTCGCGTTCGACAGTGACTCGGACGCCGGTTCGTCCCGAGGCGGGGACCAGGTAGATAGTCAGCCCGCCGACGTGCAGCGGGCCGTCGTTCTCGGCCACCCGTTCGGTCAGGTCAGGCACGGTGGCGGCCGACGTCCTTGCGGTTGTGCTGGACGATGTCGCGGAGTGCATCGGCAAGGGGGTCGGCTTTCTCGCGGGTGTGCGGGCAGGCAACGGCCTCCATCCAGATGTCGGTACGGAAGTCGTGCTGAGCGGCGGGGTTGGTCCAGAAATCGGGCTTGGCGCTGTAGTGCACCGCGAAGTCGTGAACCTTGTGAGCGAGGTCGACGAAGTCCCCGCGTATCTCGTCCCCGATCACTCCGTCGGTCAGCACACTGGTGAGCTGCTGGTACAGGGCCTGCTCCAGCGGGGTGAGGTTGCGCACATCCTCGGGCAGATCCGAGCTGGCGCCGCCTTCCATGTCCTTGACTTCCTGGGCGAGGCGTTGGAATGCCGCCAGTTGAGCGTCCCAGTCATCGGCGTGCTTCTTGAGGATCTCTTCCACTCGCTTACGCAGCGCGGCATACGCAGCAGGGTTCTTGCCGAAGTTCAGGTCGATGTGATTACGGAGAGCGTGCCGCATCATGGACGCCTTCGAGCGGCTGCCGGGAAGCTGCTGGACCTTGGTCTTGAAGTCCTCGGAGGTGAGCCGGGTGGGCTCGATCATCTTGTCCACCCCGAGGGAACGGACGTGCTGGTTGATGAGCTGCTGAACCTTCTTGCCGTAGGCCGCCGGATCGAAGGCGTCTTCCTCGCTGAAGCGCTGCCGGGCCAGCTGGGCGATGAAGGTGAACAGCCGTACGGCCTCAGCATAGGGGCGGGCCGATTCTCGGGGGGTGACGACGGTGTAGGTCTCGAGGAAGTCGCGCAACAGGGCACGGAAGGCGATCCGCCGCTGGTCGTCCTCCAGCGAGTCCACCAGGCGGTTGACAGCCTTGATGTCGTCGGCGTTGGTGAGGTCGCGGGGGAGGTCGAAGTGCTGGCGTAGTGCCGTGCACTGGGCCGCCAGCTTGTGCTCCTCGACCTCGAAGTCGATGGGCTTGCCCTCGCGCTCGTCGGCGGCGTACTGGTCCATCGCTTCTTTCAGTGCGGTGGCGACTCCGGCGTAGTCCACAACGAGCCCGGCGCTCTTCCCGTCGGCGGTGCGGTTGACGCGGGCGACCGCTTGGAGAAGTTCGGCCTCCTTCATCCGCCGGTCCAGGTACATGACCTGCTCGATCGGGGCGTCGAAGCCGGTCAGAAGCATGGTCCGCACGATGAGGAACGCGACTGGGCGGCGCGTGCCATCCAGCTGATCGGGGTCCGGGAAGGGGCTGAGGAAAGACTTTTCCGCCTTCTTGTGTGTCGACTCCTTCGTCCACTCCTTCCAGCTGTCCGGGTCGTTCTGTCCCTCGGAGATGACGGGCACGAAGTCGATCGCCTTCAGCAGGCGCAGGTTCTCGTGCGCGGCCACCAATGTCTTCTGCTTCGGCTTGAGTTCCTCGGGCCTCTTCTCCAGCAGCCGCTGAACTCGCTCTTCAGACAAAGCCTCCACCTCGGCCACGAGCTCATCCCGCGCATCCTGGAGCTCTTTGCGGTAGCCCACAGCGATGCCCCGGGAGTGAGCGACTGCCTGCGCCTTAAACCCTTCGGGCAGCACGCTCTGCACGTAGTGGCGCAGCATGTGGCGGGCCTTACGCCGAATCATGTCGTCCGCGTTGAGAACGGCAGTGGAGGTCGCATAGCGCTTCTGGAGCCGCTCGTACTCCTCGTCGGTGAGTTCCTCGAACTCTTCCTCCATGGCCTCATCCAGCGCGGCACCGTCCTCGACCGCACCCCTGGCGATGTGCCCCTCGTAGTAGATCGGGACGATCGCGCCGTCCTCCTCGGCGTCCGCGATCCGGTATTTGTCGATGAACTCCCCGAAGGTGGTCTCGGTCAGCTTCCGCCGGTTCATCAGGATCGGTGTGCCGGTGAAACCGATCCGCGCGGCGTTCGGCAACGACTCCATCAGGTTCTCGTGCAGGCCGGAGCTGTGCGAGCGGTGCGCCTCGTCGACGAGGACCACAATGCCCTCGTCGTCGTTGACGAGCCCCCAGCCCGCGACCTTCTTCTTCGCCGCCGACTTGGCGCGCTCTACGCGGGTCTTCTCCGCGTCCTGCTGTTTCTGAATCATCACGAAGACCAGACCGGCACCGTGTCGGGCGAGCACCACCGGCACCTGGTCGGCCCGGGTGATCGTGTCCGGCTTCTCCCCGGTCAGGGTGGCCGTCTCCGACAGCTGCTGCTGGAGCTGCTTGCGGTCGGTGACCACGATCACCTTCAGGTGCTCCAGTCCCGGCGTGGAACGCAGCTTGCGCACCAGGAACACCATCGTCAGTGACTTGCCCGAGCCTTGGGTATGCCAGACGATCCCGCCCCGCTTGTCCTCCTTGCCGTGGACGGCCTTCGTCTCACCGCGCTGCAACCGCTCAACGGCCTTGGCGACCGCCCGGTACTGCTGATAACGCGGCCCGATCTTCACCCGGGCCGTGCGCCCCTCGGCGACCTCCACATCCCGGAACAGCACGAAGTTCCGCACGATGTCCAACAGCCGGTGCGGGTGCAGCACCCCGGCCGCCAGCACCTTCTGTGACGTAGCATCCCGATCCTCGGGAACATAGCTGCGCTCGGCGACGTCCTTGGCCTTGAGCGGGTACGGGTCCCGCCACACCACATAGTCCTGCCGCCGCGCGGTGAACGTGCCCAGCCGCGCCCGGTCCCCGGTGGTGGCCACGGTCAATTGCACCGTGCGAAAGAGCCGTTCACTGCCCTCCGGAACAGCGGAGTCCCGCCGATTCGCGTAGCGCCGGAGCTGTTCCACCGCGTCAAAGACGTTGCCACCCAGCGCGGTGGGTTTCTTGCACTCGATGACGACCAGCGGGATGCCGTTCACGAACAGCACAAGATCCGGCGCGATCGTCTCCCCACCGCTGCCCGGGATCGTCGTACGGAACTGAGAGACGGCCAGGAAGTCGTTCCGCTCCGGACTCTGCCAGTCAATGAATCGCACCGTCTGGTTCCGGCCCCCGCCCCAGTCCTCGAACCCCGGAACGTCCACGCCATCGAGCAGGTACTGGGTGGCGGCCTCGTTCGCCGCCACCAGCCCCCCACCGGCCGCCACCGCCCCCCGCGTCAACGCGGACACGGCTTGATCTGCACGCGCCTCATCCACCCACGAGCTGCCGTCCGGCCGCCGGTTCAACTCCGCGAGCTTCGCCCGCAAGATCCCTTCGAGGACGGAGTCGTCGTAGCCACGGCGGACGTACGAGGGCATCCCCGGCGGCTGCAACTCCACCCCGGTTGTCCCGCGCACATGCCGCCACCCCATGTCACCGCTGGTCAGCTGCGCGAGCAGCGGCTTCTCGACGAACGTGTACTCAGGACCGGATTCTGCCATGCAACGCCCTCCCTACTGGGTTTGAGCTGCCTACCCTGAACGTGCCGCAATTCATGCAACACACTCGCGGTTCATCATGAGTGTTTCCGCCAGTGCCCGTTTGATTGAGTGCAACTTGTCCATTTCAGCCCGAGCACGGCGCCGCGTCTCCCGCCTCTCAGTCAATGGTTGGACAATTCGACGCTGCTCCGTTACGTCGTACCAGGGGACCACAAGGTTGCGGATCGATTTCTGGCTGATGTTCTTCATGCTGCCGCTCGTACCGGTCGCTGCAACCTCAATCTGCACGCGCAACTCGGGCAGTCGCAGCACTTCGCAGAGGTATTCCGGGAGGGCTTGGTCGCCCACTAGGTTGAGACGCAGAGTCTTGTCGCTCAGCATTAGTCTCGGTCGGTTGACATCCACAACGCACGTTGCACCCACAAGATCTGGGGTGTTAGCACGCGTGATCAGTAGGTCACCTTCGTGTACCTCGATTGACGGATCGAAGAGATCGGGATCGTCAGCCCGTTTGTTCTCCTCAGCCCGAAAATTAGCTCTCCCTACCGCGCTGACCTTCAGGAAAGCCCATTCGCCGAGCCCGGCGGGACTACCTTCCAGATCGGGACTCATACCCGCATCAATGGAGTCCAGGAAGTCGCCAAGGCGCGCGAAACGAAAATCACCCACCATCGAGCCAGCAAGGTCCCCGATGCGGGACACCTCGTGTCGGCGAAGCACACCTCGTGACTGGCTGAGGGAATTCACGAACGTGGACGAATAGACCGAGTCCATCTTCGTGAACTCCCGACTGACCCGATCAATATCACGTTCGACTGAGTCAAGAATCTCGGCGATACGCCGCTGCTCCTCCAGAGGGGGCAAGGTCAGTTTGAGGGAGAAGAAATCGGCAACTCTCACATTGAGTAGCCCATGGTTCCTCACACCCTCCTTTGCGATCGCCTGGATAGCATCGTCCAAGACGCCCGAGTCGAAGTAGTGCTGTAGAAATTCTGGGCAGACTGCATCGCGGTTGGGTCGAAAGCAGATGTACAGGGGAGACACCACACCTGAGTCGTAGCGTTCAAGTTGGCGCACCACACCTACAGGCCACCCATCCGAGTAGCTCTTGTTGTAGGCAAAGTCCCCCCTCTCTAGGAGGTAGTACTGGGAGAGGTCCGTACTCGCAACGCGACGATTGAAGAACTCGCGCTGATTTACCAAACCGTGCGCAGCGGAGATGGTCAGCACGTTTTCATTGCCGACGCTGTTGCGGGTAGCTACGCGGGACACAACATCCCCCAGCCGAATCTCACGCATAGCCCAACTCCTCCAGGTATCCCCGCAGCCGCTTCGCGGACGCCTCTCGTTCGCGTTCCAGGTCCTGCAACGTGACGGCGTACTTGTTACCCCAGTTGCGGTAGGCGTCGATCATGGCGCGGCGGTCGGTGGCGACGAAGCGGTCCATGCGGGCGCGGAGGTCGGCCTTCAGGAAGCCGAGGACAACGTGCTGGGCCTGTTCGGCGGTGAGCTTGTCGGCGGCCTCGCGTAGCTCGGTCAGGAAGCGGGCCTTGACCACCGCGAGGTCCTTTTTGGCGGCGGTGAGCTGCCTCTTCAGCTTGGCGAGTTCCTTGGGTGCCAGCACGCCGGTCAGGTCGGGCTCTTCTTCGTCGTCCCCGTCGGTACCCTCGGTCTTCTTGGGCGGGGAGCCCGCCTTCACCTTGGCGTCGAGTTCTGCGACGAGCCTCTCGGCGGCCTCCAAGCGTTCCACGTAGGCGGGGATCAGCTCCGGTACGAGGCGGTGTTCGCGGGCCTTTCGCTGGGCGGCGCGGATGCGGGCTCTGGTCTTGGCGTCGGCGCCCTCCGGCGGTTCGGCGAAGGCGGATTCGATGCTGGTGACCCAGCGATCGATGACTCCCGGAAAGCCGGTGAGGGCGAGGCTGCGCAGGTCGTTACGGGAGTCGAACCACCAGGCGGCCACGGTGCCGGCGAGCTGGTACTTATCCAAGACCTTCAGCGGCTCTAGGGCCTCGGTGAAGGTGTCGAGGAGTTCGGCGCGGGTGTCGGCGAGCTGTTGGTGCTTGGGGAGTTCGTCGAGTCGACCGCGGTGCTCCTTCCACCAGGTGTCGAAGGCAGCGCCGAGTTCGGCCTCCCGCACGGCGGCGAGCTCGGGGATGCGGTCGGCGACGGCCTCGTAGCCTTCCTCGGGGAAGTCGTAGTAGTCGTCATCCCGTTCGCGAAAGAGTTGGCGGCCGGGGTCGATTCCGAAGGCGCGGAACTGGCGGGCGCGGTCGCGGACTTCCCTCTTGGGGACGCCGCCGTACAGGTGCGCGCGGACGTCCTGCGGCTCGGGGGGCGGGGTGTTGTCGACGTAGCGGCGGATGTTGAGGTTGTAGTCGTTCTTCTCCAGTTCCTCGAGGGGCACGACGCGCGCGAAGTTCTCGATGTTCTGCCAGCCACGGTGCGCAGAGACGATCTTTTCGGCATGCTGGGCTTCGAGGAGGTTCTGGGCGCGGCCGGCAGTGACCTCGCGGTCCGCGTTGATGAACAGGACACCGTCCCGGCGGCCTTCGGGGGCGCCGTCGCGTCCGCGCAGGATGAGGATACAGGCGGGGATGCCGGTGCCGTAGAAGACGTTGGGCCCGACCCCGATGACGGCCTCCAGTCGCCGGTCCTCGATGATCTGGCGGCGGATGTCCTGTTCGGCGCCGCCGCGGAAGAGGACTCCATGCGGCATGACGCAGGCGGCGATGCCGTCGGCCTTGAGGACGGCCAACACGTGCTGGACGAACATCAGGTCGGCCTTCTTGCCCGACTCGGGGCACCAGCCGTAGCCCATCCGCTCTTGGTGCTGCATGTCGTTGCGGCGGTAGTTCTGCGCAAAGGGCGGGTTGGTGAGGACACGGTCGAAGCGCAACAACTCGCCGCTGGAGGTGGTGTGCTTGGGGTCGGCGAGGGTGTCGCCGTGCCGGATGTCTCCATCGGCGACCTCGTGCAAGAGCAGGTTCATGCGGGCCATGGCCCAGGCACTGCCGTTGTCCTCCTGCCCGAAGACTGAGACGTGGGCGGCGTCCCCGCCGTGCTCTTGCACGTACTCCTTGGCCAGGATGAGCATGCCGCCCGAGCCGCAGCACGGGTCGTACACAGACATGCCCTCTTCGGGCTGGACGAGCTGGTTCATCATGCGGATCACGGAGCGGGGGGTGTAGAACTGCCCGCCCTTCTTGCCGCCCTCGTCGGCGAACTCGCCGATCAGGTACTCGTATGCGTAGCCGAGCAGGTCGGGGAACTCGAAATCGTCATTGCTCAGCTGGTACTGGTCGAAGTGGTCGATCAGCGCCTGAAGGACGGGCTTGCTCAGCTTGGTGTTGCCCGATCCGCGCTTGAAGTCAATGTAGCCGAGCACGCCGTCCAGCGATCGGTTCTCGCTTTCCAGGCCGGCCAGTGCCACGTTCAGCGCCTCGGCCGGATCGGAGCGCGACGCTTCCTTGATCGTCTTCCAACGCGAGACTTCGGGGACGAAGAACTGGTGCGAGCGGTACGCCGAGGGGGATTCGGCCCGCCGTTCCGCCTCGGCCCGCTCCAGCCCCAGATCCATGAACCGCTCGACGGCGGCGTCCCGCGCAACACCGAACTGGTCCGAGGCTCGCTTCAGGAACAGCATCCCGAAGATGTAGTCCTGATACTGCGCGGCGTCCATCTTGCCGCGCAGGATGTCCGCAGCGGCGTACAGGTGCCTCTCCAGCTGCGGCAACGTGAGCTGAGCCACGAGCGTTACTCCTTGTTCCTCAAGCCACCTCGCGCTCTGCACGGCGGGCGCCGTGCGCGACGGGTGTCCGGCCTGACCGCCCCAAGAATAGGAGCGGCCTACGACAATCTCCTCGGGCGCGGTCCCCGCGCCGCACGCCTCACTGGCTCCGGCGCCGCAGCGGGTACCGGCAGACGTTCGCCGGGGACCTCACCACCGAGCACGTGTGTGATCAGCGCCGGGCGCAGGGCCTCCAGCCTGGCCAACGACCGGCGATGGTTTTCTATCTGGGCGTTCACCTCGGCCAGTGCGCCGGTGAGCAGCCGTTGCTCGGCTATCGGCGGCACGGCCACCGGTAGCTCCTCGACCATGCGGGTCGTTACCGTGGTGACGGTACCCACGTTGGCGCGCGTGAGGAGCTGATCCAGCACTTTCGGGTGCGACAGGTACGCGATCAGGTAGCCGGGATCGACCAGGGCCCGGTGCGGCCGGACGCGCATGCATGCGAAGTGGTAGAGCCAACCGCGCGAGCGCTCCTCCACCAGTGCGATGCGCCCCACCGCGCCCTGACGGACCATGACCAGGTCTCCCGGCGCGACCTGGAACCGCTCCAGGCTGTCCGGAACTTTTTCTAGGCTCCGCAGGAGGGGCTGCTCAGCGATCTTCCCGTCGGCGATGTCCCCAGGAGCGATGACCGGAGTGCCACCCAGCCCCTCGCCGAGCCCTTCGAACTGGTCACTGGAAGGGCTCGGCGTGACCTCACTCAGCTCACCGAGTCGCTGTATGCGGGCCACTGTGCGTCCCGTCCTCTCTCCATCGTCGACCACCGCCGCGAATTTCGCGTGTATCCCGCTACCCGTGAGGGGTGGGTAGGTTGAAATCTGATCTAGAACATGCGTACAGTCCGTTGCGCCTTGGGGTGAGCCTAGCACCTGGAGTGCTCGCCGCAGGTGTCCCGTCATGTACCGGAAGCGCCACGAGCGGCCCTCCGGCCTGGGGGCCAAACAGCAGCAATCGAGGCACAGAAACGGAAGGAGGTGATAACCGTGCCCGGAACAAGCAAGAGTGACCCAGCGAAGCCGGAAGAGAAGCCGGAGGAAGCGGGCTGGCGCAAGATCCGCCTGATCGCTTCCGCGTTTGCGGCCCTCAGCGCCGCAGCGTACCACTGCGGCCGCTTGTTGATCTGGCTCCGCAACTTGCTGTGACCGCCAGCCCCCAGAAACGGTTTGCCGGCCGAGGGGGCCGACAGTCACAGCCACTCCACGGGTCCCGCCGCAACCGGCGGCGGGACCCGTGCCAGCATGCCAGCTTACGAAACGACACCGGTGCTGACCAGTCCCCCTTCCGTGGCCGACACGCCCCGCTGGGGGGTGCGCCAGTCTCTTCGTCAAGGCGCGAGGCGCTTGTTCTGTCGTGGTTCAGATGGACGCTACGGCCGTCGTTCATGTCGGCATGCAAACGGGCCGCCTCTGCGCGGAGAAGCTCGGTGAGCGCCAGCCGGTCTGCGCCGTACGTCTTGTTGGCGTGGCAGTTGGGGCAGCGCGCCATCACCGAGCTGGGGTCGTCACCCCACTCGCGGCGTGGTCGTCGATGTGGTCGGCTCCTTCACCTGCACCTGCTGAACGACACAGCCCGGCTCAGCGGGCGGTCGGGACCGGGACGCCGGCGAGTGCAGTGGCAGCCGGGGTGGTCTTTACGACCGGTCCTCAAGGATGTCGTGGGCTTTGCGGGCCGCGTCGTGGTTCCAGCGGCGCTGTTCCTCGAGCTTCTTCCGGTTCTTGGCGAGGAGCTGGTTCTGGATGCGTACGTCGATGGCGTGCACGGTGCGGACATAGCCGGTCTGCTGCTTGCAGCGGGCGTCGGCGGTCGCGGTCTTCTTCTCCAGGGCGGACGGCTCGTTCGGGTCGTAATGCGGGTCGGCCCGTCGTTCCTTCCGCTCCTGGCGATCGCGGTCGGGGTCGGTCGCGGCGTCCTCGGGGGTGGCGTAGCGGTAGCCCGCCTTCCGCATGCAGGCCGACCACGCCTGGTCCGCCTTCTTCCAGGCGGGGTCTCGCATGCCCTGCTCGAGGCTCTTGGTCTCCAGGTCCAAGACCGGGTCCTTGCGGTCCAGAGGGCTCGTCCCGTAGATCGTACGGTCCGCCTCGCCGAGACAGCCGCGTTTGGGGATCCGGTGGCCGTGGACGGTCTTCGAATCGTCCACGGCGAACTCACCGGTGAGCGCCAGGTATTCGGACAGGGTCCACTTCCTCTTCTCCGGGTAGCGGCGCTTGCACTCGGCCTCCACCGCCCGATAGCCGTACCGCGCGGCCTGCCCGGGGTCCTGGATGCCGTAGCGGAAGTCGTCCAAGGAGTACGAGATGAGCGCCAACACGCCCGTGTTGGCAGGGCGTTGGGGCCAGGCGGGAACGGGGTCGGTGTCGAGGTTCTTCAGGCTGTCGAACCCGAGACGGGCCATGCACTCCTTGGCGAGCGTCCACCGGGCTTCGCCGACCGTACGGCTCTCGTCGTCGGACATGTCGTACGCGGCCAGCGGACTGAACCTCGGATCGTCCGACGAGGTGGGCCGCGCGTCGGAGGCGGGCGGGTCGGCCTGCTGCCCGCACGCCGCGATGGCGAGACCTGAGGCGAGGACCAGTAAGAGGGAGGCGGCTCTGCGCATCGGGCCAGCTCATCAGGACCCGATGCATCCGACCGCGCTGGAGGCCACAGTTCCGGGTCACAGCCACATCACAGGTCCAGCACCGGTCACGGAGATATCGGGGATCTCGAAAGCTCCTTCTCGGCAGAGCCAACCATCAAACTCATGGGGCTCCTTCCCTCCACTCGGGCCTGCCGCCGTGACCTGTCCCCGACGACGTGATCGCTATCCGTTGCACCGACCCGGCGTCACTCCGCCCCAGAACAGCGGGCGTAGCACCGCCTGGGCCGCAGGCAGGCGTCCGGCACTCGGCTCAGTACCAGCCAGCAGGACAGCACATGGGATAGATCACGCCAACTTCTCCCCAACTGCGTTGCATCCGCAACGAGTTATGGGAGAGGGTGTTCGATGTACGGTGATACGTGCGTGACACGCGAGGCCGCTGTGGCGATCCGAGGGCCGCGGCGCACACGAGACTTACGGGGGTGGGTGCATGAAGTTCGACATGGGGTCTACGACCCTGTCCGACCTCGGCAAGAGCACGGTCGGCTCCAGCGACGACCTGGGCACGCTGATCACCTGGCTGATCCAGGCGGCGGAGCCGCTGGAGGGCAAGTTCAACGGCTCCGGCAAGGTCGCCTTCGACTCGTTCAAGATGCGCGCGGATGAGATCACCGCGGCGCTGAACGGTTCGCTCGGCGCGATCCTGGGCGGCCAGGCGGGTATGGACGAGGCGTTCGGCACCGGTGACCTGGAGCAGGGCGACAACGCCAACCAGAACATGGGCCTGGCCAACTTCGACGCCGCCCGCTTCGGCGGACGCTGACACCCGACCAGAACGAGCGAGAACGAGGGGAAACGTTTCGCGATGGGCCAGAACCAGGACCGCCGCTCGTACGACACCGGCGCCTCCAGCGACGTACAGGGCAGCCTGCAGACCGTGATCGGGAACCTGGAGCGTGTGCTCGGCGACCGGGACCGGGCGGTGAAGGCCGCGATGGCCGACTACCAGGCCGACGGCGTCTCCGACGAGTACCACGGCAAGGAAACCCGCTGGAACACCGCCGCCAACGAGGTCCGCGAGATCATCCGGCTGGTGCGCACCACGCTGGAGCAGAACGACGGCACCGCACAGTCCACGCTCGCCAAGGCACGGGCCGCGGTGGACAACATCGGCTGACCGGCCGAACAGCAGGGATATGAAGTGCCGGGCCGCGGGTGGGCGGTCCGGCGTACGGGTATTCGGGGATCTGGGGGCTGTTGGTGACGGCGTGGGACATCACTCCATCCGGGGTCGGGGTCGTCGTCTCCCGCGTGGGAGACGTGATGGGGGTGCTGGACGAGATCGTCCAGGCGTACTCCGGTGATCTGCAGGGCGCGGCCACGTCGGCCGGCACGCTTGCTCCGGGCGGGGCGAGCGGTGAGGGCGCGGGTCAGACCGGGCTGGTGGCCGCGGCGCTGGCGGAGTTCATCGAAGGCACGGCCGAGGAACTGCAGTTCATCGGGGAACGGATGGGCAAGTCGGTCAACGGCGCGGTGGAGGCCACTGCCGCGTATCAGAGCGGTGATCTGGAGATGGCGGCCCTGCTGCAGCAGCGCGCGGCCTCGGTGGTCGAGCCGGATATGCCGTCGGGCTGGCAGCGGGGTGGGCTGTGATCAAGCCGGAGGACATCCCGCAGTTCACCGGCAATCTGGGGCTGTTGGAATCGCATATTTCCGGGCTGCGGAAGGAGGCCGACGGCATCCGCCGGGCCGGGGGTGCCGCTCATACCCAGTTCCAGGGGTTGTCAGCGTTCTACCAGGCGCCTGAGGCGGACGATCTGTTCGCCTCCACGGCTCCGGTCCGCGACCGGGCCGACGGCTTCGCCGATAAGGTCGCCACGGTCGCCGAGGCCCTGACCGCGTACGCCGTCGAGGTCACGCCGATCATCGCCCGGCTCAAGCGGCTGCAGGCCGAGGCGGCCACGTTCGTGGCGGGTCTGAAGAGCGATAGCGGTGCGTTCGACGAGGACTGGATGAGCGACCAGGACAAGGTCGACGAGCATCAGGGGCTCATGAACGACGTGGCCGCCGCGCAGGCCGCGTTCACCGCCGCGGAGATCGCCTGCAACAACAAGATCACGGCGTTGGTGGGCGGCACCCAGTACGTCATCGGTACCGGTGCCAAGCAGTTCATCCCACGCGGCGCGGAGGTCTACGGGTATAGCGCCGAGGTGCTGCAGCAGGCGAAGGAGCTGCCGTGGGGCACGGCGGTCAGCAAGTCGCGCCACTGGTGGCGTCCCGATGCCGATGACCTCCACTACTACACCAAGAGCTTCGTGTGGGACGGACTGATCGTCGACAGCATCGGGGGTACCGTCGACGGCCTCGCCACCCTGTTCGGCGTGCACGGCGGTGACGCGGCCTCAGATGCCTGGGAGGGCCTGGCCCGCGTGTTCGTCGGCGCGGACACCTATCTGAGGGAGGTGGGCGGAGGGGAGGCCACCGGCTTCTACGCCAGTGACTACGCTCAGGAAAGCAAGACGTACGCCAAAGAGTTCGGCAAGTCCTTCGTGGCCTGGGACATGTGGCAGGAGAACCCGGCCCGCGCCGCCGCCACCGTCGTCTTCAACGGTCTGACCCTGGGCGTCGGTCCGCTGAAGATCGCCTCCGCGGGCAAGGCCGGCCCGGCGGCCAAGGCCGCTGCCACGGCGGCCAGGGTCGGTGAGTTCATCGACCCGATCGGCGCCGCCGCCAAGGTCACCTACGCCGTACCCAGGATTGCCGAGGTCGCCGCCAGCCTCCGCGGCGTGAACAACATCCCGGACCTGCGCGCTCCGCACAGCGTGCTGGAACTCTCCGACGGCTCCAAAGTCCGCATCGAGAACGGCGAGTTCATCCTCCTCGGCCGCGACGGCAATCCCATCAGCGACACCGCGCGCCAGCAACCGTCCGCCGACGCACGCACGGAACGGCCTGAGACGGCACCGCCGCAGAGGGAGCTGGCCGAAGTCGGCGCAGCGTCACGCGCCCCCGGGGCCACTGCTCACGCAGGGGAAGGAGGTGGCGCCAGCGGTCACACACCCCGCGGGCCAGATGGGGGCGGGAATAATGTCGGGGCTTCGGCCCATTCCTCGGGCGAAGGCGGCTCGCATCCGGAGCGCACTCCTGCCGATGGTGGCGAAGGAAACCGCGGATCGGGAAATTCCAGTGGCGACGGCGGTGGGCGGCCACACCTGGTACGCCAAGACGACAATTTCCCGTCGGAGCAAAACCATAAGGGCCAGCGCAAGTCGCATCTCAACGAAGATGGCGATCTCGTGCCAGCCAACCCAGTTGGTGAGGCGACGATCGTGGATCACATCGTCGGACGTGATCCCGCCAAATCAGATAGCCCCTTCACGTCACTAAGCCGCGAGGGGGCCGATGCCAAGGCATTCGGTACCGGGAAAATACGAGTAGACCTGCCCAGGCTAGAGCGCGACATCGCTGCTGGTCGGGTTACAGGGGTCGAGGTGTACTCGCCCGAGGAGGTCCAGGCAGCGATTCAGCAGAGTGCGAACAAGATCGCCGGCCAGGACGTGGATCTTACCGTTCCGCCCGGCTCAACTCGTTCCGATATCCAAGAGATTGCGGAATCACTAGGCCTGAGCAAGGGCAAGACGAAGCGAATAGCCCAGCGGATGATGGACATGATGAACACCGTGCGCGACGAGGAATGGCTCATCAAGGGTACAGTTCCGCACGGCTATATCAGCGGACCGTTCGGCGGTTGATCATGAAAGGAGGTCAGAGGTGAGCAAGTTCAGCCGACTACTGGGCACTGACTTCGACGGCCAGCCGACCACGGATCTGGATGATGTCATCTACGGGGGTCTTGACGACCCGCGACACCGTGACCGTGTACCCGGCCTCATTGAGGTGCTGGAGGACGCTTCGGCACCTGCTAGGGAACGTTTCCTTTCCTGCCTGGCGCTCACCACGTGGGGCGAGTTGGCCGGTTACAACGCGGTTATGAGCGCTGCGAGGAACGCCAAACTCGCACCGTGGTACGAAATCCTCATCGACCGGAAGTTTTCGGTAGACAGCACGTTCGCGCAACTGGCGGTGTCCGTTAGCGACAGCGACGAAATGGCGGAAGAGAAGGGGACGTATTCACAACGCACGGAGGCCTTCCGTGCACTTGTACGCATCGCCGACAGCGAATACTTCGAGGACAAGCTCGGAGAGATCATCGACCGCACCTCCGTGAGCGCGCTCCTTGGCGACATCGCTAAGACGGTGGAAAGAGGAGTCGCATCCCTCGCCGTTCAGAAACCCCAAAAGTTCGACGTCGCGACTCAGCTTGTTGACTTGGCATGTGCGGTGGCACTCGTCGACGGACGCGTTGCCGCAAAGCTGGTCATGGACGTACTGAGTGTTGCGTCGTCGCATCGCGCGCTGGTGCACGCAGTCACGCTTCTTCACCGCTCGCAATCTCCAGAAGTGCAACAGCTTGGTGATTACATGACCTCGATTGGTGACGAGCAGGTACGTCACATGGTGACGCAAGCTCTCCAACGAGGTGGCGGATCCCATGGCCGTCAGCCTTAAGCCCTCGTGATGGCGTCGGACTACGACAGCCAGTTGTGGGCCCGCCGGCCATCGCATGCCTCGCCTATGACGGGAAGGTCCCCATCGAGGTCGAATCCGACTACCTGCCCAAGCATCTGCGCCAGCACAGCTGGCTGGGCGAGTTCCCCACCTGAGGGCCACGTGACCACGCGGATACCCCATCACGACTTCCGCACGGACAACAAGGAACGGCGTGGGTGCGCCCCCTTCGGGGACGAGCAGCACAGAGGACTGATCGAAGTGTCCGGTATGCGTGACGTGAAACGAAGCATCCGGACGATGCCACCCGATGCGGAAGCCGCTGCAGTTCTCCAGGAGTGGGTCGAGCAAGCGGACTCGCTTCTGGACACTGCGCTGCTCGACCTGTCCCGGGCCGACCTGTCGGGTGCGGACCTCGCCATGGCACTCCTGACGGAGACCGTCCTCCGAGGTGCCAGACTCGTCGGCACCGACCTGTATCGGGCGCATCTGGAAGGGGCTGTGCTCGAGGAAGCTGACCTCTCCAGGGCGTCGTTGGTCAAGGCCGAACTCGATGAGGCCTCCCTGCGGGGCGCCACCTTGGACGAGGCAAATCTGGGTAGCGCCCAACTCTGGGCGGTGGATGCGCGGTCGGCTCGCTTTCGGGCCGCGCGGTTGCATGGCGTTTCCTTGATCGATGTCAGGCTGGAGGGCGCCGATCTCACCGACGCGTCAGTGCGCGAGACGTCCTTGAAGGCAGTGCTCGACGAGCACACGGTCGTGCGGGGGCTCTCGGGCACGCTCTTCGGCCCTGCGGCCATCGACCGGGCAGGCGTGCGATGCGAGATCAGCGGACTGGAACTCGAGCGGTGGCTGAACAGCCGCGGAGCGAAGGTGCGGGTTCTCAACCCGCGTTCTGAGGACATCACTTACTACGCCAAGTTCAGCGAGGGCTACTCACGCAGCAATCCTCAGGGCATCGTCCGGCGCCGCATGTTGAACGGCGTAGCGCATGACGAGGCGTTCACCAGGAACCTGCGCTGGAAACCGACCGAGTACCTGCGCCTCTACGAACTCGGGCACAACGAGGTCGACCACGTAGAGATCAGTGAAGCAGAAGCAGTCACGTTCATTGATGCGGTCGCGGAAGAGAACACATAACCAGGCGGGCTCCGATAAGGACAGCCGGTAAGCGAAGGGCGGATGGCAAGCAATCGTGGGAGCGCAGGAGTACGACAGCCAGTTGCTGGAGTCGGTGTCGGTTCGGCGCCGACGCCTGCGGGATGCCGTGCTGTTCGGGGCGCAGCGGCAGCGAAGGTCGCTGGATGAGCGGTTGGGGAAGGTGTTCGCCGGGGTGGTGATCGCGGCCATTCTGTGTGCCGGGTGCGTGGGGTGGTCGTTCATTTCGCACCGGTTGATCGGGCAGAGTCCGTACGGGTCCGGCTCCTCGGTGCAGCCCTCTTCGTCGCCTTCCGTGACGTCGTCGGCTCGATGATAGGTTCGAACGCGTGATATCTGCGGGGGCTCTGAGTCAGACGAGACGTACGGTGTTGAGCCGGGTCACTCTGGTCGGTGAACAGCGGCGGGTCGACCTCGTCCTCCCCTCCCAGGAGCCGATCGGTCTGCTTCTGCCCGAAGTGATGCGGCTGTTGGACGACCGGGTGGCCGCTCGGCCCGAGTTGCGGCATCTGGTGACCGCGGACGGTTCGGCGCTCGCACACGACAGCACGCTGGAGTCGGCCGGGGTGCCAGATGGTGCGGTGCTGCGGCTGGTGCGGGTGGAGGATGCGCCGTCCGCGCCGGTGGTGCATGACGTCACCGACGAGGCTGCCGACGCTCTCGACCTGCAAGCGTGGCGGTGGCGGCCCGCGGCCCGGCGCGTCGTCGCCGGGCTGGCGACGGTCGCGTGGGCGCTGGCGGCCGGGGTGCTGGCCCGCGGCGCGTTCACGCTGTCGGCGGTGGCCTCCGCCCTGCTGGCCGCCGCCGCGGTCGCGGTGCTCGCCGGTGTGCTGTTCGGGCGGGCGCGACGGCGCGGCCTGGCCGCCACGCTGATCGTCACGGCCGGGGCGCTGGGTGGGCTCGGGATGTGGACCGCGGCGGATGCGCATGCCTGGTCGGCCGCGGTACGGCTGGCGGGTGTGGCGGCGGTCGTGGTGCTGGTGCTGCTGCTTCTGGGCTGGTTTTCCCCGTTGGGACGCGGCGCGTTGATCGGTGCCGCAGCGGCCGGTGGATGCGTGGCCCTGTGGGAGATGGCCGCCGGGCTGCAGCAGGATGCCGCGTCCGCAGTCGTACAGAGCCGGGTGGGTGCGCTCCTCGCGCTCGCCTCGGTCATCGTGCTGGGTGTACTGCCGCGGCTGGCGTTGATGGCGTCCGGGCTGTCCGGGCTGGACGACCGGCGCACCGGCGGCGCCTCGGTCAGCCGCTATCGGGTGACTGCGGCGCTTGCGGCCACGCATCGCGGGTTGGCCCTGGCCACGGTCGTACTGGCCGCCTCCGGGGCCGTGGCCGGCGTACTCGCGCTGCAGGCGCCGTCGGAATGGACGGTGCCACTGGCGGTCGTCACCGCGCTGGTGCTCGCCCTTCGGGCCCGGGCGTATCCCCTGATCGCCGAGGTGGTGGCGCTGATGGGGGCCTCGGCCGTCGTCATCGTGCGGCTGATCGTGGTGTGGCTGGAGCACGCGGATGCTGCGGGCCCGCTGGTGGTGCTCGGCGTGCTGGCCTTGTTGCCGTTGGTGGTGCTGGCGGTGGAGCCGGCCGAGCATGTGCGGGTGCGGCTGCGGCGCGCCGGGGACCTTCTCGAGTCGGTGGCGGTCATCGCCCTGCTTCCGCTGCTGATCGGGGTGTTCGGTGTGTACGGGCGACTGCTCGACACCTTCGCGTAGGGGCCGCGGATATGGCTGAGCCAGGGGACTGGCAGCGCAATGTGCTGCGGAAGTTGGGCCAGAGCCCCGCACCCGCGCCAGACGGACGTCCCGCGCCTGCCGCGGATCCGACGACGGCGCTGCGCCTCGTACGCTCCGAACCACCCGAACGCCACGACCCGGCGCAGGACTCCACCCCCGGCGCCCAGCCGGCGCCGCGGGGTGTACGGGATCCGCGTCTGCCCACGCCGACGCCCGAGTCCGTGCCCACCGTGGACCCGCGGCTCGCGGTGGCCCTGGGCAGCCCGCAGCACGGCGACTCGGTGGCCCAGCGCACCGGGCGGGCGCTGCGCAAGCTGACCGCGTCCGCCGGGCAGGAGGTCACCGACCAGACGCGGCTGGCCCAGGAGTTGCAGCAGCCGGTCACCACCGGACGCGTCATCGCCGTCACCTCGATTCGGGGCGGCGTGGGCAAGACCACCGTCTCCGCACTGCTGGGCCGGACGTTCAACCACTACCGGCACGACCCGGTGCTCACCCTGGAGGCCGATGCCGCACTCGGCACGCTGCCGGTGCGGATGGGCGCTCAGTCGGTGCGCTGGTCCTGCGCCGATCTCGCCCACATCCTCAGCCCCGACATGCAGTTGACCGACGTCACCGGCTACCTGGTGCCCGTGGCCGACGGCGGCTGGCTGCTGCCCGCCAGCCAGGGACGCGTCGGAGCACCGCTAGACATGCGCACGTACCGCACGGTCACGCTGGCGCTGCGCCGGTACTTCGCGATGACCGTGGTGGACTGCGAGACCCTGCCCGGCGAGGTCGCGCGCACCGCGATGGACACCGCGCACGCCCGGGTGGTGGTCGCCCCCATGACCGCGGAGGGCGTCAACGGCACCCGCGTCGTCCTGGACTGGCTCGCCCAACTGCCGCACTCCGCGCTGGCCACCACCGTGGTCGCGCTGACCGCCCACTCCCCCGACACGACCCTCGATGCGAAGGCCGCGAGCGCACATCTGCGCGAGCCCGGAGTACCCGTCATCGTGCTGCCCTACGACCGTCATCTGGCCCAAGGAGGCCCCATCCACACCGCCATGCTCGGCGAGGCCACCCGCGACGCTGCCGTCCGGCTGGCGGCCGAGGCGATGCAGCGGGCGGTGCGGGTGCGATGACCCAGCAGCTGATCCACCGGCCCGCCCGCTCCACCCGCCCACTCGCCCCCTCCGAGCCGCGCACCATCGAGGCGCCACCGAATCTGCCCGAGGGCAAGATCGGTAACGCGGCCACCTCGCTGCTGCCGATGGCCGGGGTGATGGGCTCGGTGGTGATGATGACCGTCATCCGCAGCAGCCAGTTCGCCGTCGTCGGCGCCGTCGTGCTGGTCTTCGCCCTGCTCGGTGCGGTGGCCCTGTTCCTGTCCCAGCGGGGCAAGGCGCAGCGCACCCGGCGTACCCAGCGCGAGCGCTACCTGGAATACCTGGAGGAACTGCGCGAGGAACTCGCCACCGGTGAACGCGAGCGGCGCCGGCAGGCCAGGCTGCTCAGCCCGCCGCCGCAGGCGCTGTACGACCTGGTGCGCGATCCGGCGAGGCTGTGGGAGCGGCGCCGCCTGGACGCCGATTTCCTGCGGGTACGCGTCGGGGTGGGTGATGTTCCCGTGCAGGACCTGGTGATCGGGGAAAACACCGGGGGCGTGCTGACCCCGCCGGATCCGTTCATGCTCAACGAGGCCCGCGCTCTGCAGGGCCGGTTCACCACGGCGACGGACTCCCCGTTGACCGTGCCGCTGGACCGGGCCGGGAACGTCAGCGTCGTCGGCGACCGCGAGGGCGTGCTGCGCGTGGCCCGGGCGCTGCTCGTCCAGACCGCGGTCACCCACGCCCCGGACGATGTGGCCATCGCGCTCGGCGTACCCGGCGAGCGGCTTGAGGAGTGGGGGTGGGCCAAGTGGCTGCCCCACGTCCTCGACACGCAGGAGCAGGACGGTCCCCTGGCCGCCCGCCGGATCGCCCCCAGCCTGCCCCAGCTGGCCCGGCTGCTGCGCCAGGACCTGCGGCGCCGCGCCTCCTACGCCGCGGAAGTGCGCCGGGGCCTGTCGGACAAGAACGCGCTGCGCATGACCGACCGTCTGCTGGTCGTCAGTGACGAGTACGGCGAGACGGCCGTCGAACTGTCCCGCTCGGATGCGGCGATCGGCCTGCACGACATGGGCGTCACCGTGCTGCATCTGCTGGAGCAGCAGGTCCACGAGCCGGATCAGGTGAGCGTCCGTATCACCGTCGACGGCGACCAGGTCATGGTCGAAGACCTGCGTACGCCCAACGTCCCTGTCGTGTATGGGACTTCGGAGGCGGTGAGTATCGCGGGCGCGGAGGGGCTGGCCCGCATGCTGGCACCCCTGCGGCTGTCCGCCGAGTCTGCGGCCGAGGGCACCCCGGTCGCGGGTCCGGTGGACTTCCCCGCGCTGCTGGGCATCGAAGACCCGGCCGCACTGGATGTGGCCCGGCTGTGGGCACCGCGCGGCGAGCGGGACTTCCTGCGCGTCCCCATCGGCCTGACCGACCGTCACGAGCCGGTGCTGCTGGACCTGAAGGAGTCGGCCGAGCTCGGCATGGGCCCGCACGGCCTGTGCGTGGGCGCCACCGGTTCCGGCAAGAGCGAGCTGCTGCGCACTCTGGTCCTGGCGCTGACCGCCACCCACTCCCCCGAGGACCTGGCCCTGGTCCTGGTCGACTACAAGGGCGGCGCCACCTTCGCCCCGTTCACCGAACTCCCGCACGTCGCCGGAGTCATCACCAACCTGGAGAACCAGGCCGGCCTCGTCGAGCGCGTCCACACCAGTCTGGCCGGCGAGGTCAAGCGCCGCCAGCAGGTCCTCAAGGACGCCGGGAACGTCGCCGACATCGGCCACTACGCCGCCCTGCGCGCCACCGACCGCCCGGACCTGGAGCCGCTGCCGCACCTGTTCGTCGTGATCGACGAGTTCGGCGAACTGATCACCGCCAAGCCGGACTTCATCGACCTGTTCCTGTCGATTGGCCGCATCGGCCGCTCCATCGGCGTGCACCTGCTGCTGTCCAGCCAGCGCATCGAGGGCGGCAAACTCAAGGGCCTGGACACGTATCTGTCGTACCGGCTGGGCCTGCGCACCTTCTCCGCCGACGAATCGCGCACGGTGCTGGACACCACGGACGCCTTCCATCTGCCGCCGCTGCCCGGCTTCGGCTACTTGAAGGTCGACACCTCCACCTACGAACGCTTCAAGGCCGGGTACGTCTCCGGCGCCTACCGCGGTCCCGCGCTGCGCAAGGAGCAGGACAACGAGCCGCTCGCCTGGCCCTACCCAACCTTCAACACGCTCGACGCGCCCCAGGACGAAGCCGCGGAGGAGCCCGCCGCGACCAAGCGCGAGACCGGCCCGACCGTCATGTCGGTGATGGTCGGCCAACTGGCCACCGCCGCACCGCCGGTACGCCGGATCTGGCTGCCGCCGCTGCGGGACGCCGTCACCCTCGATGCCGCGGCCGGGCCTCTCCACGCCGACACCGAAGGTCTCCAGCTCGCCCACCGCGACGGCCCGATGCGCATCCCGCTGGGCACCCTGGACGACCCGGCCCAGCAGTGGCAGCAGCCCTGGCTGCTAGACCTGACCGTCGCCGGAGGCCATGTAGCGGTGATCGGCGGCCCGCAGTCCGGCAAGACCACCCTGCTGCGCACCCTCGCCCTCTCCCTGGCCCTCACCCACACCCCCAACGACGTCGCTGTGTACGGCCTGGACCTGGTCGGCGGCGGCCTGTCCGCGCTCGCCGGTCTGCCGCACGTCGGCGGCATCGCGGGCCGCGCCGACCACGAACGCGCCGCCCGCACCGTCGCCGAGGTCCGCGCCATGCTCACCGCCCGCGAGGAACTGTTCCGCGAGCACGGCATCGACTCCGTCGACCAGCTACGCCACCTGCGCAGCAAGGGAGAACTGCCGCAGCTCGGCTCCACCGACATCGTGCTGCTCATCGACGGCTTCGGCGCGCTGCGCGACGAGTTCGACGACCTCGACGACGCGGTGACCGACCTCCTCAAACGCGGCGGCGGCTACGGCATCCACGTCGTGGCGGGCATGCTGCGCTGGAACGACGTCCGCATCGCCACCCAGTCCATGTTCGGCACCCGCGCCGAACTGCGGCTCAACGACCCGGCCGACTCCAGCATCGACCGCAAACTGTCCGAGACGCTCTCCCCGGACACCCCGGGCCGGGTGCTGACCGACGGCAAGCTCTTCGCGCAGGTCGCCCTGCCCCGCATCGACAACCGGCCCAGCACCGGCGACCTCGCACCCGCCCTCGAACGCACCGCCCGCACCATCCGCGCCGGCTGGCACGGTGATGTCGCCGCCCCGGTCCGGGTACTGCCCGCCCGCCTGCCCGCGGCGAAACTTCCCTCCCCGGCCGCCGAGCCGAAGCGGGTGCCGATCGGCGTGGACCAGGACACGCTCGCTCCCGCCCTGCTGGACCTGTTCGGGAGCGACCAGCACCTGCTGATCCTGGGCGACAACGAGTGCGGCAAGACCAACCTGCTCAAGCTCATCGCCGGCCAGCTCATCGACCGCTACTCGGACGAGGAACTGGTCTTCGGCGTCTTCGACCCGCGCCGCGGCCTGCGCGGCCTCGTCCCCGAGCCCTACCGCGGCGGCTACGCCCACAACACCAAACTCGCCGCCGCCCTGGCCACCGGCATCGCCACCGAACTGGAAAAACGCCTGCCCGAGACCGCCGACCCCGACGCGATCGCCGAGGGGCCAACCTTCACCGGGCCGCGGATCGTCATCCTGGTCGACGACTACGACACCCTCACCACCGCCGGCCAACAGCCCTTGGCCCCGTTCCTGCCGTACATCTCCTCCGCCCAGGACATCGGCCTGCACTTCATCATCGCCCGCCGCGTCGCCGGATCCTCCCGCGCCCTGTACGAACCCCTGCTGACCACCCTGCGCGAAACCGGCACCACCGCCCTGGTCATGACCGGCGACCGCACCGAAGGCCAACTCTTCCCCGGCCTCTACGCCTCCGCCCAGCCACCCGGCCGCGGCACCCTGGTCCGCCGCGGCCGCCACCACCAGCTCATCCAGACCGCCCTCACCGCCGAAGCACACGAAGAGGCCGCACCGCAGTGACCAAGGACGTCATCGCCCTCACCCCCAAGATGCCGGACCTGCGCACCCTCCTCGCCGGCCTCTACGCGGGCGGCCCCGACCTCGGCATCAACACCCTGGCCGACGGCGCCGTCATCCAACTCTGCGCCCCCGACGGCCGCCCCCTGGTCTCCGTCGAAGCACCCCTTCTGGTCCAGGTCCCCGGCGAAACCACCCGCCTCCTCGGCACCGCAACCGGCCTCCCGGACAGCCCGGTGTGGTGGACCGAAGCCCGCGCCTCCACCGCCGTCCCCGAGGGCCGCCAGCTGGCGGGCTCCTTCGCCGGACGCCTCGCCACCGTCCTGGGCGGCACGGTCTGGCCCCCGGAAGCAGCCTCCACCGACGTCGTCCCCCTCGCCTCCGACCTCACCGCGATCCCGGCCCCGCCCACGTCGGCCCCGGCGGTCGACGTCCTCACCGCCAAGACGGCCGTGGTCATCCAGGACCGCCCGCTGGTCGCCATGACCAGCTGGCTCTCCGACGCCCTGCGCACCGCAACCGAAGGCGACCTCGCCCTGCAGATCGTCACCCCACCGACCACCCGGCTCACCCTGCCCACCCGCACGGCCCTGCACGGCCACCCCAACCGCTGGGTCATCCAAGACCCCGACAACGGCTACTACGACGGCCTCTCCGGCGCCCAACTCCACTGGCAAGACGGCACCTTCACCCCCATCCGCGACGAGAACGGCGCATCCTCCGTCGCCAAGGCCTTCAGGGCCACCGCCGACACCGGCGAACGCCAGCTCGTCCTCTCCCTGCGCACACGGCACCCCGCCGACGAAGACCTGACCCTCGGCCACGCCCTGGAAACCGCCTGGCAGCACCTCACCGACACCCCGCCCGCCGGCTGGAGCACCGCCGAACCCGTCAACCTCCCCTGGAACACCCGCCAGCTGACCGACCTCGCCCGCAGCCGCGCCCCCCAGCCCACCTGGCTGATCGCCATCGGTCACCCCGAGCGCCCCGCTATCGCCACTCTCCGCATCACCCGCACGTCCGCCGGAGTTGAGGAAGACATCACGCTCGCCCTCGGCTACGGCAAGGACGAGACCCCGCCCCTCGACACCATCGAGACCCTCGCCGAGGCCCTCACCGCCAGGCACGGCCTGACCACCATGCTCGCCTCGCTCCGGGCAGCCCGCCGCGACCTGAGCATCCCCCCGCACTTCGAGACCCCGCCCATCCCGGTCTCGTTCACGCTGGGCTCAGACGCGGTCGGCGACATCGGCCTCGCCCATGCCCGCCGCCCACCCCTCAACCTCACCACCGTCCAACTCGGCCCTGCATCCGCACCCGCCCTCCACTACCCGCTGGGCGACGGCACCGACCCCCACACCTGGGACACCCTCCAACAGCTCACCCAGCACCTGAAGCAGGCATAGCAACCTAGACCTGAAAATTGGACGCATAGCGGTCCGAGACGCGCGGAAGTGCCATTCCGGCTGTTGCCCGACCCGATCGCGCTTCTCGTAACCGAGGCGCCCGGGTCACTTCGGTTCAGCAGCAGCCCCCTCCCAGCAGGGCCCCGGGGCATCGGTTCCGTCCATCAACTGCTCGGCGACCTCATCCACCAGCTCATCCGGCTCGACGGGCCGGGTTCTACTTGTCACTCATGCCCGTCCGATACGGGAGGCCAGGGGCCCACAGCGGGCGCCACGAGCGTGCGGGGTGGCATCGTGACGATGGCCGCCACTCAGGGCGACGGCGAGCAGGACCGGTCCCGTCCATGAGCCGAAGCACGTCGAGCGAGTCATCGCCGGTGGTACACCGCCACCGCCACCGCCACCGCCACCGCCACCGCCACCGCCAGGGGAACGAGCACTCCTGCCAGCGCGACGGCGAGGCCGAGTGGCGCAGCAGACGCTGGCTGCTGCGTGAGGCCGCTACCGCCATGCCGCCGCCCTCTACGGACCCATGGCTGAGGACGGCGACACCGCCGCCATGGTCAAACTGGCCCGGCTGCAGCAGGCGGCCTGCGTCCCCGAGAGGGCCGATGCCCTGTACCGCACCGCCGCGGAGGCTGGAGATCATTTGGCACTGGTCGAACTGGCCAGAGCCCACGTCTCCGAAGGAGACCTGTATCAGGCCGAGCGCCTGGCCCGCGCCGCCGCCAAGTCCGGAGACCCCACCGTCCTGCTCGAACTGGCCCGGGTACAGGAGCTGGCCGGCCACCCCCATACATCCGAGCGCGTGGCCCATGCCGCCGCTCCCTACAGCACCGCCGCACTCCTGGAACTGGCGCGTCTGCGGCGACAGGCCCGCGACTTCCCAGCGGCGGAACGTTTGGCCCGCGCCGCTGTCGAGGCCGGCGACGCCTATGGCTACGCCCTCCTGGCCTTGATACGGCAGATGACGGGTGACAGCCAAGAGGCGGAGCGTCTGGGCCGCACTGCGGCTGCCGACGGTGACACCTCAGCCCTGATTTGAACTCGCCGAGGCACGGGAGCTGGCCGGTGACACCGTCGGCGCCGAGGACCTGGCTCGCACCGCCGCGGATGCCGGGAACAACGCCGCTTTGATCGAGCTGGCCGAGCTACGTCGACAGGCCGACGACCCCGACGAGGCCGAACGCCTCTACTGGGAGGTCAGCAGCAGGGCTGCGGATGCGGTAAACGCGGCCGTCAACAGCCGGGCAGGGGGCGGTTCACTCTGGACTCCCGTTGAGGTGGGGGGTAACTCAAGCAAGTCAATGCTATCCAAGGGGTAATCGTGATACCAGATCGGGACCCGTCAAGATCGAGCCATCCACTGACCAAACTCGACTGGATTGACGCCTTCTTCCGGAAAGTCATCGGTGAGCTCGCCTGATCCGACGTGTCAGTGGTCGATTCGTTGTGGCTCCGCGTCCCTGAGGTCCGGACGCCCCTCCATCGAGGCAATCGCGTCGAGGATGTCGCTGCGGCTGATGTTCCACTCCACTCTGCCGTTCGCCGCTCTCGCCACCGCACTGGCGACCGCCTGTTCCGTCCGGCCCAGGTCCGGGTGCGTGCGCAGTCCGCGGCAGGTCCGGCACCAGCCCGGCATCCAGTCGGGCGCCGATCCTCCGTGGCAGGCGGGGCAGAGGGCGAGGGAGCCCAGTGCGTCGGCGGTGAGCCTGCGGGCGAGGACGGCTTCGCCGGTTCCGCCGTACGCAAGGGAGAAGGGTTCCCTCTCTGTGTCCACGCCGCAGAGGAGCCGGCTGCTGCCGTCCGGCTCGGTGATGACGATGCGCTCCTTGCCGGACGTTCTGGCGTGGTAGATGCGGTCGATGCCTAGCTCGTCTGTCTGGTATCGGCCGCGCTCCCGTTCTGAGCGGAATCGTTCCAGTCGGTAGGAGATGGTCTTCGGGCGTGACCATTCGGGCTCGTCCCAGGGATCGTTCGGGCAGCCCTCGGGTGGTGGCCATGTGCCCCAGAGCAGTCCCACAGCACGCATCTCGGTTTCGGACAGCTCGCCGAACTCGGAGTCGGACACCTGCTGTTGTCGTGTCGCACGGTGGCGTCGTACCAGGAGCCCGAGGCTGGTAGCCGCGTCATCGGTTGCCTCGGGGATGAAGACAAGGCCGTCCCCGTCGGGGATGTGCGACAGCGGGGTCACGACGCCAGTGGTGCACCACGGGGCTTTGGTCCACGCCTCGACGCGTCGGCCGAAGGCAGCAGCCTGCCGCGAGAATCGAACCTCAAAGGACATGCCGGGGCCAGCCAGGTCGGTCAGCACACCGTGCGAACCGTCGCTGTCCTCGACTCCGGCGCCTGCCGCCTCCAGGGCGGCACGCCAGCGCACACCCGCCCGGAACACCTCGAGTCCCGCTTCTGTCCCCTCACTTGGCCACATGGCTTGGATCAAGGCGATGCGTAGATCAGAATCGAGCCCATAGGCACGCCCGTGGTCAAAGGCGTGTCCTTCTCGCCAGAGGGCCATGGCGTCCGTGTCCGGCAGCTCGCTTGTGCCGCGTGAGCGGTACACCGGGAAGGACGGGGAAGGGCAGCGCACGCTCTGCGCGGTGCGGGCTATGGCCAAGGCCAATTGTCCGTACCCGGAGCAGCTCCTGAAGAGGGGGCGCAGCGCCCATTGCACCACCTGCTCCATGGCCCGGACATGGCTGGTGCTGCGGCGGAGGCTGTCCGGACCGGAAGATTCCTCAGCGGCCGTGGAGAAGGCGAGGGCAGAGGCGAGCAGTTGGCGATTCTCCCCCTGGAGGGAGGTGCAGAGGTCGACGGCGCGAGCGTGCGCGGCGAGGTCGCGGATCTCCGTATCGCCGCGCCCGAAGAGTTCGGTTTGGGCCCGGGCCAGAGAGCGGGCTGCCAGGACGACGGCAACGGAGTCGCGCGTGAGCGCCCGATCGGCATGTCCCACCAGCGTCGCCAAAGCGGAGCGTGTCACATGATCGAAGCCTGTGTTGTACGCGGACACCGCGATGTCCGCCATGGCATCGGCGGCTGCCTGCAGCTCGACCGCGTACGGGAAGGGTTGGGGGCCCGTCTCGATCAGGTCGTCGACGCGCCTGGAACCGTCGCCGAGTCGGTGATTGAGCCATCCTGCGAGGCACTCGATGATCTCGTCGTGGTCGACCCAGACATGTTTGTCCTGTAGTTCCTGAGCCAGCTCTGCGAGGAGGCGACAGCCCGCGGCGAATGTGTTCGCCTGAGTGTGGGCGAAGCGGCTGTCGTCCAGCAGCCGGTTCGGTGGGCCGACGAGTTCTCGGATGGTGGCGACTCCGCTTTGCAGGACTCGCCACGCCACGATGGCGTCATGGTGGCGGTCGAAGGGCATGGGCTCTCGCGCCGACGATCCGGGGTCGGAGGAACGAGGTACTCGGTACCTGGTGTCGTGCGGTCGGGCGGACGGCGCGATCACGGCGAGGCAGGCGACCGTCACGCGCTTGGCGGCTCCGGCGAGTTCCTCCCGCTCAGCCGGGGTCACGTCACTCCCTTCACCCAGCGCGCGGAACGCGGCGAGCACGCCTTCGACGATGTACCGACCCGTCTCCGGCCGCGCCGACTTCACGGTGGCCTCCAGTACGTACGCGACGTCCCGACGAACCGAGGCGCTGTGTTGGTCCGAGCCCAGCCATGTGAAGGCGAGGATCTCGTCGGTGACGAACCGGCGAGTGGCCAGGGTGTCGGCCGCTACCGCAGCTTGCAGGAGCTGGACTGCGCTACTACGGGCTGCTCCTTGGTCGTCCCAGGAGTCGCCCGCGTGTTTCATGACCAGCCGAATCGCCCAGGTCGCGGAATGACATGCGTCGAGCGCTTCCCGCTCGAAACGAAAGGAGCGGCGGTTCGACCGCCGATCCCTCAGCAGCGCCTCCGCACGCGCCACCCGGCGCTGCAACAGCCAGCCCGAACGCAGCCTCGCCGCGAAGAAAAGGACGGCGGGAACGAGCGAGCCCAGAACGGGCATCAGGCCGGCGATCACGGCCAGCGTGCCCGCGCGAGACGGCGCGGCCGCCGCGAGAACCGGCAACAAAGTGCCCGAGATGAAGCACGCACCGTACGCGATCGCCGCACGATCGAGCACGGTCGCGGCCAGGCCCGCGGTGTGGCGGAAGTGCATCTGCACCATCAGCGGGGCAAGTGTGACGACGAAGACCAGCAACGTGGCCAGCATCGCGGCCACCCCCAGGCAGATCGTGCCCCACATGCCGGGGTCCCGCGCCAGGCCGTCCCAGCGCATGACCGCGCCGATCCAGCCAGCACTTAGCACCGCCCACACGACCACCGCCCGCCGAGCCGCTGCCATCGATCACTCCTTCTCTCTCGCAGCCTCGTGGGATCTTCCTACCGGATGGCACTGACAGTCGGTCGTGCGCAGTGGCGAGGACGTCAGCCCACGCATCCACGAAGCCAGACGTTCCGGAGCCACTGCCGGAACCCACTGCCTGCGCTGAACGGGCTTACCCGGTCAGCGGATTGAGGGTTGGGACTGTGCAAGGCCTGGGCAGGCTGCCCTTCGCCGCGTGGGACCCGGTGGCGCTGTTCGTCGCCGTGCCGGTACGGGGCAGCGGTCGGATGGGACAACGGCTGCGCAGGGTGCCGCAGGCAGCGGGATTCGGATCTGAGGAGCTTGGGCGGGGCATGGCGGATGAGCGGCTGCGGCGAGCCGGAATCGTGGACTACTGGCGTGCGGTCGAGCTGTTCAGCCCGCAGAAGATTCCGGCCGTCTCCGCGCGTGACCGGGTCTACCCGGTCACGGTGGACGGCCCGCTGCCGTGGGAGGCGGGGCACCCGCTGCGTTCGGTGCCGCTGGAGCCGGGCTACGCATGGCAGCACGTGGTGTACGGCGGTGCGTACGCGCTTCGCTCGGTGCGCGACACACTGCTGAACGTCTTCGGGGAGAGCGAGGAGGACCACGACGGGCGGATGGACGGCGAGAGCGCGCTGTTCGCCCTGACGATCACCGATGAGGGACGGCTGCTGCTCGACTCCCCGGTGTTGTCCACCTGTGCATGGGCCACCGGACGGGCGCTGTCGCGGGGGCCGGGCAGCCGGGGATGGCTGGACGGGGTCGAGGAGGAGGCCGGGGCCTGGGCTGCCAGGGCGACGGGGCTGGGTGAACGCCCGGCGTCCAGCAGAACCGCTCAGACCGGCGTCGGCGAACGACGCGATGGGCGCATTGGCCCGGACTCGGACGGTGAACCGCCCGAGGACGAGCCGGAGGACCGGGACGACGATGCCGACGCCGAGGACGAGAACAACGACCGCAGGTCGCGTGTCGGGGACAGGCTGCTGTCGGCCAAGGAACTGCTGGATTTCGCCCGGCAGTTGTCCGAGGCCTGGGGTGTGGCCAAGACGCTGCGCCCCGACGGCGTACGGGTCCGGAGTGTCGCCGTACGCCAGGACCTCGCCAGGGAAGCCGACCAGCAGGACTTCCTGAACAGTTTCATCGCCGCGGACCTGGACCGGGTGGCGCGGGCGCTGCGCGAAAAGGATCCGGGCGCCGGGCTGGCCGCGTATCTCACCCCCGCGCCGAGGTGAACACCGCGTGGCGCATCGACCTGCGGCAGCGCCCCGAGGTCGCGCTCGCCGCGGTGACCCCCGCCGCCGTACCGGTGGGGCGGTGGCCGACCGAACCCGGGCATCCGCTGGCATTGAGCCAGCAGTTCGCCGTGACCACCGTTCAGGCCCAACTGGACGACGTCGGCGGACTGTTCGCCGTCAACGGGCCGCCCGGCACCGGCAAGACCACCATGCTGCGCGACTGCTTCGCCGCGGTGATCGTGCAGCGTGCCGTGCGGCTGGCCGCGCTGCGGCTGCCGTCGCAGGCCTTCGCCGAGCAGACGCCGTACACCTGGAAGAGCGGCGACTACACACGCACCGTCACACCTCTGCGGCCCGAGTTCACCGGCTTCGAGATGGTGGTGGCCTCGGCGAACAACGGTGCCGTGGAGAACATCTCCACCGAGATCCCTGCCCGCCAGGCACTCGGGGAGCCATGGCGCGACGATGCCGACTACTTCGCCGAGCAGACCACCCGCCTGCTGGGCGGCGTCCCGGCGTGGGGCGTGGTCGCGGCCCGGCTGGGAAACAAGCGAAACCGGGTGGAGTTCGTCAACCGGCTCTGGCACGGCAAGTACCGGATGTCCGACCAGGGCACGCCGCCTCCGCCGCCCCCGCCGCGCGGGCGCCGCCGCCGTAACCGGAACGGCTGGGTCGACAGCGAACGCGGGCTGGCTCAACTGCTGCGCGAGTACGGCAGGACACCGCGCAGCGGCCTCTGGCGCGAGGCCGGACAGCGCTTCCGGACCGTGCTTGCCACCGTTGAGCGGCTGCGTGCCGAGCGCGAGTCCGCCGCGGCCGCACTGCGCGGTCTCCCCGCCGCGGAGGCCGAGCTGCGGGCGGCCGAGGAGGCCTCCGGCCGGGCTGCCGGCCGGCTGTCGCAGTGCCGCGCCGCAGTCCGCGGCGCCGAACAAGCCCTGGACGACGCTCAGGCGCCTCTCGCGGAGACGGAAGCCCGCCGGGCGGCGCATTTCGAGCGCCGCCCGGGCCTGGTGGTGAGTCTGTTCACGTGGGGGCGAGCAGCCCGGGACTGGCACCGTGTCGACCAGGACCTCGCCGCGCGGGAGGAGGAGCAGCGCGTCGTGCGGGACAGCGCTCGCGTCCGGCTCGAGCAGGCCCGGCAGGCCGTGGCCCACGCCGTGGCGGAGCGGAGCGCGTGTGAACGGGCCCGTGACGAGGCCGAAGCGCGGGTCGCGCGGCTGGCGGACAGCGTTGTCCGGGCCCGCTCCCGGTGGGACGGTCACGTGCCGCGCGAGCACTGGCTGAGCGACGACACCGCGCGTGAGCCGGCCGCGCCGTGGGCGGACGAGGAGATCACCCGAGCCCGCAGCGAGCTGTTCCTGGCCGCGCTCGACCTGCATCACGCGTTCCTGCGCTGCACGGCCCGCACCATGTACGGCAACCTCATGGCAGCCATGGACGCGGTGACCGGCGCGGCCCCCAGGACGGTGTCGGAGGAGCGGCTGCGGGCGGCCTGGCAGAGCCTGTTCCTGGTGGTGCCCGTCGTGTCGACGACCTTCGCGTCACTGGACCGGGTCTTCGGACGGCTGGGCCGCGAGGCACTGGGCTGGCTGTTCATCGACGAGGCCGGACAGGCCGCCCCGCAGCTGGCGGTGGGCGGCATGTGGCGGGCGAAGCGCACCGTCGTCGTCGGTGACCCACTGCAGCTCGAACCCGTCGTCGTCCTCCCGTGGACCGCGCAGCGAGCCTTACGCGACGACTTCGGCGTGAGCGAGGAGTGGGCGCCGAGTCGCACCTCGGTGCAGCAGCTGGCCGACCGCACCAACCGCTTCGGCACCCTGCTGCCCGCCGAACTCCCCGACGGCTCCCGGGAAGTGTGGACGGGCGCTCCGCTGCGCGTCCACCGCCGCTGCGACGACCCGATGTTCGCCATCAGCAACGCCATCGCCTACGCCAACCTCATGGTGCACGGCACACCCGACCGCGGCCTGTACCGCTACGCCCCCCGCAGCTGCTGGGTGCACGTGCCCGCCGCCGAAGCCGACGGGCACTGGATCCCCGAGGAGGGCCGGGCGTTGCGCCGCGTCCTTCAGAAGCTGCGCGACGACGGAGGCGTCGACCTGGCCCGGGACGTATACGTCATCAGCCCCTTCCGCGCCGTCGTCGCCGCCGCGCAGAAGACCTGCCGGAACCTGCTGCCCGCCGGACGGGTCGGCACCATCCACACCACCCAGGGCAAGGAAGCCGACGTCGTGATCCTCGTCCTCGGCACCGACCCGCGCCGCCCCGGCGCCCGCGCCTGGGCCGCCTCCCGCCCCAACCTCCTCAACGTCGCCGTCAGCCGCGCCAAGCGCCGCCTGTTCGTCATCGGCAACCGCGACGCCTGGCGCGACCAGCGCTTCTTCGCCACCCTCGCCGACGCCCTGCCCACCCACGCCTGGCAGCCCGACCAGAAGCGGGAGTGACATTCACCCTGCCGGGGGTCCGTCAGGCGAGTGCAGAGACCGCCGCCAGTGTGGACGCGATCAGGGACACCAGCCCGGGCACCCCACCGCACTTCTGCTGAATCTTCTCCAGCAGCCCCTTGGCCACGGCTCGCCCTTCGGGATCGTCCAGCCGCTGCTCGGCCACCGTGTCCAGGAAGCCGACGCACAGTTCGTAGTCGTTGACACGGGCCCGTCCGAGCTCCATACCCTGCCGGATCCGCCCGAGCAGATCGGCGATGCCCTCTAACTCGTCCCGGCCGATGCCGGAGTTGTCCTGGCTCTGAGTCGAGTTGTAGGCACCCGGCTGGTTCTGTACGTTCTGCATCGATCCGCTGTTCTGGATCCCCGAGTTGGCGCCACCCGGCTGCCGGTTACGACCGAACATCACGTTCCTCCTCCTGACGACTGCTGGGAACCGACGGCCCCCGGCTGGTTCTGGACGTTGCTCATCTCACCCGTGTTGATGATGCCGTTGTTCATGACGACCGTGATCTTTTCCCGGTACGCGCCGGTGTCCACGTTGTGCTCGACAAGGAAGCCCTCGACGGCGGCGAGGACCCGTCCCTGCATCATGTCGATGTAGCGGCGGGCATCGTCGTACTGGAGCATGTCGTCCATGTACCGGGTTGAGTAGACCTCCCGCAGGCTCACCGGTCCCGTATCGGGATCCTGCTCGGGATGCGGCTTGCGGTTCTTGTCCCGGTTGAACGGCCGGACCAGGCACCAGCCGGTATCTACGGCGGCGAGGTACGCCATGCGCCGTCTCCAGACCCAGCCTCCCCGCATCGCTTCTTTCTCCGCCCTGCGGGGTTCGGGGTGGACGGGGTTGACCACGTGCGGGCGGATGACAACCCGCAGGTAGTGGTTCTCATAGGCGAAACCCACGAACAGCGAGGCCACCAACTCGCCGTCCCACGAGGTCATCCGAGCGCACAGGAAGCGTCGGGCGACCTTCGGGGTCCGCTGCGCGTTCGCCGCCCGCACGCCGTCCCGGGCCAGCGTGACCAGCCCCTCCCACCCCTCGGGGGTCAGCGCTTTCCAGCGATCGGCGGAGATGGCTGCGACGCCGAACACCTCCTGCTCGCTGTCGGGGTGGAAGTCCTGCAGAGGCTTGATGAGACGCTGCAATTCGCTGGCCACATGCGCGTGCAGATCATCCGGGGTGAACGTGACCACCCCATCGCCTGGCCGGCCGCCGGCCAGCAGGTCTTCCACGCTGGGTAGAAACCGAGACGGGCTGTTCCCGTTCTCAGAGGCCTGACCGTCGTGCTCGTCCGACGGCTTGGCGGGCCCCACGTCGATGCCGATCTGAGTCTCGAACCAGACCTTGCCGGCCCCGACGAAGTGGTACTTCGCCCCAGAGGCGCGGATCTGGTTCTGATACGGCACGACCTCTCCGTGAGCCGCGTCCCGGATCTGTTCCACCGCCCGCCGAAACCGGCGAGGTACCTCGGCACCCCATGCCTCCCCTGCGTCGGCGCCGATCAGGGCACGAAGCCGACCCCGGGCGAGCACCCGGTCTGTATAGAACGCCGCCCACACCCCCATCAGGGTGATCAACGGCGCCAGGTAGGCGAGCGGTGCCAGCAGCCACAGGCCACCGGCCGTGCAGGCCAGGGCCATAAGGCCGCGACGCAGCCACAGCAGCCGCTCGGCCTGCGCACACGCGGTCAGTACGGCTTCCAGGTCGAAGCCGTGTGACGGCACCGGACGCCCGCCGGCCGCTATTCGGCGACGTACCCAGCGCACGTACTCGTGGCCGACGAGCACTCGCGGCTGCTTGCGCTCGGTCGGCTCGTTGTCGTCCAACGCCTTCTCCAGCGCGGACTTGCCACTCTCGAGGGCCCGCTTGGCCACCTGTTCCCGGCGCCGCTCGCGCACCTTCTTCGGGGTGAGCTTGTCACCGAACTGCTTGGCCTTGTTCCGCCGCCACTTTCTGAGCTTCTCAGCGAACTCCTCGGCTCTGTCAGGCCGTAGATGCACGACCGCGCACAGTAATCGCGTGGGCTCGGTCATCCCGCCCTGCCCGTAGCCGGGCTGGCCGTTGCCACCCGCCGCTTGCCGTGGCACCGCAGGCACCTTCAGCAGCGACCCGCCCCCACCCGCACCCGCGTCCTCGGATCTTGATGAACCCGTATCCACACGCCCCCCGTCCATCAGCACGACGAACGATCGTGCCCCACGGAGGCGGTCGCTGCCTACTACGCCCAAGCAGGCCAATCAGGCCAAAATCGGTGGCAGAGGCAGAACCTCAGGAATGAACCGGCTTCCGTTCACATGCGCCCGGTCCACCGTGCTCGGGATCCGGCCGGCGCGGCGCCAGCGAGCCAGCACGGCCCGGCCGTAGTTGTTCGTGCCCGCCACCCGGTCCAACTCCGCACCACTGGGTACGTGCCCGGCAGCCAGCTACCGTTGGAAGTATTCCCACACGTCCTCCGCCGTCATCCCAGTTGACCGCTGCCGAACACCCTTCGGTGGCAGAGCCCGCTCCCCCGCTCGCCATCCTCTGCCGACTCTCGACCGCTCTCGTTCACCTCTTGGCGCCCCGAACGTGTCTCGTCTCGGTTACCCGTGTCTTCGGTAGAGGTGCCGACATGGTCACGATGAGCGAATCTTCGCAGGTCACATGGGGTTCGGCCCGACCAGCCCTTGACGGCGGCTCCTGCCGGGGGCGCCAACCTGTGGTCAGCCCTGCCTGGGCATCGTCGCAGGTCAGCGGCGCGTTTCGCCCGTCCGCGGCGCTCGTGGTTGTGCGCCCCTGGGGAAGCGAGGAAAAGCCGAGTCGGCAGAATCCCGGCAAAGCTGAGGGAAAAACGCAGGTCACGACCCCTTGGCCATGGCTCGAAATGTGAGCGGCCGGCCACAGGTTCGGGCCCTACGGGGCACCCAAAACATGGCTGGTCCCCCGCTCAAGGGCTATGGGCGCCCAGCGACCTCGGCAGGCGCCGCGAAGGGGGAGCCTGCGCCTGATCAGCCCCGCGCAGTTGGCGGCCTTCTCAGCACCAACCCGCAGTGGATGCTTCGAAGTTGGTACACGCTACCAGGCAGCACGCGACCCTCGGCGCGGGAGGAACGACCGTCGTGGCTCAGGGCGGAGCGCTCGGCGGTTGACCGAGGAAGGGGAGCTGCGGGCGTTCATCCTTGGATGTGCTCCTCAAGTGTCTTCAGAAGCGAGGCGAGTTCGTCGAGCTGTATCCTTCCCATGCCCCGGACGGCCTCTTGCAGATGGCTGCTCAGATCGCGTCTGACAGCCCCGACGCATCGCCGCCCGGCAGGGGTGAGCTGAATGTGAAGGCGACGGCGGTCGCGGGGTACGGAGAGGCGCCTTATCAGCCCCGATGCTTCGAGTCGGTCGAGCCGGGGGGTGAGGGCGCCGGTGCTGATCATCAACTGCTGGGCCAGTTGCGTGGGCGCCAGGATGTGCGTGGGGTGGTGACGGGAGAGTGAGTCGAGGATGGGGTAGTCGGCACGGTGGATGCCGTGTCGTTGATAGATGGGGTGAGCTCGGGCTTCCACCGCCGAGTTGATCAGCTCCATGCTCCTGAACACCTGGCTGGTTTGAGAGTCCCTGGTGATCGCGGAGGCTCTTGCCGGCGTCGCGACTTCCGGCGCCTCAACCGACGCTGTCCGCACGGTCGGTCGGTCGCCCGTTGGGGCGTACGGTTCATCGCCGCCCTGAGCCAGACGGTGCACGGTTGTCGTCCTTTCCGGGCGGTATTGACGGGGCAGCTCGGTACACGCCGCCGGGGGCGTCAGTGCTCGATGCGGTGTAGCGGACCGGGAACGGTTCCCACTGCTGGTGCAGCTGGGCTCGCTCCCATGAACATTCCTAAAATGCGTGCGATGGGGTCCGTTGCCACGTCCTGTGAGGAGGGGGCCGTGGCGTCTGCTTCTCCTGGGTGGAGCTCTGTGGAGGGTCGAAGTCCTTGGTCGTGGCTGGGGCGGTGTGTCACGCGCATTGCGGGATCCCCCTGATGGGTGCGGAAAGAGAGCTACCTGTTTCTGCTCTGCAGTTCGACGACGGTGATATCGGGTGGCGCGCCGACCCGGACCGGAGGTCCCCAGAAGCCTGTGCCGCGGCTGACGTAGAGCTGGGTGCCGTCGATTTCGTGCAGGCCGGCGATCGCGGGTTGCTGCAGGGAGGCGAGGAGGCCGAGTGGGGCCATCTGACCTCCGTGGGTGTGTCCGGAGAGTTGCAGGTCGACTCCGCGGCGGGCTGCTTCGTGGACCATCACCGGCTGGTGGGCGAGGAGGACGACCGCTCGCCCCGGGTCGCGGTCGGACAGCGCGGCCTCGTAGTCCGGCCCGTCGCCGTGGTCGGTACCCGTGAGGTCGTTGACGCCCGCGAGGTCGAAGGCCGGCAGTTCCAGGCGTTCGTTGCGCAGGACGCGGATGCCCAGTTCGCCGATCTCCTCGATCCACGGTTCGGCGCCGGACTTGTACTCGTGGTTGCCTGTGACGAAGTAGCTGCCGTAGCGGCTGGTCAGGTGCCGCAACGGGGCCGCAGCTCGGCCGAGGTGGTCGACACTGCCGTCCACGAGGTCGCCCACGATCGCCACGGCATCCGGGGCGGCGCGGTTGACGATCTCGACGATCCGTTCCGTGTGCCGCTCGCCGAGGATCGGGCCGAGGTGTATGTCGCTGACGACGGCGATACGGAATCCGTCGGCTTGGCGGCCGAGTCGTGCGAGAGGTATGCGTACGCGTGCGAGGCGGGGCGAGCCGAGAGCGGTGTGCATGCCGTGGCCGACCAGTGAGGTGGCCACGGCTCCCGCGGTGATGGCGGTGGCCCGGGCGAGCACCACGCGCCGTGTCGGCCGCGTCGGCCCATCGCTCGGCGCACGGTTCTCCGCCAGGCGTTCCCCCTCGCCACCCGGCATGTGACGTTGTGGTGTCGGACGCCCTGACTCCGTCACGCCCGCAGGGACCTTCTGCGGCAGTGCTTCAGCATGGGTCCCGCCACTGGTACGACGAGACTTGCCGCCACGCGCGACCAGGAGCCGAAGTGGTTCGGCGAGGAGAAGCGTGATCGTCAGGTACATCATCAATGCGAGCCACACGTAGCCCGGCCAGGCGATCCAGCGGCCGATGTGCTGCGGCGCATCTCTGGTGGTGGCCATGGCGAGCGGCGGCAGCACGGCCAGTACGGCCAGTACGGCGAGGACTCTGCCACTGTGCCGGGCGGTGCGCGCGCCGAGGGCGGTGTCGTGGATGAGCCGCCGCCACAGGTACCAGTGCACGAGGGCGCTGGCACCCGTGTACAGCGCGAACGTCAGGAGCGCCGTGACCATCGCTCAGCCGCGCTTCGGCAGCCGGAGCGCGCCGGTGAGCGTGAGCAGGCCGATGATCGCCAGGGTGACGAACGCGGCCTGGTAGGAGCCGCTGGCCGTTTCCGTTCCCGTGCGCTGGTCCGCGGCGATCAGCTGCACGGTGGCGATGAGGTTGATGCCGAGGGCCGCGCCGACGTTGCGGCACAGGGTGATGCCGGCCGTGTAGGCGCCGATCCACTGGGCCGGGGACGTGTTCTGGATGTGCACCAGGCCGGTGGTGGCGACGAAACCGGTGCCGAGACCTGCCAGTGCCTCGCCGATGACGGCCAGGACGAGCGATTCGCTGCCGCCGAGTACGAGGACGAGCGGACCGGCCGTCAGCAGCAGACCACCGATCAGCGCCGTGCCGCGAGCTCCGAAGCGCTTGAGCAGGCCGGCACAGACCGCCGATCCCACCACCCAGCCCAGCGCACCGGCCATGACGAAGAGACCGCTCGCCGTGTCGCCGGCCGTGCCGTGGGAGGCCAGGGCGAGCGGGAGAAGGGTGACGGAGGCATAGAGGACGGCGGCCGCTCCGATGGTGAGCAGGGCAGCGATGCGCGGTTCGCCACTGGTCGCAAAGGCGACCGGCACCACGGCCGCTTGCGGCTTGCGCCGCACCTGGACGACGTGGCCGACGATGCCGACTGCGGTGAGCACCGCCAGGGCAATGACGATGAGGGCCGGGAAGTCCAGGGCGGGGGCTTCGAGGAGCAGCAGCGCTCCGCCCAGGGCGAGGGCGAACGACAGCAAGGCCCAGGGACTGATGGTGCGGGAGCTCTGGGCCTGCGCCGGGGGCACGCGCCGTACCAGGAACGCGGCCAGCGCGGCGAGGGGCAGGTTGATCAGGAAGACCCAGCGCCATCCGACGGTGGCCTCGGCGGCCGTGCCGAGGGCGGGTCCGGCCACCGCGGCAAGGCCCCATACGGCGGAGAGTGTCGCCTGCATGCGGGCGCGCTCATCGGGGCCGAACGCCTGGCCGATGACGACGTAGGTCAGCGCGGCCACCGCGCCGGCCCCAATGCCTTGCGCCGCGCGGGCGGCGATGAGCAGCGGCATCGTGGTGGCCGCCGCCACCGCCGCGGAGGTGACGGCGAAGGCGAGGAGAGCGGCGAGCATCGTGGTGCGGCCGCCGTAACGGTCGGCGGCGAAGCCCGCCAGCGGCGTGACCAGCACGCTGGTGAGCAGGAACGCGGAGATCAGCCAGGGGTACAGGTCGGTCTGGCCCAGCTGGTTCGCCATAGTGGGCAGCAGCGAGCCCACCACGGTGGAGTCGGCAGCGGCCAGGAACAAGGCGAGCAGCACGCCGGCAAGCAGGGAGCTGCGGTTGCTTCGGGCATCGGTCGGCCCGCTCTGGGCCGGTGTGTCGGTGGCGCCGATGCCGCTGGACAGCGAGGTGTCGGACATGAGCGGTCCTCTTCCGATCGTGAGGTCCGGTGGTGGAAGCCCGTGTGGTGGGGCCGGCGGGGCTAGGGGTGGTGCCTCCGCCGACCTCCGGGCCCACCGGCGGCCCGGGGGCGCCGCCGGTGGGAGACGAAGACCATCGGGCCGGCCAGGTGATGGGTGGGCCTCGGCGCCGTGCGGAACTGGTCGGTCCACATGGCGGTAATGGTCTGCGCGGGCAGGACGGGAGTACTGCGTGGCCGTTGTGATCGCCGGGCGGGCGTGGCTCGTGGCCGCACCCGCCCGCCGGTCACCAGTCGACGCGCATCTTCGAGTGGCTGAGCTTCAGCACGAGCCAGGGCGGCAGCTGGTACTGGCGCCGGATCAGTTTCGTGATGCCGTCCGTGAGCCGCCGGGGCCGCCGGTCCAGCCAGGTCATGGTGGCCTCGAGCGCCGCGAGGACCCGGTCGATCTCCTCGGCGGTGATAGTCAGCGGCGGATAGAAGCGCAGGACGGGGTGGTCGATCTGCTCGTTGAGCGAGTGGCCGGTGTGGATGCCGTGACGAGCCATCACCATGGAGATCAGCAGCTCCACCGAGGGGTTGCGGGTCCGCAACCCGGCCATGACGCCGACCCCGGGGGCACCCAGCAGGTGCTTGGGGTGCCGCCGCGCCACCTCGGCCAGCCCCTCGGTCAGGCGCGGGCCGAGGGTGGCGGCCCGGTGGGGCAGGTTTTTGGCGATGACCTCGCGGATGGCAGCCGTCGCGGCGCTCACGGACAGGGCCGAGATGCTGCTGGAGCCGGCCAGCAGCGACGGATGCCACAGCGGGTGCCGCTCGGCCTGCGCCACCACCTCGGAACTGAGCGCGCACACCCCGACCGGGATGAAGCCGCCGGTGAGCGCTTTGGAGAACAGCAGGATGTCGGGGACGACGTCGTCGTGCTCGACGGCGAACATCTTGCCCGTGCGCCCGAGGCAGGTCTGGATCTCGTCCGCGACGAACAGGGTGCCGGTGGCCCGGCAGGCGGCGGCGACCTCCTCGATGTACCCCTCGGGCGGGACGGTGAGGTGGGCGCCGCCGAGGACGGGCTCCAGGAAGACCGCCGCCACGCTCCGGTCGGCGAGCGCCTCGCGTACGGCCGCAGCGTCCCCGTAGGGCACTGTGATCAGTTCGCTGCCGAGCGGCTCGAATGGCTCGCGATGGTTGGGCTGGCCCAACACCGTCAGGGCTCCGAGGGTCTTGCCGTGGTAGCCGCCCTCCGCGATGAGGATCCTGCGTCGGTCAGGGCGGGCTAGGTGGACGGCGCGCAGCGCAGTCTCGCTGATCTCGGCGCCCGAGCAACCGAGGACGAAGCGGTCCAGGCCGGCGGGGAGGATCGTGGTGAGCAGTTCGAAGAGTTCGGCGGTCGCCGGGTGCACCGCACCGGGCGGCACGGTCGGCGCGGTGCACAGGGTGTCGAGCACCGCGTCGCGCACCTGTGGGTTTCCGTGGCCGACCAGGAACACACCGTAGCTGCCGGCGAGGTCCAGGAAGCGGTCGCCCTCCTCGGAGATGACTTCGGTGCCACTCGCGCTCTGCTCGACGGGCCGTGAGGCGGCGGCGAGCATCAGGGCCGCGGTCGGGTTCCAGTGCCGCCCGAGTGAGTCGAGCACGTCCTGCCGCTGCTGGAGGACGGCTTGGGGTACGGCGTTCATGCGGCGACCTCCCGCACGGTGAGGACTTCCTCGGCGACCGCGCGCACGATGCCGTGGATCTGCTCCAGGTCGGCAGGATCGGCGGTGAGCGGCGGCAGGATCGCCACCACGTCGCCATCCGGGCCGAGGGGCGGCCGGACCAGGATCCTGGCCTCAGCCAGGGCCGCGGTCAGGGCTCGTGCCTGTTCGGCGGTGGCGAGGCGCAGCCACACCAGGCCGCCGTCCGCGCAGAACTCGGTCACCGTGCCGAACGAGGCGATGTCGCCCAGGAGCCGCCGGGCGCTGTCCTCCGCCCGGCGCTGCCGGTCGGCCAGCCCGTCGGCCGCCACGGCCGCGAGGACCGCGCAGACGGCGGCCGCCGACAGCGGGTTGGCGCCGAACGTGGAGCCGTGCAGGCTTGGGTTCTTCCCGGCGTACACGCGGTCGTACGCCGCCCTGCTGGTCACCATGACACCGACGGGTACGGCGTCCGCCCCCAGGGCTTCGCCGAGGATCAGCGCGTCGGGGACGATGCCGAGTGCCTGCGTGGCGAGGTCCCAGCCCAGGCGGGCCGGAGCGGTGAGCCGCTCGTCCAGGATCAGCAGGACGTCGTGCTGGGTGCAGCGGTCGCGCAGGGCCCGCCACCACTGCGGGGAGAGCCGGTCCAGCGGGCGGCCGGGGGCCGCGGGTGCGACGACCACGGCCGCCAGGGTGGCGTCGACCTGTTCGAGCAGGGACTCGGGGCGGGCGCTGGCAACCGTCACGGGCATCAGCGGCAGGACAGGTACGGGCGTGGCTCCCGTGCTGAGGCCTTGGCCGTGGGTGAGGGTGCCGAAGTTCTCCCCGGCGATGCCCAGCACGCGCGAGCGGTCGGGGTGGGTGCCCTTGGCCAGTTTCAGTGCCGAGTCGAGGGCCTCGCCGCCGCTGTTGCACAGGTAGGAGACGGTGAGCGGGTCCGGGCAGAAGGCGTCCAGTGCGTTGACGGCCTCGGCCAGCGGCCGGCTGAGCAGGATGCGGCTGGACAGGGCCACTCGGCCGGCCTGTTCGGCGATGGCGGCGGTGACGTTGGGGTGTCCGGCGCCGAAGCCGCCGGTCGACGCGTCGAACCAGTGGCTGCCGTCAGCCGTCTCCATCCTGGCCCCGACCATGCCGGTGACGACGGGAGCGTGTGGATCGATGGTGCCTATGGAGTGCCGACGGACGACGGCACCAGGGTCACGCGAACTCATGTGCTGCTCCAATGGCTTGGGTGGGGCGTGCATCAGGGGTGGACGCGGTCGGTCCCGGCGAACTCGTGCAGCAGTTTGCGAGTCTCGTCGTCCATCCGCTCGTCCACGGGGGACGGGGGCCAGGTCGCGGTCATGGCCTGGCGGAAGGCCGAGGTCAGACGCAGCTGCACGTCCCAGGCGGGGTTGCCGACGGTGTGGTCGACACCGAAGACGTCCACGATGAGCTGCTTGAAGCGGCCCGCCAGTTCGGCGTTGAGCTCCTCGGTTCCGGAGAAGATCTCGAAGGCACGTTGCCGCTCGGCCTCGCTGAAGGACGGCATGATGCACTCGAGGACGACATGGTCGACCTGCACGTGCCGGGCCTCGTCCATGCCGTGCGCCCACAGCAGCTTGGTGAGGAAGTGCTCGCGCCCCGGGTCGAGATGGGCGGTGCGCTTCTCGAACACCGTGATGACGGACTCGCCGATGTACGCCGCCATGCACATCGCCGCGAGCTTCACGTACGGGGAGTCGTCGCCCTGGTAGAGCGCGAGGCGCTCGGGGAAGAGGGAATCGGCGAGCTTGATGTCCTCAGCGGCCAACTCCCGCACGTACCGGTAGAAGAAGTCGGCGTGCAGGTACTCCTCGGCGGCGAAGCAGCTGAGCGCGTGGTGCAGGTCGTACCCGTCGCTGACGGGCGAGGTGTCCGCGCCGAGCTGCGCGGTGATGATCCCGAAGACGGCCGACAGGTGTCGCTCGATCTCGGCCAGCTGCGACAGCTCCTTGACCAGGTAGGCGCAGCCCTCGTGAGCCATGCCGGGACGTCCGTAGACCACGTGGGAGATGAAGTCCAGCTCCCGCTCGTCGGGACGGCCGGGCCAGCCCAGGGCGTTGGGGTGCAGGGTCTGCTCGTGCGCCGCCGCGTAGATGTCGCGCAGCCGGGCGCGGGTGCCGGCGTGGTCGGCCGGCGTGTCAGTGTGCGTCGTCACCGTCACCGTGGACCTCCTCCTCGAACTGCCGGTAGCCGTCGGCCATGCCGACGTGGATCACGTTGATCTGCGCGTAGCCGTCTGCGAACAGCGGCGAGTCCCGCAGCTCCTCGATGAAGAAGTAGTAGGCGCGCAAGTCTTCGGTCGTGATGAAGGCGAAGTCCGTGGGCTGCGCGGAGAACGCCTCGGCGTCGTAGTGCTGGACGGTGAGCCGGTCGGCGTACTTGGCGATCAGCGGCGCGATGTGCTCCTGCTGGAACTGCTCCCGCTCCTTGCCGGACTTCTGCAGCCAGGCCGGGGTGAAGGTGTAGCCGATGAAGATCCCGTACTTCATAGTCAGTTCCTCGCGTAGCTCTGGGAGTTGAGGATGGTGCGGTTGGTGTCGGTGATGGCACGGCGGCCGTGCATGACGCGCGAGTTGTCGATGAGGACGATGTCGCCGTCCTGCCAGGCGATCTCCTCGGTCACCTGCTCGGTGACCTCGATGTACTCGGCGGTGACGTCGTCGGGTATCCGGCTGCCGTCCGCGAACCGGATGTCCGGGACCTCGTAGTTGTACGAGGGGCCCAGCAGGCTGTTGGCCCAGGCGGTGCGCGTGGACCACTTGGTGGGGTGCGCGGCGAACACCTGGTAGTGGTAGAAGAGGCCGCCGTCCGGGCGCTCGGTGAACTCGACCTTGGCGCCCGGGTTGGCCTGGGCGTACAGGTCGGCGACGGTGACCTCGTCCGGGCCGCGCCCGTCTCCGACGAGGAAGGCGGCCAGCTTGCGCCACAGCTCGGCCGGCACGGTGCGGGTGTAGCTGATGGGCTGGGCCGCGAACACGTCCCTGGCCCGCTCGGACAGGGCGTCCCAGACTCGGAAGCCGTCGCACACCGTGGTCTGCGAACCGGAGGAGGCGGCCTTCACGCAGTGGAACCACAGCAGCTCCGGGGCGTACGGGGTCGCTCCGTTCTCCACGTGCAGGCCGATCGCGTCCGTACCGGAGTCGACCTTCTGCGCGGCGTCGCCGTGGAAGACCCGGGCCGGGTCCAGCGTGGTGCGCGAACTGTACTGCCGGACAAGCGCGTTGAAGTCGTCGACCGCAGGCTGGAAGTCCCGGATCAGCAGGTGTCCTGCGTCGGCGAGGAGCCCGTCGAGTCCGGCCTCGTACAGATCGGTGAATTTGGTGCCGGCGTCGCGCGGGGTGACCAGCAGGCCGTCGCCGTCTCCGAGGGCGGTCAGTTGCACCTTGTTCTGGGTGTTCTGGGCGTGCGTCATCGTTTCCCCCATGTGATGAATGTGACGAATTTGATGAAGCGGTGCGTTGCGAGTGATGTCCACGGATCAGGCGACGGGTGCGAGCGCGGGGCGCACTATCTCGTCGAAGATGAGCTGACGGCGCGGGCGGCCGGTGACGGTGAAGTAGCGTTCCCGCAGGTCCTTGCCGTCCGGCAGGACGATGTACCGCTCGGGGCGGTCGGTCTCCGCCAGCGCGCGCTCGGCATAGGCTCGTGCCTGGCGCTCCACCGCGCGTGCGGCATCACTGCCCCGGGACGAGGAGACCAGGACGGCGACGAGATGCTCCATCCCTTCGCCGAAGAGGACCGCGTCGGCCACGTCGCCGCACGAACGCAGCCGTCCTTCCACCCACTCGGGCGAGACGTTCCGTCCGTGCCCGGTGATGATGACGTTCTTCAGACGGCCCAGGATGCGGATGAAGCCGTCCTCGTCGATGAGCGCCCGGTCTCCCGTGTGGAGCCAGCCTGCGTCGTCCACCGGCCGGCTGGTCGGATCCTCCACGGTGTATCCCGCGAACAGGGACGTGGATTTCACCAACAGCTCGCCCTGATCGGACAGTTTGACCGAGCAGTGCGGAAGCGGCCGCCCGACCGTGCCCGGACGCCAGTGCCTCGCGGTGTTCCAGGAGACCACGGAACCGTTCTCCGACAGCCCGTACCCTTCGTGGACGCGCAAGCCGGCGGCGTCCAGGCGCTTGAGCGCCTCAGCGTCCACGGGAGCACCTCCGGCCATGAGGAACGGAGACCGCCCGGCGGGGAACAGCGGAGCACCGTCGCCGTCGCGTACCGCCTTGTCCAGGGCGCTGACCAGCGCCGGCGGCAGCACGGCAGCCGAAGGAGCGACCTTCCGCAACCAGTCGAGCGCCTCGTCGGCCCGCGAGCCCGCGGTGCCCAGCAGCGGCACGGCACGGGGCAGCAGAACCATGCGGCCACCGCGGAGAATCGGCAGGTATACGGCGGTGACCTGCTCGACCAGAAGGCTGAAGGGAACCAACGAGAGGTAACGGTCGTAGACCTCCGACGGGGACACCTCGTCCAGTGAGGAGAGCAGTGCCCCGAGGCCGGCCGCTCGGATCTTGACGCCCTTGGGGGCGCCGGTGGTCCCCGAGGTGTGAATGATCTTGATAATTTGGTCGGGATCGGCTGCGCCCGAGCCGTCCTCTTCCCTCAGGATGCGGCTGCTGAAGTCACGGGGCCGCTCGACCACGACCGGCTCGGCCGAACCCGACAGACCCCAGGCCGCCAACTTGGCTGCTCCCGCGGCGTCCACCACGCAGACCTGGACATCGCGGAGCAGCGATGCCGCCTGCTCGGCGGAGAAGGCCAGCGGAACCGGCACCTCGGTGTACCCGTCGATCAGCAGCGCCAGGTCGGCGGCCACCCACTCCGGGCTGTTGTCCGCCACGAGCCCGACCCGCACACCCGACGTGAGACCACGGGACCGCAGCACCTCGCGCACCTTGTCGGCCCAGTCCGTCATCTGCCCATAGGTGTAGGTCTGCTCGGCCGTGCCGTCCTCGGCCAGGCACTCCACGAGGACGAGTTCCTGGTGCCGCGGCGCCCGCAGGGCGGCGAGCACGTCCTTCATCGCGCACCCGCCAGCGTGCTCTCGGTGGTCGTCTGCTCCCACGTCACGGCAAGGTGCGGGCCGGAGTCACCGCGCATGCTCAGCTGCGCCGCGAAGTGACGAAGGTCCACGTAGCCTGCGACCGGCTCCGTCGCGTAGTACGACCCCCAGCGCCCCTGCTGCTCGGCCGGCAGCGACTCCTCACGCGCCGGGGCGAGGCCGGTGAACTCGATACCGACGCGGGCCAGGGTGCGCGCCAGGGAGCGCGTCACGGTGCACATCAGGAACTCGGCTCCGTTGCACCAGCTCAGGGCCGGCACCATCCGGATGAGCGCCAGACCGGCTCCGGCCTCGCGCGAGGCCAGCGGCCCGATCTCGATCAGGCTGCTCGGCTCGCAGGGCGTCGCCGCATGCGCGGCGATCGCCTCGGCGGCCGGCCGACCCAGGTAGTTGTCGACGAGCAGACCGCGCGCACTGCCGAACGTCAGCCCCGCGCAGGCCATGGGAATCTCGACGCCATCCTCCATGGCGCACAGCGCGATGAAACTGTCCGGAGCCGCGGTGATGTCCGCCTGGTAGTCGCGCCGATACCGCTCCTGCGCGAGATCCGAGCACGCGGACCACAGCGCGGTGTCTCTGCGCGCGATATTGATCTGCATTTCTCCCCCTTTTCCAATCGCCGTTCTCATCTGCCTCGACCGCCTGGGATCTCCAGCCGGCCGAGCAAGCGGCAGCTGGACCCGGAGTGGGTCCGTGCCGCCAGGGATTGGTGCCGTCGCCGGGCCGAACCGGCGACGCGACAGACACTATGACCATCCGTCGATTTTTGACAACTAGTTCACACAACGAGGCGCGAGGGAGATGGGGAGGGTTGCTTACGGAGAGCGCCACCTCGCCAGATGATTACTTTGCGTAACAGCCAGGTTGTTGAAATGGACAAACAACAAGAAGGCGGAAGCACCCTCTCCGGGGGCATCCGCCTTCGTCGCAAACCGGTCCGCGCGATCAGCCGTGAACCAACCGCTCTCCTCCTGCCTTCTCCTCCGCGGGAATCAGGTCGTCCACAACCCGCTGCACCGAAGACGCAGCGCTCGCCTCGATCCGCGGCCAGCCCAGGCCGTGCATCACCGAAGCAGCCACAACCAGGCGATTTCCGTCGGTCGTGACGTCACCCCACTGGAAGCGACGGGACAGCAGGTGGGTGACGGTGTACCCGAGGACCGCCGATCGCAGGGCATCGAGGGCCGCCTCCGGCAGCAGTGCCGGGTGCTTGAATGCCCCCTCACGCTTGGTCCTTTCCACGACAGAACCGATGACCTGACCCATCTGGCGGTCGATCACATCCCTCCGCTCCAGACGCTCCGGCGACGCCAACGCGCCTACCGCGTTGGCGAGGGCCGCGATGCTCGACTCGAACAGCTCAGGAGCGGTCTCCGCGTGCCGCATATAGGCGAGCATGAGGCCGTAGAGCGCCCGCACCCCATCCCATGGCAGATCGGCGATGGCCTGGTAGTACCGGATCTGCCGCTTCGCGCTGTCCGTCGAGAGCGCGACGAGTAGATCCTCGCGACACGTGAAGTGGTTGTAGATGGTTCCCTTCGAGTAGCCGGCCTCGGCCGCCAGCCGTGCCAGGGTGAGGTTGTGCAAGCCGTCCCGCGCTACCACCTCCAGCGCTGTCCGAAGGAGCCGTTGCTCACGCTCTGCAACTTCCTGGGCTTTCCTCTGCGTAGTTCTCATGCCTTCCAGCATGCCCGACTAATGGTCGAAGTTCGACCCCTAGTCAAAAATTCTGTCCTAAAGTCGAGCTTAAGTAAGGCTCAAGTAGCTTGACAGCCAGCGATCGACTTTCACCCGCACGGCGCTGAACTTCAGCGAGGCCCTGAATCTTCGACTGATACGGCTGCGTGACTGCAGGTCGGTGCGGACTACTCACTCTCGCCGGCTGGCCACAGGGCACACTGACGCCATGCAGTCGACATTTCGAACGGAGTTGCGACCGTCAGGCCTGCCGCCTCCTCCGCAGGGGCGGAAGATTTCAGCCGTCTTCCACAGAGAGGCCAGATAAGCCACGCCCGGCACTGCGTGTTGACGGTCTCGGCGACGGGCAAGTCCTGACCCTCTGACGGCGGGAGAATTTCACCCAAACTGGGCCAGACTACAGCCGTCGCCGACAGATGGTGGAGTGCGGCAGCGCCGACCTGCGCAGCAACTGGCTGTTCCGCTCAGTCAGCGACTGAGGCCTGCCTCTCGTGCGACGCATGCCCAGATGGCGTGTTGACGGGTGGTGAAGCCCGCCCGGTTCCAGGTAGAGGTGGATTTGTCGGGCCAGGTTGCCCGCAGGCCGAGCTGAAGGTCGCCCGCGCATGCCGCGTCCGCGAAGGCTTGGGCGCCGTGCTCCATGCCATGGATCCGAGACCGTGAGGGTGTCAGAGGGCCGTTGGAGAGTGTGGGAGAACATCGAGTGCGAGGAGTCGCGGAGCGTGTAAGTCGAGCACTCACGGCTACCGCACCGTCACTCCTCGCTGTCTCCGGGAGGGCAAGCGGCTTGTTCCTGATCCGCAAGAAACTTCAGGACGTCGCGGATCACATCCAGTTGGCGCCGTCGCAGCTCCTCGCCATCCGGCCCGTCTACAACGACGTACCGGACATGAACAGAGGGCGGGGTCCCCATCTGCCGCGCCCCGACGAAGGGGTCGGCTGCGCGCGCTCTGCATTCGCCATGCCACCACCTTCTCCCCGGCTCACCGGGTTTCCGCGATGTCGGCCGAACTCGTGGAAGGCGTCAGCAGGGGGCGGTACTCTCCCCCACCACACTCGTGGATTCTGCAACCGTCGAGTCCGCTCCCGGCGGAAGCGGCACCAGCCGGGCCCGTCCCTCTACCGCCACCACGGCGCAAATACGCAGGTCAGCGCCGTGGGCACGACCAGCCATGTTCTGTGGCTCCCGCCGGGGGCGCTGCTTTTTCGCAGGCCAGAGGCAGTTGTTAGTGCCTTGCAGGTCGCCGAGCCCAGACGCCAAGTAGGTTCGTGCCGTGCTCAGCACAGCGGATCGCCGAGAAGCTGGGCCCCGGGAAGACCGCACAGTCGAGGGCACTGCTCGATCAGGTGGCTGCCGCCGTCCGGGAGGTCTGACTGGTCCCGCCCGCCTTCGGCCTGACTCCGGACGGTGGGCTTCCCGAACTTCGCCGTCAGCCACCGGACCGACTCTGACGGCCGCCTCGACCTCGGCAACCTGCTCGACGAGGCCTTCGCCGCCGCGTGGAACGCTCAACGAGGCCGGGGGGATGTCGACGGGGCTTGGCAGGGCGGAACAGGAAGTCCTCGAAGGCCTCCAGCGCGAGCATCAACAGCATCATGAAGACCGGTAGGAGCAGGGCTATCAAGATCACGGAGCCTCCCGAGGGAAGTGTGATCGGGCTCTGCGGCTGGCTGGTTCTCGCTCGACGGGCTCGCGAGAACGCCGCCCCTCAAGCCGCGCGTCTGCTGGTCACCCGCAGTCACCTCCTGCGTGCAGCCGGGTCCCCCTCAGTGTGGGGCTGAACGGAGTAACACGCATGCCGAGGCCCCGTGCAGTGAGCACTCATCTCCGGCGACCTCGGGGGACATGGGGCTGCAGGGCGCGGAGGACACCCTCGGGATCGGGGACCGAGAGGGCCAGGCGGCGAAACGGCGCACTGCGGCTCAGTTCGACGCAGAGCACCGCTCCCCCTCCTCGGACCACCGCGAAGTCCTTGCCGTGCGGCAGCTGCCGGACCCCCGCGTACAGCTTTTCGGGAATCCAGACGCCGCTGCCGTGTACGCCGCGAAGAGCGCGCCACCAGTCGGGCTCGACATACACGCCACGCAGCGCGGCGACGGGCACGCGAAGACCCCGGCGGCGCGCTGCCAGCTTCTCCCACCAGGCGAGGCGTACGACGATGTCGGCGCCCTCGACCACCACGCGGGCCATGCTCTTCCTCCGGCCATTGCTCCGGCCATTACCCACAACGGCAGCACCACCACGGGAAGGACCGGCACGGCAGGGACCGGCACGTCGTGCGGCCTACGCGTACCGGTAGATCGCGCTGTGGTCCTCCATCTCGCCCGGCGTCACGTCCCATGGCGGCATCCGCTCATTCCGCGCGGCGACCCGGCCGCGCTGCGCGTCGCCCCGGGCCGGCGGCCTGGCGGGGAGATAGCGGGCGCTGGGATGCCGCCGCTGCCAGCGGGACCAGAGGAGGTCGACGAAGGCGTGGTGCAGCCAGAAGACGGGGTCGTTGACGGAGGCGCCGCCGACCATGTGGCCGCCGACCCAACGGTGGACCCGGTTGTGCGTACGCCATGACACGGAGCCCCGCCCCGACCCCCATCCCTCCAGCTTGTTGCGGAAGCCTTTGGCGGACGTGGAGTCCCAGGGAGCCGTGTCGTAGACGGGGTCGTCGAGGGCCCGTTCCACATCCTCAGCCGTGGGCAGCGCGATCGGGTCCCGCCGGCGGCCCAGGTCGCGCGTGAGGAACTCGGTGTCGGTGATCCCCACCTCGATGGTCCACGCGCCGTTGCCGTAGGCGAAAGGGCCGGTCATGACCTGCCGGTCGGACCGCCGCCCGGTGCCGCCGAGCAGGTCCTCGGTCCAGGGAACGGACGTGGTGGTGCGGTCGCGTGTCCAGTCCCAGTACGGCACGGTCACCGAGTCGTCCACGCGGCGCAGCGCCTCCTCCAGGTCCATCAGGAACCTGCGGTGCCAGGGCAGGAAGGAAGGAGCCATATGGGCGACGCGCAGCCCGGGCTCGCCGTCGGAGCGGTAGTACTCGATGTGCGTGCGCACGAACTCGTCGTACTCGCCACGGCGCTTCACCTCGAGCAGCGCGTCGACGAACCGGCGCCGCTCGGACCGGGTGAGCGTGCTGACGTCCTTACGCGTGTACACCACAGCGGTGATCCCCCTTAGTTCCCGTGTCCCCGTTAGTTCCCGTGTCCCCGTTAGCTCCCGGGTCCCCGCACGGCGTACGGCCGCTGGTGTCATCCGGCGCGCCTTCCGGTGCGCCCAGCCCTGCGGTGGGGCCGAGTTCGTCGACGGCCGCGCGCGTGGCGGCGAGCGGAGTCGCGTACGACTGGTAGTGGTCGACCATGCTCACCCAGCTGCCGTCCGCCCGGCGCATCAGATGCAGCGGCCGGCCGTCCACGGCGATGTGCCAGGTGCCGGAGCCACCACCCCCGGACCGCCCGTCGTCGTGCCAGACACCGACGATCCGGCGTCCGCGATACGTCTCCTCGAACCGCGTCTCCTGCACCCCGGCCGCCCTCGACGCCACCACGAACGGTGCGGACGCCATCCCGACCACCGCCGCGAACGCCCCCCGCAACACACGCCGCCGCCCCGCGGGCTCAGCCGCACTGCGTACCGGTCGTGCCGATGGAAACCTCAATGTTCTGCTGCTCGACAACGATCTGTCTCCTTCCTCGTCTCTGCGCGGAACGCACTGAACGCACGGAATGCACGGAACGCTGAACAGGGTCAAAGGGCCGATCCCGCATGCGGCGGAATCGGCCCAGGGAACCCAGGGACGGTCACAAGCACCGATACACAGATCCGGAAAGGAGCCCGGGCGGAAAATCCGAGCGAAGGCCCGAGACGAAAGTGCGCCCTAATCCTTCACTTCTGCACGAGTTCTCAGCGCCCCACCGGGCCGTTACCCACGGTGCCCGTCGTCTTCTCGACGGCCTTGGGCACCAGGCCCTTCTCCGTGTCGAGCATCTTCTGGCCGTCCAGCCCCGGCGCTTTGACACCCTGCGTGAGGTTGCGCACGTTCCCATTGAGGTCGGCGGGCTGACTCCCCGCGACGTCGGCGGCGACAGCGGGGGTGGCGAGACCAGCCACGACCAGGGAACCGGCAACGATGGCGGCAGCCTTCAGAGACTTCATCGCGTTCCTTTCTTCGGCAACCCGTGAGTCGCCAGCGGGAATTGCTTCACCGAAGCCAACGAGCCCCGGACACCACGGAAACCCCGAACACCGAAAATTCCGGCCCGCCGCAGAGAAGGTCACCCGAATGAAGGGCGCGTCTTATCCGCGTTTCTCATCCTCCTATGAACGCGACCAAGAAGACGGGGCAACGGGGGTCCGGCCGGAGAAACGGACGCCGTACCGATCCGCGACGGCGTCGGTACGGCGTCCGGGCCGAGTTGTGCCTGCTTCGCCTCAGGCACAACTCCCGTTCTCAGGAAGGCTGTTCAAGGGGCAGGCCAGGGATGGGCAGGCCGGGAATGGGCAGGCCGGGGAGTCCGCCCAGGAGGGCGAGGACGACGGCCACGAGCTTCAGCGACACGGTCTTGACCGCGGCGAGGGCACCCTCGATGTCACCGGAGGTGGCGGCGGCGACCAAGGCGGTCACGGCCTCCTGCAGGGCGGCGAGCGCATCCTGCAGGCCGTCAGCGGGCAGCTGGGCCGACGTCGCCGGATCGGCCGGCGTCACCGGCGCCAGGGGCGAGGTGGAAGTCGTCACGCCCGGCGTGGACGGGGTCGACGGGTCCGCGGGAGTCACCGGGTTCGCGGCGGCCGCGGCGATGGCGGCCTTGGCGGCGTCGCCGAGCCTCGTCACCTCCGCGGCGGAGAGCTGGGAGTTCTCGGCCTGGGCCTTGAGCACGGCGTTCTGAAGTTCGGTGACCGGGGCCACCACGGAGCTGACGGTGCCCAGCTGCTGGACCTGGCTCTGGAGGGTGGCCGCGTCGTTGGCCGGGGCCGACTCGCGAGTGCTTTCCCGCGCTGTGTCGGCCGCCATGGCGGTAGGAGCCGTGACACCGATCAGAAACGTGGCGCAGAGTGCGGTGGTCGCGATGCGCCGTGCCGAAGGAGCACGCATGGAGGTTCCTTTCGCAAGGGTGCGTGGGGTCTTGGGGCCACCCTTAAACCGGTGGCCACACACTGCAACCGATCAGGCGCCCAGAGCGACCGTCAGGCTGCTCCCGACCAGGCATCGCCACTGGTGAGCGGCACTGTTCGCTCCCTCCCGGCACTCCGCCCCGTTCGGCGCAGCACCCCGACGGCACCGGCCCTACAGCCACCGACACGAGACGATGATTTAAGCACTTTGTCACTCTTGCCCGATATACGAGGTATTCCGGGATAGAGTGACGCACCGTCAGCCGAATTTGATGTTCCTCGCGAAAGGGCAACGCCGGTCATGGGTCATGCCCGGGTTCTTTCCACTGCGACTCACACGGAGGTCCGCCCGTCCCACGGCCCGTCAGGGCGGGACGACCGCCCTTCGGGTCGACTCGTACGGTGATGGTCAGCCGGTCCGCCGGGTCGTTGCGCGGTGCGACGCGGCGAGGGACTTCGCCGCGCGTCCTCCACGTCACCCAGCCGGTGGACGGTGGCGTCGCCCACGTCGTCACCGAACTGGTGCGGGCGCAGCGTGCGGCCGGTTTCGACGTCACGGTCGCGTGCCCCGGCAGCGGCCTCGCCCGGACACTGCGGGAACTCGGCGCGGACGTACGGCACTGGCCCGCCACCCGCGCGCCGGGATGGTCGCTTCCCGGTGAGGTACGCCGGCTCGCACTCATCGTCGACGAGATCCGGCCCGAGGTGCTGCACGCGCACAGCGCCAAGGCCGGGCTCGCCGCCCGGCTGGCGGTCAGGGGGCGGATCCCGACCGTTTTCCAGCCGCACGCCTGGTCGTTCGAGGCGGTCGGCGGGCTCACGGCGGCGGCAGCCCTGGCGTGGGAGCGGCGGGCGGCGCGATGGGCCGCCCGTGTGGTGTGCGTCAGCGAGGCAGAGCGCGCGCGAGGCGTACGGGCCGGAGTGCGGGCCAACTGGCGACTGATCCCCAACGGGGTCGACCCACAGCGTTTCCAACCCGCCGCCGACACGGCCACACAAGCCGACACAGCCGTACAAGCCCACGCCACCGACACCCTCGTACAAACCGAGACCCCCGTACGAGCCACCCCTGCGCCCCTCGCCACCCTCGACCGGTCCGCCCTCCTGGTCGTCTGCGTAGGACGGCTGTGCCGGCAGAAGGGCCAGGACGTACTGCTCGAGGCGTGGCCCTCGGTCCTGCGACGCGTGCCCGGGACCCGGCTCGCCCTCGTCGGGGACGGGCCGGACGAGGAGCTGCTGCGGCACCGCGCGCCCGAGGGCGTGCTGTTCGCCGGTGCCGTCGCCGACGCCGTGCCCTGGTACCAGGCCGCCGACCTGGTGGTGCTGCCGTCCCGCTGGGAGGGCATGGCGCTGGCACCGCTGGAGGCGATGGCGTGCGGTCGGCCCGTGGTGGTCACGGACGTGGCCGGGGCGCGCGAGAGTCTGCCGCCCGGTCACCTGACGCACTGCCTGGTACCCCCCGGCCGGCCGGGCCCCCTGGCCGACGCGCTCACCCGCGCGCTGCTCGATCCGCCGCTGCGCGAGTCGCTCGGCCGCCACGGGCGCCGCCACGTACTGACCGCGCACGACGTGCGGCACTCGGCCGAGGCGGTCGCGGCCCTCTACCGCGAACTCCTCGGCTCCGGGCGCCCGGTGACCCAGGAACCCATCGAGTGCAGGGAGTCCATCCGCTCGTGACCGTCGAACGCACCGCCTCTCCCCTCGCAGCCCAGCAACCGGAGCGGGGATTCCTGCCCGTCTCGGTCCTCCCCGCACGCGGGGCCCCCGGCGGCTCGGGGTTCCCCGCGAGGCAGCGGCCCGCGGCGCGGCGCACCCCCGCGCTACCCCTGCTCCTCGTGGACGCGACGGCCGCGCTCACCGCCGCTCCGGCCCTCCCCCACCCCCTGCTGACCGCGCCCCTGCTGCTCGCCGTCCTCTGGCTGAACGCGCTGGCGGCGCTGTACCGCCAGGCCGCCGTGCCCGCCGTCCTGGACGAACTCCCCGCCCTCTGCGCCCGGATCACGGTGACCTGGTGTGCCCTCGCGGCGCTGGTCGCGGCGCTCTCCCCGGCCCACGCCCCGTCCGCCCGTACGCTGCTGACCGGCTGCGCCCTGCAGACGGCGGCGAGCTGCGCAGGCCGCGGCCTGGTGCACTGGCGCCGCCGCCGGATGCTGGTCCGCAACCCCGCCGCCGCCCTCGTCGTGGGCCCGGCCGCCACCGCCCAGCGCGTGGCCGCCGCCTTCCTGCGCCGGCCGGGGTGCGGCCTCAGACCGGTGGGCGTCCTCGCCGACGACACGGCAGGCGGTGCCGGGCTGCCGGTGCTCAGCACGGATGAGGAGGTGCAGCGGGCCGTCGTCCAGAACGGCGTACGGGCCGTGCTCCTCGTCGGACTCGTCGGTGAACACGGCGCACTGGTAAGGGAGTTGGCTGAATCAGGCTGCGCGCTGTGGGAGATCGACGCGGAGATGCCGTCGTACGACCCGCCCTTGAGCCCCGCGTACGAGCAGGCCGACCGCACCGCCTACGACCTGTCAGGAACCGCGACCGGCAAAGGCCCCGCCCCACATGACGGACCCGGCAGCATGGCACTCGCGCACACGGGCCCCCCGGCCTACGAGCCGTCAACCAGCCACCTGTTCTATCCCCGTACCCCCCGCGAGCGCATCGCCGGCTTCCCCTGCCGTCGCCTGGAAGTCGGCCGACGCCCCATGAGCCCCGCCAAACGCGCCCTGGACGTACTGGTCTCCGGTGCCCTGCTCCTGCTCGCCGCCCCGGTACTGCTGGCCTGCGCACTGGTGCTGCGGATCAGCGAGGGACCGGGAGTCGTCTTCCGCCAGGAGCGCATCGGCGAGTACGGACTCCCCTTCACCCTTCTGAAGTTCCGCACCCATCGCCCGGCCGACGAGCACGAGGCCGCCACCCGCTGGAGTGTGGCGGGCGAGCGGGACATGAGCCGGTTCTGCCGCTTCCTGCGCCGGACCTCGCTCGACGAGCTTCCCCAGCTGTGGAACGTCTTCCGAGGCGACATGAGCCTTGTCGGGCCACGCCCCGAACGCCCGTACTTCGTCGCCGGCTTCAGCCGGACCTACCCCGGTTACGCCGCCCGCCACCGTATGCGGACCGGCATCACCGGGCTCGCCCAGATCCAGGGGCTGCGCGGCGACACCTCCATCGAGGACCGCGCCCGCTTCGACAACGCGTACATCGACGACTGGTCGCTGTGGCAGGACATCTGCATCCTGCTGCGCACGGCCGCCGCGCTGGTGCGCCCGACGGGGAGCTGACGACCGGTGAGCCACACATACGCCCTGCCGACCGTGCGCGGACTGGCGCCCGTCCTGCCGGTGGTAGCGGTGATCGCCCTGCTCGCGCTGCCCGTCACGCCGGGCGGCGAGGGCGGCGCGAGCCCCGCCGACGCCGCCTCCGGTGTCGTCGTCCTGTGCTGCGCGATCCGTCTGCTGCGGTACCGGCGGCGCCCTCTGTCCCGTACGGCCGTAGTGGTACTGGGCCTGCCCGTGGCCGGGTTCGCGGTGGCGGCAGCGGGGGCCATGACGCCGGGCGCGGCGCTCACCGGCTTCGCGCGCTGGCTGCAGATCTTCGTGCTCGTCCCGGCCGCCGTCCTGATGCTCGTCCGCGACCGGCGCGACGTCCGGCTGCTGGCCTGGTCGGTGGTGGCGCTCGCGGTGTGGCAGGGGGCCGTAGGGGTGCACCAGTACGCGACAGGGACCGGCGCCTCGTACATGGGCCAGGAGATCCGGGCGGTCGGCACCTTCGGGCCGGCGGACGTCATGGGCATGGCGACCGTGGTGTCCTTCGGGCTTGTGTGCGCGGTGGGCCTGGCGCTCGAAGCCGGGTCCGTACGACAGCGGGTGTGGGCCTTGGTGTGCATGGTGATGCTCGTCGTGCCGCTGGCCGTGTCCTTCAGCCGTGGTGCGTGGATCGCGACGGTCGTCGCGTGCGGGGCTCAGCTGATGCTCGCGGGCCTGCGGCGGGCGGTGGCGACGGGTGCGGTCGTGGCCGCGGTCTCGGTGATCCTCGTCGGCGGGTTCGGCGTCGGCTCCACGCTGTTGCAGGAGCGGGTCAGCAGCATCGGCCAGGTCGGCGACGCGCCGGACCAGTCGGTCACCGACCGGTACACGATGTGGGCGGCGGCGGCCGATATGTGGCGTGAACAGCCGCTCACGGGCGTCGGCTTCAAGGGCTTCCCCGAGCACCGCGACGGCCATGCCTCGCTGGCGCTGTCGTCGGGCAGCGACATCGAGGGCGCCGGCACGGAGTACCGGAAGCAGCCGCTGCTGTCGCCGCACAACATGTACTTGCTGGTGCTCAGCGAGGCGGGCATCGTCGGGCTGCTGGCCCTCGCGGGGAGCTGGCTGGCGCTGCTGGTGCTGGCACTGCGAAGGCTGGTCCGCGCCCGCAGAGCGCGGGACCCCGGCGACGCCCTCACAGAGGAATCGTCCCTGGACTGCGGGCTCGTCGCCTGCGGGCTGCTGGTCTGGCAGCTGATCAACTTCGCGTACGCCGATATCGGCGGGCCCACGACCGTCCTCACCGCGATCTGCCTGGGCCTGACGGCGTGGTGGGCATTGGGGGGCCGGGTGGGCTTTCCCGAACCGGCCGTCTCCAAGGCCTCCAGGGAGGCAGTTCCACGATGACGATCGTTCCCCCTCCGCAGGCCGGGGACACCACGGCCAACGCGGTGGCAGGCCCCGGCACCGGCGCCCCCGGCCCCTCCCCCGGCAGTTGGACCACTTTCGTCTCGCACGGCTTCCTCGCCAGGGCCGCCTTCGTCACCGTCCTCCTCTCCCTGGCCGGTGCCCTGCTGGGCCTCGGCCGGGACCAGGCGATGGCGCATCTCTTCGGGGCGGGGAGCGAGACGGACGCCTTCCTGGTCGCCTGGACCGTGCCGGAGTTCGCGGCGACGCTGCTGATCGAGGACGGGCTGGCCTTCGCGCTCGTACCGGCGTTCAGCGCGGTCGTGGCCCGCCGCGCCCACGGCGGCACGGGCGACCCCGGCGGCGGCGACCCGGTGCGCGCCCTGGTACGCGGCACGCTGCCCCGCCTGACGCTGGCGTTCACCGTGGCGTCGGCGCTGCTCATCTGGGGAGCGCCCTACCTGGTCGAGCTGCTGGCGCCGGGGCTCCCGGACCCCCGTCTCGCGGTGGACTGCACCCGGCTGACCGGCACCTGCGTCCTGACCTTCGGCCTCGCGGGTTACTGCAGCGCGGCCCTGCGCGCACACCGCAGGTTCGTCGCGCCGGCGGCCATCTACGTCGCGTACAACACCGCCATCATCACGGCGATGTTCGTCCTGGGCGGACGCTGGGGCGTGCGAGCGGCGGCTATCGGCGTCGCGCTGGGCGGGGTGCTCATGATCGTCACCCAACTACCCTCGCTGCTACGGCAGTTGCGCCGCCGACGGGCGACGACCCTCGGCCCGACCGCGACGAACGCGATGGCCCCTACCGCCTCCACCGCCCCTACGGCCCTCGGAGAGCCAGCTGCCGACCCGCGCGCCCTGAACCTCGCCCTCTTCCTCACCGTCCTGCTCTTCGCCCTGTGCCGCCAGTCCCAGGTACTCATCGAGCGCTTCCTGGCCTCCCCGCTCCCCGCCGGCACCATCTCGCATCTCAACTACGCCCAAAAGGTGGCCCAGTTGCCGATGGTGCTCGCCCTGATGCTGTGCACGGTCACCTTCCCCGTCGTCTCGCAGGCACTGGCCGAGGGCGACACCGAGCGGGCCCGCGACCGCGTCGAACGCGACCTCGCATCCGTGTCGTACGTCGTGCTGCTCGGCACCGCCGTCGTCGTCGCCTGCGCCCCACAGCTCGTCCATGTCCTGTTCCAGCGGGGCGCGTTCACCGCGCAGGACACGACGGCCACTGCCGCCGTGATGCGTGTGTACGCGCTGGGTCTGCTCGGCCACGCACTGGTGGGCGCACTCGTCCGGTCATACTTCTCGGCGGGGCGCCCGACCTGGTACCCGGTGGCCGCCATGACCGCCGGTATCGCCGCCACCGCGGGGGCCGGCGCGTGGACGGCCGGCCCGTGGGGCGTGCTCGGCATCGCCGCCGCCAACGCGGCCGGCATCAGCCTCACCGCCCTGATCCTGCTGTACGGCATGGGAACGCGCGGCGTACCGATCCGCACCCGCCCGGTGCTGGCCGCGACGGTCGGACCGCTGCGCGCCGCGGTGGTCGCCTGTGGGGTGGGCTGGTCCGGCGCGAGCCTCGTCGACTCCCCCACCCTCGGGCTCACGGCCGGCGGCACGGCCGTCACCGTCGTCTTCCTCCTGCTCGCCGGGCTGCCGGGCGGGCAGGGCCTCACTCCCACGATCCGCACCATCACCCGGAGGCTTCCCCGTGCCCGTGTCCGCTGACCGCGACCCTTCCGCCGCCCCCCGATCCGACACGCCCCGACCCAACACGCCCCGGCGCAGACCCGGCCCGCCCCCGTGGGTGGCGATGTACCACTCCGTGGGCGACTGCTCCAACGACCCGTACCGTGTCACCGTCTCGCCCCACCGCCTGGACCGGCAGCTCGGCTGGCTCCGCCGCCGGGGCCTGCGCGGCGTCGGTATGCGCGAACTGCTCGCCGCGCGCGCCCGCGGGGAGGGCCAGGACCTGGTGGGCCTGACGTTCGACGACGGTTACGCCGATTTCCTCGCGCACGCCCTGCCGCTGCTGCGCCGCCACGCCTTCGGCGCCACTTTGTTCGTACTGCCCGGCAGGCTGGGCGGCGACAACGCCTGGGACCCCTGTGGCCCGCGCAAGCCGCTGCTGTCGGCGGAGGGCATCCGCCAGGCGGCCGCCGAGGGCATCGAGATCGGCTCTCACGGCCTCACTCACCAGGACCTGACACTGGCCGACGACACGCTGCTCCGTGCCGAGGTGAACGACAGCAGAGCACTGCTCTCCGAAGTGACCGGTGCTCACATCCGCGGCTTCTGCTACCCATACGGCCGAGTCGACCGCCGAACCGTCGAAGCCGTACGGGACGCGGGCTACAGCTACGCCTGCGCCACCACCCCCGGCGACCTGACCGGCCCGTACGCCCTCCCCCGCGTCCACATCGGCGAGAACGACACGGCCTGGCGTCTGCACCTCAAGCGCCGCCTGCACCACCTGCACCGCCGTCCCATCGACGGAGTATGAGGCCCTCGCGATGCCCGGCTTGAAGGCCCTGCACATCATCACCGGCCTGGGCGTAGGCGGCGCGGAACAGCAACTCCGCCTACTCCTGCGCCACTTGCCCATCAACTGCGACGTCGTGACCCTCACCAATCCCGGCCCGGTCGCCGAGGGCCTGACCGCGGACGGCGTCCGGGTCCTCCACCTCGGCATGTCCGGCAACCGGGACCTCTCCGCCCTGCCCCGCCTCGCCCGCCTGATCCGGTACGGCGGCTACGACCTCGTACACACCCACCTCTACCGGGCCTGCGTGTACGGCAGGATCGCCGCCCGCATGGCAGGCGTACGAGCCGTGGTGGCCACCGAACACTCCCTCGGCGGCACCCAGTTGGAGGGCCGTGCCCTCACCTCCGGAATGCGCTCGCTGTACCTGGCCAGCGAGCGGCTGGGCCGCGCCACGGTCGCCGTCTCCCCCACGGTGGCCGACCTCCTCCGCGGCTGGGGCGTGCCCGAGCCGCGCATCGAGGTCGTGCCCAACGGCATCGACGTGGCCCGCTTCCGCTTCGACCCGGCCCGCCGCGAACGCACCCGCCGCCGCCTCGGGCTGCCGAAGGACGCGTACGTCGTCGGCGGCATCGGCCGGCTGACCGCGGGCAAGCGGTTCGGCGTCCTGATCGACGCCCTCGCCCGACTCCCCTGCGACTACGTCCTGTTGCTGGTCGGCGGCGGCCCCGAGGAGAGCGTGCTGCGACGCGCCGCCCAGCGGGCCGGGGTCACCGGCCGGGTGCTGTTCACGGGGGAACAGCCGTACGAGCCCGACGGCACCCGCGACCGTCTGGATCTGCCCTCGCTGACCTCGGCGATGGACGTACTCGCCTCACCGAGCGTGGAGGAATCCTTCGGCCTGGCCGTCGTGGAAGGCCTGGCAGCAGGCCTTCCGGTGCTGTACCGCTCCTGCCCAGCCGTCGAGGACCTCCCACCACGCCTCGCCGCAGGGGCCCACCGGGTACGCGGCGGCGCGGACGCGTTCGCCCGCGCCCTGGCCGAGACCCGCGCCCGGACCGGACACGGCCCCTCCCGCCCGACGGAACGCCGGGCCTCCGCCGCCGCCCGCCACTACTGCATCACGCGCACCGCAGCACGGCTCATGGACGTGTACGCGGCCGCCGTCTCATCCCCGTAACCCTCGGAGTGCTCCCCTGATGACCACCAAGACCGACTCCCCGGCCACCCAGACACCCCCGGCAACCGCTCCATTTCATCTGCGGGCACTGAGACGCCTGCGCGCCCTGCCCCCCTGGTCCCTGCTGGCGGCCGGCACCCTCACCGGCGCCCTGGCCGGTACCGCGTACGGCACCCTCACACCCCCCGCCTACTCCGCCGCGGCCTACGTCGTCGCCGTACCCACCGCCAAGTCCGACCCGCAGGCCGCACTCGGCTTCGCCCAGGCATACGGCCGGGTCGCCACGCAACTCGCGGTGCTCGGCGACGCCCAGGTCTGGGCGGGCGTACCGGCGCGGACGCTGCGCGAGAGCGTACGGTCGGCGACCTCGCCGGACGCCCCGATGATCGCCGTGACGGCCACGTCCACCCGCCCAGACCTGGCCGCCGACATGGCCAACGCGGTCACCGGCGCGATGACCCGCCACGCCACCCACACCAAGAAGGCCACGCACGTCGAACTCCGCCGGTTCTCCAGGGCCATCAAACCCACCGCCCCGTCCTCGCCGTCCCCGGCCCTGACCGCCCTGGTGGGCGCAAGCGCCGGCGGCCTACTGGGCGGCCTCGCACTGCTCGCCCGCCCGCGCAACACCGCCGCGGGCGGCGCGAACCCGGCCGTAGTCCCCGGCCCGGCCACGGCCGCCGACGCACACGGACAGCTGTGAGCGGGCTGACGGTGCAGACGGCCGAGGACACACTGCGGGCCGAACTGTGCACCGACGAGCGCGAGTTCACCGCCCTGGCCCCGGCATGGGACCGGCTGTACCGCAACTGCGGCACGGCAACCCCGTTCCAGAGCCACGCCTGGCTGCACTCATGGTGGACGTCGTACGGCACCCCGGGCCGACTGCGGCTGGTACTGGTCCGCGAAGGCCCCGAACTGCGGGCGGCAGCCCCGCTGATGCGCGCCGGAGGCCCGCTGCCCCGCCTGGTCCCCCTGGGCGGCCCGATCTCCGACTACGGCGACGTACTACTCGACGACGACCACGCCGACCACGCAGCAACTGCCCTCACTCAGACCCTGTGGACAGCCGCCCGCACCACACTGATCGACATCCGAGAGGCCCGACCAGGCAGCGCAGTGGAGCAGCTGTACGAACACTGGCGCGGCCCCAAGCTCCAACTGCCCGACTCGGTGTGCCTGGAACTACCCGCCCGCCCCCTGAACGAGCTGCTCACCCGCATGCCGACCAGCCGCGCCCGACGCGTCGAGAGCAAGCTCCGCAAGCTCACCGAACTGGGCATCGAACACCGCTTCGTCCGCCCCGAAGAGGTGGCCTCGACCGTACGCACCATGCTGGACCTGCACCGCCTCCAGTGGCAGCACCGAAAGGTGACCCCCGAACACCTCAAACCCCGCTTCCACGAGCACCTGTCCCGCGCGCTCGGCCCGCTTGTCCGGTCAGGCGACGCCGTGGTGACCGAGTTCCGAGCCGGCCCCGACGTACTGGCCGTCGACGTGACCCTGCTCGCGCGCCACCTGGCAGGCAACTACCTCTACGGCGCCCATCCACGCCTGCGGGAACGGAAGGCAGACATCGCCACCATGCTGCTGCACGCCTGCGCCGACCACGTATCCCGCGACGACCGCCAGGTACTGAGCCTGCTGCGCGGAACCGAGCCGTACAAATTCCGCTGGCGCCCGTACGCCGTGGTCAACCAGCGCCTCCTACTGGCCCGCCGCCGCACCGCCCCCCTCCTGTCAGCGGTCGCCTGCGAGGCCTACGGGCGCAACCGGGCCCGGGAACTCGTACGCCGCCGGAAGGACCCGCTCACCAACTGAACGGCCACCAGTCACCCCACCAGTCATCGCGAATGCAGGGCTCACCACCGATCCAGTACTCGACCCAGTCACTCAGATTCAACGGGCGGCAGCCTGAGGTGGTCTGGGGCTCGGGAGTGGGCTCAGGAACGGGCTCGGGCACGGGAGTGGGAACTGGCGCTGGTACCTGCGACGGCACCGGCAACGTCGTCGGCGGGGTGGTCCCGCTCCCGGTCTCGGTACGTCCGTAGAGCACGGCCCGATACACCTGAGCCGCCCGCGGATTCCGCCCGCACTGCCACACCCCGTGCGGGCAGTAGTCGGTGATCGTGTTGTACACCGGCTTGTGCTCATCCATCCAGGCAAGCATGCGCCGCATGTACTCCGCGTTGTCCCCGTTACGGAACAACCCCCACTCCGGATACGAGATGGGCTTCCCATGCTCCTTGGCGAAGTCCACATGCTTCTGCAGCCCGTACGGCTCCGAAACCTGCTCGTCGAACGCCATCCCACGCGGCTGGTCGTAACTGTCCATCCCGATGATGTCGACAGTCGTGTCCCCCGGATAACACTCGGTCCAGGGAACGGCATCCCGCCCCCGACTGGGCGTGAAGTCGAACCGAAACGCCTGCCCAGGCACCGACCGCATCGTGCCGACGATCCGATTCCAGTACGCCTTCCAGGCATCCGGATCCGGCCCGCACCGATGCGTGTAGGTGACGCCGTTCATCTCCCACCCCAACACCAAGACGGTGTCCGGCACCCCCAACTTGACCAGCCGCTCTGCCAACCGCCGAAAGTGCACATCGAACGCCCCGGCCGCGCCCCGACGCAGCAGGTGACGCACCTCGGCATCGGAGACATCCTCCTCGTTGCGCTCCATCATCGGCACATTGAGGACGAGCATCCGATCCGCCCTGGCCCGCCGCCACTCAGCCCAGTCGTCAAGAAACCGAGGAGCCCCCTCGATATTGCGCCAGAGATCCCCAGCCAGATACGTACGCCCCACCCGCAACTCGGCCCCACCCAGCCACCGGCTGAACCAGTCCGTCCGCACGACACCACGCCGACTGTAGTCGAGGTAGGCCCCGAAGGCGGGGAAAGAGGTGGGGGTTGCACCGGTGGCTGTCGGCGCCGGGGCCGGAAGCGGCCCCGGCGCCGGCACCGACCCCGGCGTCCTGGCGCCCTCTTCCGCCCCGCCGCCCACGAGGTGTCCAGGTCCCGCCAGCAGAGCACCCGCCGCAACAATCCCGGCCGCCGCACAAACGGGCCATCGCCTGAGGCGCCGATACCGTGCGGCCATGGCTGCTCCCGTCTCCACTGATCAACGGCGGCCGCAACGGCTGCACTGCCGCCCATTTCCTTGGACTGTTCCTGACATCCAGTCACATATACGGCAATCCCGCCAGCGGAGTCCCCTGCCTGGCCACCCTTTGACCACCCACGCGAGTGAGCCCTGTCCGGGAACGAGTTCGGGGGCCGGACGAGTCTCCGTCCGGCCCCCGAGGGAAGCACTCCCGCGTGAATCCCCGCTACCTCAGCGAAGCGGCTCGACCTCGCCGGTACAGAATGGCGCCGCTCGCCAGCATCAGCGCGGCAGCACCCGAGGCCAGGAGCACCTGCTCATCACCACCGGTCTCAGCGAGCGAGGGCGGCTCCGCCGGGGGCTCAAATGCCGGAGGCTCGGCGGCAGGGGGCTCGGCAGCCGGGGTGGACGGGTGCGGCGACGTGGGCGTCGTCACCTCCGGCGGAGTGGTGGCAGGCGGTGACGTCGACGGCTCGTCGGGCGGCGTGTGCGAGTTGTCGCCGCCGTCGTCCCCGTAGCCGACGTCGTCGCCATAGCCACTGCCTTCGTCGTCCCCGTAGCCGACGTCGTCGCCGCCATAGCCACTGCCTTCGTCGTCCCCGTAGCCGACGTCGTCGTCGCCATAGCCGCTGTCGTCGTCCCCGTAGCCGCTGTCATCGCCGTAATCGACGCCGGGGGAAGCGCCATTCGATCCGCGTGAGTCCGGGCCACTGTTCCGGGGGTACTCAGCGGAGGCGTCGACCTCGGCGCTTACACCGACGGAATTGTCGTCTGCGTCAACGTCCACCGAAGCCTCGACGTCGCCGCCCGACAGGGCGCCGGACGATGCCCCGGAGGCTCCCTCGGCACGCGAGTCCGCGAACACCGGGGTGCCGTACAGGGACAGAATGCTCGTCGCGGCGGCTGCCACGACCATTCCCCTGCTCAGGTTCTGTCGCAATCTGGTCGTCTTCCTGCTCGAAATAAGTGGGAGAAGCCGGCATTCAAACCGAAGGAACCGGTCCAAGCCGACCTGCGCCTCAGCCGTTCGGCTGGTCTTCCGACAGCGGCACGGTGGGGGCGAAAGAACTGGCTCTCTCGTCAGTTCCTCCCTCTCTTCCTACGACTGCGCCGGGGAGCGGCTTCACGCCTGCCATAGTTTCGCCGCGACTGGATTTTCTGACTGGTCAGATGATGCGATCCGGTGAAGTGCCAGTACCGGCACTCGGGGCACTGATAGATCCGGTCCGGAATGCTCTCGATCAACGGCTGCCTGACAATCCAGACACGAGCCTCGCCCTCAGTACGGAACGAGGCCTTACCCGTTTCCGGACAACGCGGCAGGATGATCGTGTCACTCATGTCCCCTCCGATGTGCGCTACTTCGTGCGACCACCTGCGGCATGACGCCTTTTCAGTTGATCAACCAAGGAAAGGGAAAGCGCCTCTCCCTCGACGGATGAGGGTGTCCCCTCACCCGCCCGTCAGGGAAAGACGCTTTCGGGTCAAGCTACGATCCCAAGGGAATCGACAAGGGATGCCCGTGATCGCCGAACTTGACTCGAACGATCAAACGAGGGATCAGCCCCCGATCACGTCCGCGATCTCTTCGACGAGCCCGGCGGCGTCGGCGCCAGCCGTGGCCGTGGCCGTGGCGGTGTTGTTGTTCTCGTTCGCGTTGGTGTTCGTGTTCGTGTTCTCGTTCACGATGGTGATGTTCGGCTCGTCGCTGTAGTCCCCGGCGCTGGCAGCCGAGGCAGAACCCGCGAGGATGGCCACCGCCGCGACGGTCGAGGCGGCGCCCCGCATCATGCTCTTGCGCATTTTGGTATCTCCGTTTCTGTTTCTTCCCCGTCGGAAGAACGCAACCGATACTGCCTCGACGTGGAAGGCCACACAACTTGAAAGGGCCCCGGGCCCGGAACTTCATCCACATGGCCCTGTACTGCAGGTGACATGAATTAAGATTGCCCAGGTCACATGGGGTCGGCCTCCCAATGGAGCAAGGACACACCTGCCAGGAAAGAGAGTTGAACCACCGTTATTTTCGAAACGCTGCCCGAATGCGCGGGGCGACGCGCACTTTCCCCGTGACCCCGCCATCGGGCCGAGACGCCTTGATTTCCGGCCGTTCGTGGCGCTGGCGGTCCACCGGAGCCGGTTGAGGCGGCTCTACAGGTTCGCCTCGCGGACACTGGCGAGGAGTTTCCGTATCGCGGCGTAAGGCCTCGGCAGCCGCATTCGTGTTCTCTGCGGCCTCAGTGCCCCGCCCTCACCTTCGCCGTCCAGCGGTTCGGGACCTCATGGTCGGCCATCGTGTGCTTCTCCCGCGGGCCGCCGCCAACAAGCTCCGCATCCGCGGCCGCGCTCACCCAACGGCAGCTCGGCGACAAGGTCCCCATCGCCCACAGCCATATCGACCAGTTCCAACTGGGCAAGGAGCCCCCATCCAAGGACCTCAACGCCAAGCTGGATGCGCTGCCGAGGGCTGATGGCTACTCATCGCCCTGCGGGGGGCCACGTCAAGAGGACACCGATCCCGGACTGGGCACGGAAGTTCATGGGGCACGAGACCAGGGCGACCAAAGCTCAAGTACCGGGGCAAGAGGTGCTCGGCCTCCTGCAGACACGAGGCCTACGCGCGTGCCCTGCTGCGCATCAGTCGCTCCCGCGACACCGACGCCGAGATCAACGAGCTCGTGACCACCCGACTTGAGCGGCAGGTCATCCTCCAGCACTGCGCACGTGGTCATGCGGGCACTGCCCTTCGGCCAGGGCGAACACCCGGTCAGGAGGGGGTCGTTGACCTTCCCCGAGCTTTTGAACGGGGTCCCAACGGGGCCTACACCCAGAGTTCACTCTCAGGGAAGCTGGTGAAGACGCCGGAGGAGGTCGCCGAATTCTCCCTCGTCCACGATCTATCCCGAACCAATGCGCGCCGCACGAGCCGACTTGAGCAACGCCATGGGGCGAATGAAGACGCACAGCAATGGTCAGGGTGTCGAATACCTGGAGATCGCCCCCAACATACGGCTCCCCGGCTCACCAGCAACTACCACCCGCACCCCACCAGCCGCCCCGCGGACGCTTCCCCGCAGGTCGCCACCGGGACCCGCTTTCCTGCGCCCCGGTGTCCCGCGCCTCATCTTGGACCAACGGGACAAGGAAGCCGGCCAGACCCGCTACCGTCCAGCTCCCCAAGTCCCTCAGCCACCTGTCCGGTGACTCGGTGCCCGAAAACCGTGAACGTGAGGTGCAGCCGGCCGCGACAACCCCAAAACAGAAGACAGCCCTCGGCAGGACTACCGTCCGCACCGAGGGCCTCACCAACCGGAGGACAACGTCGCTCCTGGTCGGCGCCCCATGTCGGGGTGTCCTCCACATACGACACCGCCGCACCTACCGCTACACGGTGGTCGGCAACCGCCTCACCCAGCCTTCGCACCTCTCGGCGGTGGCGACGGGCTCGCCGTGTACATCCAGTCGCATTCCGAGGGCGTCTGGGGCCGCATCGCCACCCGCACGTTCTTCTACGGCAAGCCGGCCGCCTTCTGGAGAAGCTGGAGAACAAGGCGGCTACGCAGCCAGCCGCGCCCGCCACCACGCGGGCGGTACGACCAACCGGTCAGCAATTCGCTCCGGTTCCCAGCTGCGGCTGTCCTTCCTACAGCGGGCACTTACGTCGCCGTTCCCGCTGGAGTGGACCAGCACCAGGCCTCACGGATCACTGGACGGGGCGGCGACGACCGTTCCATCAGACGGGTGCCGATGAGGGGGTGGCTTCAGTCCGTGCAGACCGTGGTGGTCTCATCGTCGGTCTCCAACGTGGCGCAGACTTGCGGGACCCTGTTCACGGTGACGGTGAAGCTCTGTTCAACACCACCCTGAACGGTCTGTCGGTTCTGCAGGACGGAACTGCCGACGGCGATTCTCGTACCGACGGTCCGCGTCTCGTCGCATGCGATGGTGAGGGTGACCTTACTGGTCAGCTCCTTGTCCTCCTTCTCGATGTCGGCGTCACAGGGGAAGTCCTGCTGCACGGCGGCTGCCTGCGCGGGCACGGCGGCGAAGAGCGGTGCGGAAGCCAGCAGCACGGTGGCCGCCGAACGGAGCATGCGGTGAGGCATGAAGTCCTCTCAAGTGTCATGGGGGGGCAGACGGCCCACAGAGGGGCACCTTCGATTGCGGCGCCTAAATATCCCTTACGCGCCATTTCGGGAAGATGTGATCACGGGTTGCACGAAGCACGCAAAATGCATTGCTCCACTCAGGTGATCACCCGTTTGGCCAGAGGCGCACGTCTCCCCCGGCTCTGCGGCCACAGCGGCGCACCCCGCGCTTCCGTGTGCGAGAGCGTCAGCTTCCGCACAGCACCTCGATCTCAGCCTCGTACGCCGCCGTCACCGGTGCCGCTCGACCTTCAAGGGGCGCCATGAGAAGGCGCTCATCCTCAGTCAACTCGCCCTCCACGAGCCGGAACTCACGGATGGACTCGGAGCGGGAGGCCGCCTGGTTGGCGTAGTCCACGGCCTTCTGGACATCGGCGCCCAGCGGGGGTCGGAGACTAGTTCGGCCAGGGAAACAGAGTTGCCGTCCTTCGGCCAGGAGCCCAATGGCGCCGCTGGGCCGGCAGGCCTGGAACCTGCCATGTCTCGGCCTGCCGGCGCATCCGCGTTGCAGGCTCCCCAAAGGCGTGATCATATCTTATCGAATGCCGCAAAGAGGATATTTCGTAGTGGCAACGATGGCAGACCGCACCCTGACCCGGCCTGCCAAGCCCCAGGGAGGACCAAATGTCTTACCTCATACTCCGTTCAGCGGCCACCCTTGTGCTGGCTGCCACGCCCCTCTTCACGGCCGTGCCCGCGCAGGCCGTTCCCCAGCAGCAGCTGCCCTGCCAAGCCGACATCCAGAAGACCCGGTAGGGGTGAGGATCACCATCGGGGAAACCGTGCGCAGACTCGCGGGACCCTGTGCCGCGCGTGTGCGCCATGCTGCAGGCCGACGGAAAGACGACGATGGTCTGCACCCCCTGCCAGCCGCGCCGACAAAGGCGTCTCCGGCCAGGACGACAGCGCCGGCCGCACCCGAGCAGCAACACCGGTGCGGCCTGCCGGCCCGGACTTTCCGCCCCGTACACCGAGTGCCGCTCGCGCGATAGCCATACCTGCCCCGGCTCGCTGTTGTCCCGCCACCTGCTTCCACCACACCGCCGACGAGCCTCCGAGACCGGCTGGGACGCTGGCAGTCGCCCCTTCCTTCACTTTCTCGCCGGGCCGCACGGGTGAACGTCTGGGCGCGCTGGTTTTTGCGGCAGGTCCGCACCGCATTGACGCCGGCGAAGAGACGGTCCGGTCCGAGTCACCGCCCCTCTGCACCCCATGTGAACGGAGATGCCTGCCGTGCGAATGACCGACATCCAGCATTGCGAGGCCCGGCCGGGACTCCTCATCGAGTGGACGCTCGATCAGGAGGCCATCGAGACAGCGACCGGTCTGCCCGAAGATTCCCGGCCACCGGCGTATGTCCAGGAATCGCACATCCGGACGGCCAAGTCGGTGCGCGAGGACGGCCTGTTCGTTCCGACCTGGCTCGGCACGGCGTTCGACATCCCGGGCATGGTCGATCTCGACGTACTGCAGGACGCACTGCGGACCTGGACCCTCCGGCACGAGACACTGCGCAGCGGCTTCCGCTGGGCCGGCGACGAATTGCGCCGGTTCACGCTCGATGCCGAGGCCGTCGTACTTCATCGCGAGGTGGTCGGCGAGTTCTCCGACGTGGAGAGACTCGTGCAGCGCCTCCAGGACCGCTTCGACGTCGCGGCGAACGCGCTCAGCTGGCCGAACTTCATCTACGCGGCGATCGTCCGGGACGGCGGCACGAGCGTGTACATGGCCTTCGACCACAGCAACGTCGACGGGTACTCCATCCAACGGATCCCCGCCGAGATCCACGAGCTCTGCGCGGCGGCCGTCGAGGGCCGTCCCGCTCAATGGGCACCGGTCGGCAGTTACGTGGACTTCTGCGAAATCGAGCGGGCAGACGCGGACCGGATCGACGACACGCACGAAATCGTCGCCCGCTGGCGGGAGTTCATCGACCTGTGCGGCGGGGACCTGCCGAACTTCCCCGTCGATCTCGGCCTGGATCCCGGCGGCGCTCTGCCCACGCAGAAGCTCATGCACGACATGCTCGTCGACGCCGACGCCATCGCCGCGTTCGACGAGGCGTGCCGGCCCTTCGGCGGGGTTCCGGTCGGCCTCCTGGCTGCCACGAGCCTCGTCGTCCACAAGATCGGCGGCGAACCCGCCTTTCGGACAGTCGTGCCGTTCCACACACGCGCGAAGAGCGAATGGCGGGACTCCGTCGGCTGGTACGTCGGCGGCGCGCCGATCGAGATTCACACGGCACAGGCAGTCGATTTCCGATGCGTCCTGGAGATGGTCCACACCGCGGTGCACGCCAACAGGCCGATGGCCCGCATGCCCATCGGCCGGGTGCTGCGCCTGCTCGGCTCGGACTTCCGCCCGACGTCGCCCGACCTGTACTCGATCGTCTCGTTCATCGATGCCCGGGGTCTCCCCGGATCAGAGCGCTGGACCGAGCTGAAGGCGTACGGCCTGGTCAGAGTGTCCTACGGGGACAGGGTGTGCGCCTGGTTCAACAGACTCCATGAGGGACTGTACTTCGCCGGCCGCTACCCGGACACAGACATCGCCTACAAGAACATGCGGCTGTATGTCGAGCAGATGCGGGAGGTCATCCTCTCGGTGGCCCGGAACGGCCCCGGCGAGCCCGTCTGACGGGACCGACGTCGGTATCGCCGCAGGCGGTGGTGATCACGGCCGGACAACGGGGCGATTCCCTTCAGTCCGAGCCATTCCCGGAAGTATCAACCTCCTCGAACCAGGAGGCTGTCGAGCTGGTTGACGGCGTGGCTCCTGGATTGGCAGGGTCACTATCGCGTCCTGGCCGACCTGGTCGACGCCCCCTCCGGCACCCGGGAGCGCGTCAGCCCCGATACAACGCCTCGATCTGATCCGCGTACGCCCGCGCCACCGCATGACGCTTGACCTTCAGCGACGGCGTGAGCAGACGGTTCTCCTCCGTGAACTCGCCCTCTACGAGGAGGAACTCGCGGATCGACTCCGCGCGGGAGACCGCCTGGTTCGCGTAGTCCACGGCCTTCTGGACGTCGGCTCGCATGGCGGGGTCGCGGATGAGGTCGGCCATGGGGGTGTCCGCGGGCATTGCGCGGACGTGGAGCCAGTGGGCTACGTCCTCGCGGTCGAGGGTGATCAGAGCGGCTACATAGGGGCGGTTGTCGCCGACGACTATGCACTGGCCCACCGGGGGGCGGCTGCGGAGGCGGTCCTCCAGGATGGCGGGTGAGACGTTCTTGCCGCCGGAGGTGATGAGGATGTCCTTCTTGCGGCCGGTGATGGTGAGGTAGCCGTCCTCGTCGAGGGCGCCGAGGTCGCCGGTCGCGAACCAGTCGTCGGTCAGGGCGGCGTCTGTGGCGGCGGGGTCCTTCCAGTACGCGTTGAAGACGATGCCGCCCTTGATCAGGACCTCGCCGTCGTCGTTGATACGGATCGACGTGCCGGGGACGGGGAGGCCGACCGTGCCGGGGCGGGGTTTCAGGGGCGGGACGATCGTTGCGGCGGCTGTGGTCTCGGTCAGGCCGTAGCCCTCGTAGATGATGATTCCGGCGGCGTAGAAGAAGAGGTTGAGGTTGCGGTCGAGGGGGGAGCCGCCGCTGATGGCGTAGCGCATGCGGCCGCCGAGTTCCTTGCGGATGCGGCGGTAGACCAGCTGGTCGTACAGGGCCCAGGCGGCGTACAGGCCGGGGTTCGGGCCCTGGCCGCGGTCGAGGAACCTGTTGAGGTGGGCCTCGCCGAAGCGGACGGCGATACGGTCGGCACGGTCGAAGGAGGCGGCGCGGCCGATCCGCTCGGCGGTCGCGCGGCCGGTGGCGTGGATCTTCTCGAAGAGGTACGGGACGCCGACCAGGAAGGTGGGGCCGAACTCCCTGAGCGCGGGCCGGAGTTCGTTCGGCGTGATGCTGGGGAAGTGTCCCAGCTCGATACGGGCCATCAGGCAGGCGATCTGGATGGTGCGGCCGAGGATGTGGGCGAGAGGGAGGAAGAGGAGGGTCGAGGCGACCTGGCCGGTGATCTCCTTGAAGATGGGGTGCAGGAGTTCGACCGTGTTGGCGGCCTCGGCGTGCAGGTTCGCGTGGGTGAGGACGCAGCCTTTGGGCTGGCCCGTGGTGCCGGAGGTGTAACAGATCGTCGCGGGTGTGTCGGAGGTGAGGGCCTCCCGGCGCTTGATGATTTCCTCGTCGGGGATGTTCCGGCCACGGGCGGCGAGTTCGGGGATCGCGCCTTCGTCGATCTGCCATACGCGCGGCGGGTCCGGGTGGTCAGCCGTGCCGGCCGTGACCGCTTCCGCGTTCTCGGGGGTCTCGGCTATGACGAAACGCGCGCCCGAGTCGTGGACGATCCACTCGATCTGCTCGGCCGAGGACGTGGCGTAGATGGGGACGGACTGGCCGCCGGCCGCCCAGATCGCGAAGTCGAGGACCGTCCACTCGTAGCGGGTACGGGACATCAGCGCGACTCGGCCGCCTGGTTCGAGGCCCTCCGCGATCAACCCCTTGGCAACAGCGGTGACTTCGCCGGCGAAGGCCTCCGCGGTGACCGGGTGCCAGGTGCCGTTCGCCCTGCGGCGGAGGATCACGGCGTCGGGGGCCTCGGCCGCGTTGGTGTAGGGCAGGTCGGCGATGCTGCCGGTGGTGGCCCTCGGTGCGAGGGGCGGTATACGGGCCTCGCGGACGACGCCTCGGTGGTCCCTGACGATCTCGACCTCGGTGCGGTTCGCCAGGTCGGTACGTTTCTTCGCCTGTTTCAGATCTTTGCGTACACCCATGACGGCTCCCCGGTCGCGGCGGCTCACTTGCAGTGGTGCGGTACGTTACTTACGCGGGCGTCAACTTACTCGCGCGTAGCCGAACTTCAATCGATTGTTCGCCTGTGTTCGGGCCTGTGGGCGGCTACTGGGACGCGCCCACCCAGGCGGAGGCGCAAATTGACACAGCCCCGCGCCCTCAAAGAGGCATCCCCAGAGGCGTATGAGGCGGAGGAGGTCTTGCGCCCTGCGCGATTCCGTTCGACGCTGAGGCTTCATGTTGCCTTCCGGTGGAGCCGCCGTATGAGCACATACCGTCCGAGCCGCCGCAACGTCCTCGCAGCAGGAGCCGCCCTCGCAGGGTCAGCCGCGTTCGCCGCGCAGAAGCGGGCGTTCGCGGCCGCGGGCGACGAGTGGGACGCGAGTCCGAGAGTCTTCCAGGTCAACAGAGAGCCGGCCCGGGCCGCCCGCCTCGTGCCGTACGCCAGCGCTGCCGACGCCCGGCGCGGGCAGTTCGCGAAGTCGCCGTACCACCGCTCCCTGAACGGCAGTTGGCGATTCCACTGGGCGAGAAACCCCGACCAGCGGCCCACCGGGTTCCACGCACCCGGCTTCGACGACAGCACCTGGGACCGCATCCCCGTCCCGTCGAACTGGGAGATCGAGGGCTACCCGGAGCCGATCTACCTCAACATCCCGTATCCGTGGGTCGGTTACGAGACCCCTGAGCCGCCGCAGATCCCGCACGACTTCAACCCCGTCGGCTCGTACCGCCGTACCTTCACCGTCCCCGACGGCTGGAAGGGCCGGCGCACACTGATCTCCTTCCAGGGCGTGAAGTCCGCGTTCTTCGTGTGGGTCAACGGCAAGCGCGTCGGCTACAGCGAGGACAGCTACACACCCGCCGAGTTCGACATCACCCCGTATCTGAAGACCGGTCGAAACACGCTCGCCGTGGAGGTCTACCGCTGGTCCGACGGCAGTTGGCTGGAGGACCAGGACATGATCGACCTGTCCGGGATCTTCCGGGACGTGTATCTGTACTCGGTTCCGCAGGTGCACGTCGACGACCTGTTCGTGCGTACAGAACTTGATTCCGCGTACCGCGACGCCGTGCTGAGCGTCGATGTCGCCTTACGCGACCGGGGTGGGGACAAGTCGGCCGCCGGGCATCGCGTGGTGGCCGAGCTGTTCGACGCCCGGGGGCGGCGTGTGCTGAAGCTGGCGGACGGCGTCGAGGACGAGGTGACGCTGAAGGGCGAGGTGAAGGCCCCGGCCCTCTGGTCGGCCGAGCAGCCGAATCTCTACACCCTGGTCGTCACACTCAAGGACGGCTCCGGTAGGGCCGTCGACATTCACAGCAAGCGGGTGGGGTTCCGCCAAGTCGACTATGGGCCGGGCACGTTCACCGTCAACGGCAAACCGATCATGTTCCGCGGCACCAACCGCCACGAGAACGACCCCGAGCGCGGGCAGGCCGTCGACGAGGCAGGGATGGTGCGGGACATCCTGCTGATGAAGCGGCACAACATCAACGCCGTCCGCACCTCGCACTACCCCAATCACCCGCGCTGGCTCGAGTTGTGCGACGAGTACGGCCTGTATGTCATCGACGAGACGAACCTGGAGACGCACGGGGTACGCGACACCGTGCCGGGTTCGCTGCCCGAGTGGACCGACGCGTGCGTGGACCGGCTGCGTTCGATGGTCGAGCAGGACAAGAACCACGCGTGCGTGGTCGTGTGGTCGCTCGGCAACGAGGCGGGCCAGGGCTCGAACTTCAAGGTCATGGCCGACTGGGTGCACGCGCGCGACGCCTCGCGGCCGGTGCACTACGAGGGCATGAACGCCGTGACCGACGTGCACAGCGAGATGTACACCAGCCCGGCGGGCGTCGAGAGGTACGGCAAGTCCGGCAATCCGAAGCCGTACATGCTGTGCGAGTACACGCACATGATGGGCAACAGCGGCGGCAACCTCCCGGAGTACTGGGACATCATCGAGCGCTATCCGAATCTGCACGGCGCGTTCTTCTGGGACTGGGCCGACCAGACGATACGGCTGCCCGTCCCCGGCGACCCGAAGCGCACGTATCTGTCGTTCGGGGGCGACTGGAAGCCGGGATATCCGACGGACGGGAACTTCTGCTGCAACGGCCTGGTGGCGGGTGACCGGGCCATACATCCGGGACTGCTGGAGGCGAAGAAGGTCTACCAGCCGGTGGGGATCACGGCCGGTGATCTCGCCGCCGGTGTGGTGAAGGTGCGTAACAAGCACCTGTTCAGCGGCCTGGACGCGTACGAGCTGCGGTGGACGGTCACACGGGACGGCGCACGCGTGCAGCACGGCACGCTGGCGGCACCCAAGGTCGCGCCGGGCGGGGAGGGCACCGTACGCATCCCGTACCGGAAGCCGTCCGCGCTCGAACCCGGTGCGGAGTATTTCCTCAACCTCTCCTTCGTGCTGCGGAAGAAGACGAGCTGGGCCGACGCCGGACACGAAGTCGCCGCCGAACAGCTGGCGTTGGGCTGGAAGGCATCCGCACCCGCCGTTCCCGATCCCGCACCGCGAGGCGAACTCAGGCTCACGGAGACCGACAGCGAAGTGAAGGTGAGTGGCCGGAACGTCGAGGTCGTGCTGTCGAAGGCCTCCGGCACGCTCTCCTCGTACGTCTTCCGCGGCCGGCTTCTGCTCGCCGAGGGCCCCGTCCCGAACTTCTGGCGAGGGCCGACGGATAACGACATCGGCCGTAAATTCCAGAACACGGCGCGCACGTGGCGCGACGCGGGGGCCAAGCGGACCGTGGCGTCGGTCAAGGCTTCGCAGCCCTCACCCGGCGAGGTCGTCATCGAGGTCGGCTGTACGCTGCCCACCTCGCCGAGCGCCTCGTCGTGGCGCACCGAGTTCCGGGTGCGCGGGGACGGCGAAGTGCGAGTGCGGCACACACTTGAGGCGGCCGCGAGGTTGCCCGATCTGCCCATGGTGGGTGCCCTGCTGACCGTTCCCGGGGGTTTCGAGCGGCTGGGCTGGTTCGGTCGTGGGCCGCACGAGAACTACTGGGACCGTAAGACGTCTGCGTTCGTGGGGCGTTGGCGATCCACGGTCGACGATCAGGTGGCGCCGTACGTCCGCCCCCAGCAGACGGGGAACATGACGGACGTACGCCACCTGTCGCTGACCGACCGTTCCGGTGACGGGCTCACCGTGGTCGCCGATCCGGCGGACGGCGAGCCGTTGCTGGAGACCAGCGCGCTGCACTACTCGCCGTTCGACCTCGACGGGCCGCGCCATCCGTACGAGTTGAAGCGGCGCGACGAGACCGTGCTGGGCGTCAACCACCGGCAGATGGGCGTGGGCGGCATCGACTCGTGGGGTGCGGCTCCGCTGGAGAAGTACCTGCTGCACTCCGGCCGGACGTACACGTACGCCTATCGGCTCAGGCCCGCCTAGTCCGCTACCGGCGGCCGGCCTGTTCGATCGCGTCGGCGAGTTGGCGTACCTCCTCGGACTCCGTGGTGTCAGCCAGCTCGTCTGCGCGGTCGGACAGTTCGGGCAGTGAGGGGGCGGCGGGGAGACCGGACCAGCGGGAGTCGCCGGAGCGGAGGGCGTCGGCGAAATAGGCGGCTATGGCGGTGACCTGGAGTCCGTTGCGGGCGTTGTCGCGGCTCCACAGGGGCTGGTTGAGGGCTTCGGACTCCAGCTGGGCCGACTCCTCGTGCGGGGTGCGGGTGTCGGGGTCGAGCCAGCGGACGGTCGCGGTGGCGAGGTGGCCGGAGGCGCCGGGCTTGGTGCGGACGGCGTAGAGGGCCGTGACCGTGTGGCCGGGGCCGATCTCGCCGCCGTCGACGCTGTCGTTGCGGAAGTCCTCGTCGGCGACCTCGCGGTTGTCGTAGCCGATGAGCCGGAACTGCTCGACCGTCTGCGGGTCGAAGGCGACCTGCGCCTTGGCGTCACGAGCCGTCAGGTCGATGTTGCGGGGCAGTCGGTCGACGAAGACCGTGCGGGCGTCCTCTTCGTTCGATACGTAGGTGGTGTGGCCGTCGCCCTTGTCGGCGAGCTGTTCCATCAGGGCGTCGCCGTAGTCGCTGCCCACGCCGACGCCGAACAGGGTGATGCCGTACGCCCGGCGGGCGTCGGAGATGCGGTCCAGGATCGAGTCGGCGTCGGTGTCACCGGTGTTGGCGAGGGCGTCGGAGAGCAGGACGACACGGTTGGTGGCGCCTTCGCGGCGGCCCTCGACGGCGGTGGCGTATCCCGTGTCGACGCCCGCGCCGAGGTTGGTGGAGAGGGTGGGTTCCAGGGTGTCGACGGCATCGTGGACGCGGTCGCGGTTGTCGCCGAGGCGGGTCATCGGCAGTACGGTCTCGGCCTCGTCGCTGAAGGTGACGATCGCGACGGAGTCGTCGTCGCGCAGTTCGTCCGTCATCACGCTGAGAGACTTCTTGACCAGGTCGAGTCGGCCCTGCTCGGCCATGGAGCCCGAGACGTCGATGACGAACGTGAGGGCGGCGGGCGGCCGTTCTCCCCTGTCCTCGGCCGGGCGCGTGGCGAGACCGACGCGCACGAGCCGCCAGTCGTCGCTCTCTCCACCTGCGTCCGTACGCGCGCCGTCGACCGTGACGGAGAAGCCGTCGCCATCGGGACGCTCGTAGTTCTGGCGGAAGCTGTTGATGAACTCCTCGGGCCGTATGGTCGCCGGGTCCGGCCGCCGGCCGTCGGCGAGAATGCGGCGTGCGTATCCGTACGAGGCGGTGTCGACGTCCAGCGCGAACGTGGAGAGGTAGTCGGCGGGAGGCGGGGTGGTCTCGCGTATCTCGCCCTGCTGCTCGCCCAGGGGGGTGCCTTCGTCGGTGCCGGCGGGGCCGGTCGGCTGCGCGGGGGCTGGAGCCGGGAAGCGCTCGGTGTCGCTGGCCTTGTTGCTGCCGTCGGCCGACGACTCGCCCGCGCCCGAGCCGCATGCGGCGAGCAGCAGGCAGCCCGCGGCCATCAGAGCGGCAAGTGCGCCGCGCGGTCGCCGTGTTCGGTGTGTCGTCCGGTACTCGCCCATGTGGGCCCCCTCTGAGTTGACGTCGACGTCTGTGACTGTGACGCCGGAGAGGGCCGAGGTGTGCGGCACGGGGCGTTGCGGATCGATCTCAAAGCGGGCACGGCGGGCGCCTGTTGAGACCGGTAGGTGATCTCCCGGAGACCTGAGGGTGTCCGTAGGGGCCCTTACGACCCCGTGTTCTCAGCGGCAGACCAGCGGGGCTGGTTCCGGCAGGGGCAGGTCCAGGGGCGGGTGGCATAGCGGTTTCGGCGGCGTGGTGAGCGTGCCTGCCTGCAGCGTCGTGACAAGTGAAGGGTCTTCGGTGTTCACCTGCCTGCCGGGCGCGACCGCGGTCTTTTAATGGGCCCGCGTCTCAACTGACCGTTCCCGGACCGGGAACGATGGCAGAGGACCGCCGCCTCGTATGGGGCGGCGGTCCTGTCGCATGGCTTGCGGCCTAGCTCGTTGCCGCGGTCGCTGTTCCGCACGTCGGGCAGCGGCGCCGTGCGGCGGCCTTTGTGGAGGCCCTTGCGGCGAGGGTGCCGAGGGCCTGCTGGAGGGCCAGTTCCACTGCGGCGGGGACGAACAGCGTCCCGGTGCCGTCGGGCGGTACCAGCCATCGGAAACGTCCTGGCGTCCGATCCGGCGCCGGCACCGTGATCCAGGCTCCCTTGCCCAGGTACCGGACATCCGAGCCGACCCAGCGGCCCTCGGGATCCGGCGGCAGGAAGAAGCCCACCCTGCGTGCGCCCGTGTCCGCGAGTACGGGTCCGGGCGCCTGCGGGATGCACAGCAGGGCGTCCAGGGCCGGCACACCCAGTTCCTCCGGCACACTCAGCACGTCCCAGAACCGTCCGCAGGGCAGTACCGCGATCCCCTCGTATCCCTGCCACCGCCGCTTGCAGTCGCGCGGGTCGGTCGCGGCGGCGGCCAGCCACTCCGTGGCCTGCTTGGTGACTGTCTGCATGGTGACCCTCCGGATCCGTTGGCCCCGCACGTGCGGGACAGCGCTCTCCCCCTCACCGCCAGGGCTGGTCGGACCCTTGCCTGCTCATGCTGATGGATCTTTCTACTCTGCGGGAGGGGTGGCGCACCGTGGCGAATACGTCCCGGATGTTCGGGTCGGGAACAGGCGTTCCATCCGGGCCCGGATAAAGCCGACCTTCGGCCTACGAGACGACGTCCTTGCGGGCGAACCCGCGGAAGGCCAGGGCGAACAGCACCAGTGCGTAGGTGACGGAGATGGCCGTGCCCTGGATCATCTCGCTGTAGTCCGGCTCCGGCTGGATGACGTCCAGCCAGGCGTACTGCCAGTGCGCGGGGATGAAGTCGCGCCAGTCACCGAGGGCCGTCACCTCGTCGAGGACGCTGCCGATGATCGTCAGGCCCACCGCGCCGCCGACCGCGCCCAGCGGGGCGTCCGTGCGGGTCGACAGCCAGAACGCCAGCCCGGCGGTGACGAACTGGGACACGAAGATGTACGCCATCACGATCAGCAGAAGCCGCGCGGCGTCGCCGCTGGGCAGTGTGCCGCCGACGGGCAGTTGGAGCGGGCCCCAGCCGTACGCGACCGTGCCGACGGCGAGGGCGATGACCGGCAGCAGCACCATCGCGGCGAGGCTGAGGGTGAGTCCGACGACGAGCTTGGACCACAGCAGCCGGGCGCGGGGCACGGGCGCCGCGAGCAGATAGCGCAGAGACGACCAGCTCGCTTCCGAGGCGACCGTGTCTCCGCAGAACAGCGCCACGGGGACGACGAGCAGGAAGCCCGCGGACGCGAAGAGGTTCACCGCGGCGAAGTTCGCGCCGGACGCCGTGGCCGTGTCCATCAGGTTCACGCGGTCGTTGCCGTCGCCCGGTTCGCCGCCGACCTGGAAGGCGATGGCCAGGATGAACGGCAGGGCGGCCAGGATCCCGAACATGATGAGCGTGCGCCGCCGCTTCAGCTGCCGTACGAGCTCGACGCGCAGCGGCAGCGTCCGTCCCGCCCGGTAGCCCTCCGCCGCCTCTTCCTTCTCGACCTTCTCGGCCTTTTCGAGGGTGCTCATTCGAAGTCTCCGATCAGGGTGAGGAAGGCGTCCTCCAGGCGACGGTGGGGGCCGATCGAGGCGACGGGCACTTCGAGCCGTACGAGCTCGACGAGCAGCGCGGCGCTCCGCTCGGTGACGCCGGGCGCGCCCTCGGAGTTCCCGGAGTCCGCGGAGCCCGCGGACTCCGGGGTGCCGGAGACGGTCACCGTGCCCTGGGCGCGGTCCGCTCCGACGGAAGCCCCCACGCCGGCGGTCTCGGGCACGGCGGCTCCCTGTGTGGGTGCCGTCGCCGGAGTCAGCCGTACGAGCAGGCCGTCATCCGTCCGTACCGCCGACTCCACGTCCCGCAGGGCCGCCACCTTCTCCACCACCGGGTCGGCGATGTCGGAGGCCAGGCCGACGAGCAGGGTGTCGCCGCCGCCGATGATGTCGCCCACGGGGCCCGCCTGGACCAGGCGGCCGTGGTCCATGACCACGATGTGGGTGCAGGACTGCTCGACCTCGGCCAGCAGATGGCTGGAGAGGATGACCGTACGGCCCGCGGCCGCGTAGCGGATCACGACCTGGCGCATCTCGCGGATCTGCGGCGGGTCGAGGCCGTTGGTCGGCTCGTCCAGGATGAGGAGGTCGGGCAGGCCGAGCATGGCCTGGGCGATGGCGAGGCGCTGGCGCATGCCCTGGGAGTACGTGCGGACCGCGCGGGACAGGGCGTCACCGAGGCCCGCGATCTCCAGGGCTTCGTCCAGGTGCGCGTCCTCGGGCGGGCGGCCCGTGGCCCTCCAGTACAGCTCGAGATTCTCGCGGCCGGAGAGGTGCGGCAGGAAGCCCGCGCCCTCGACGAAGGAACCGACGCGGGACAGCACCGGGGCGCCCGGGCGGATCGCGTGGCCGAAGACCCGGATCTCGCCGCCGTCCGGCTTGATCAGGCCCATCAGCATGCGCAGTGTCGTCGTCTTGCCCGCGCCGTTCGGGCCCAGCAGGCCCAGTACTTGGCCCTTTTCCACCGTGAAGGACAGGTCCCGGACCGCGTAACGGTCGCTGGACTTGGCGTACTTCTTGCTCAAGTCCGTGATCTGGAGCGGGACATCGGCCAGTTCCGGGTCGGGGGCAGGTGCAGCGGTGGGGCGGCGGGCCGTCAGCAGCAGGGCCAGCGCTGTGAGCGCGCCGGCCAGCGGCAGCCACCACACCCATGCGGGCAGTGGTGCCGTCGCCTCCGAGTCGCCGAGTGGCATCGGCACGCTCAGGCCGCCGTCTCCCGCCATGGAGACCGTGTAGGTCGCCGGAGCCGTCGGTGACGCGTAGCCGAGGTCCGTCGAGGCGAGGACCAGGCGCAGCCGGTGGCCGTCGTCCACCTCGTAGTCGATCGCCGGCAGAGTGAGCCGTACGTCCTTGCCGGCCTTCGCGTCCTCCACCCTGATCGGCTCGACCAGCTGGGCGGGCAGCACCTGCTGCGTGCCGCCGTCCGGTCCGACGTCGTACACCTTCGCGAAGAGCACGGCGTCCTCGCTGGTCGACTTCACATGGACCGTCGCCGTCGGCGAGCCGGTGATCTGGAGGTCCTCCACGAAGGGCTCGGAGTCGAATGCGGCGAACTGGCCCGGGAAATCGAGGGACACGCCGATCCCGAGCGAGGAGAGCTGGGAGAGGCCGCCGGCGCCGCCGAGGCCGGGCAGGGCCGAGACTGCGGGCGGGTTGGCGCCCGCCGGGTTCTCGAAGCTCTGCTCACGCCCGGACAGGGCGATCGGGCGGGTCTTGCTCGTCAGGCCGGGGTAGCTGTCCGAGGTCACGCTGGTCAACCGGGTGGTGCCCTCCTGGGAATCGACGCCGCCGCTGCGCGTGACCTGGAACGCGGGGCCGGTGTCCACACCCGGCTCGTCCTTCAGATAGCGGTCGAACCAGGTGCCCACGCGCGCGGACACCCGGGCCGTCTCCATGTCGCCGCCGTCGTGACCGCCCGAGATCCAGTCGACGTCCACGGGTGCGCCGTTGGCCCGGATCGCCTTGGCCATCGCGTCGGCCTGGCCGAGCGGGAACAGGGAGTCGGTCTGGCCCTGCGTGATGAGCGTCGGCACGTTGATCTCGGCGCCGACGGCGGACGGGGAGCGGGCTTCCAGCAGCTCCCGCGCCTCGGCGTCCGGCTCGCCGGACTCCGCGACCCGCTGGTACATCTCGCACAGCGTGGCCTCGAAGTTGTCGCAGCCGCCACCGGAGTTCACGAAGATCCCGGCCCACAGCTTCTTGAAGACGCCGTTCGGGAACAGCGCGTCCGCGAGGTTCCAGTACGTGATCGCCGGGGCGATCGCGTCCACCCGCTGGTCGTGGCCGGCCGCGAGCAGCGAGACCGCGCCGCCGTACGAGGCGCCGGTGGCGCCGACGCGCGGGTCGCCGTCCCGGTCCAGCTCGACCTCGGGGCGCTCGGCCAGCCAGTCGATCAGCTTGGAGACGTCGGCGACCTCGCCCTTGGGGTCGTTCAGGCCGATCTTGCCCGTGGACTCGCCCATTCCGCGTGCCGACCAGGTCAGCACCGCGTACCCGTCGCGCGCCAGGTCCTCCGCCTGGGACCGTACGTCGTCCTTGCTGCCGCCGAAGCCGTGCGTGAGGAGGACGGCGGGGCGGCGGCCGGAGCCCGATGTGAAGTACGAGGTGTCGATCTTCACCCCGCTGCCCATGTCCATGACTCTGTCGGCCCGGTCCACAGGTGCGGCCTCGTCCGAGGCGACGGCCGTCCACGTACCGGCGCCGGCGAGCACGACCACGGCGGCCGCGGCGGCGATCAGCCGACGCGGCCTCCGAAGTACGGCCCCGCGCAGTCGGGGCAGTCGAAGATCCATGCGTCAACGGTAAGTGCCGCCACCGACAACGGATGCCGTCTCCGGTCGGAAGTGGCAGACCTCCCACGGTCGTACGGCCTTCATTGCGCATACCGCAACCGTGGTACGCAGGCCATGGGCAACCACGCGATGGACGTGAACGACCCGGCCCAGGCCGCCGCACTCACGGCGCGCTACGAGGCCGGCTTCGTGCGCTCAGCCGGTCGGCCGCGGACCAGCCCTTGAGTGACTGTCAGTCGCCCGACACCCCGGCACAGATTCCGCCCATACGGGGTGACTAGTGGCCATCAAGGGTGAAAAGCACCAACGGAGCATTTAAATGATGATCCGTCTGGTCATCCTCGGATCAGCAGCATCAGCGAACACCGTCACGGGTCCGCCCGAGGAAGGCTCTTCAGGATGAGAGAAATGTTCACCGCCCGGCGGCGGATCGCCGCGGCGATCGCCGCGGCGGCCGCGGCCGCCGTCATCGGGTGCGGTACCGCCCTGCCCGCCGAAGCCGCCCCGGCCACCGGAAGGATCCTGCACGAGGATTCCGTCAACGCCATCGAAAACAGCTACATCGTCGCGCTGAAGGAGTCCGCCGGGTTCAATGCGAACTCGACGAAAGGCGATGAACTGGCGGCCAAGTACGGCGCCACGGTGGAGCGGACCTACAGCCACGCGCTCAATGGCTACGCCGTCCGTGTCAGCGCCTCCGGTGCGAGGAGCTTCGCCGCCGACCCGGCCGTCGCGTTCGTCGAGCAGGACCAGGAGGTCCACGCCAATGAGACGCAGATCCTCCCGCCGTGGGGCCTGGACCGGATCGACCAGGCCAACCGTCCACTCAACCTGACGTACACGTATCCGGATACGGCGGGCGGTTCCGCGACTGTGTACGTGATCGACACCGGCGTGCGTATCACTCACAGTCAGATTGACGGGCGCGCCAGGTACGGCTACGACTTTGTCGACCGTGACCCCATCGCCGCCGACGGCAACGGTCACGGAACGCACGTCGCCACTACGGTCGCCGGCAGTACGTACGGCGTGGCGAAGCGCACCGATATCGTGGCAGTACGGGTGCTGAACAACAGCGGGTCCGGCACCGCCTCCGGCGTCATCGCGGGCGTCGACTGGGTCACTGCGCGCCGCGTCGGGCCGTCGGTCGCCAACATGTCGCTGGGCGCCGGCGCCAGCACGGCGCTGGACACCGCGGTGAGGAACTCCATCGGCTCCGGTATCACCTATGCGGTGGCCGCCGGCAACTCGGCCCGGAATGCCGCCTACTTCTCACCCGCCCGTGTGAGTGCTGCCCTCACCGTGGGGGCCAGCACAAGCTCTGACTACAGATCCAGTTTCTCCAACTACGGTTCCGTGGTCGATATGTTCGCCCCCGGTTCGTCGATTCCCGCCGGCTGGCACACCAGCGACACGGCGACGCGCACGCTCTCCGGCACCTCGATGGCGACCCCCCATGTCGCGGGAGCCGCGGCGGTCTACCTCACCTCGCACCCCACCGCCAGTCCGGCGACCGTACACAGCGCTCTCGTCAGCGGGGCCACGACCGGAGTTCTGCGCAACATCGGATCCGGTTCACCCAACAGGCTCCTCAGACTCGTACCGTAGATGACGCTGGCCGAGTGCTGGGGCGCAGGACCAGACGGGGCCCGCCCTGGTGGGTCTTGATCTCGTTCCGGATGCTCTCGATCTCCCACCGCTGGGCGCACAGTGCATGAAGAGGTTGGCGAGCACGGGCGACACTGCAGACCCCTGGGCCCCCAAGGGTCTGGCTTTTGCTACTACGAACCGGTCCGCCGGCGCTTGTCGCATCGGTACCCAGCGCAATGGCCGGCAGTCATTTCGGGAGTTGCTGGTTGGTCTCCTGGCGCGGTTGATCCAGCCGGCTGCCGCCAGTGATCGCCTCCCTGGCGGCGGCGACCGCCGCGTCCACGGTCGCGAAGGCGACCTGAGTGGTCACGGTGCCGGTCGCCAGGTCGGCGACCGGCCCGTACGTACCCGACGCACCCTCGACGGTCTTGCCACCGATCCAGTGGCTGACGGTCTTCGTGATGTCCGGGAACGCCCTCACAGATGGCGGCGGCGAGTGGCCGCGTGCCGGTCGTACACCTCGCGTGCCTTGACCGCCGACGCGCGGGTCGCCGTCTCGGCCACGGGTACGTCCCACCAGGCCTGCGCAGGGGGCGCGCCCGTGACCGTGTCCGCCGTCTCGGTCTCCACGTGGACACATACGGGTGTGTCGGCGGCCCGTGCCTCGGCGAGGGCGGCCCGCAGATCGCGTACGGTCTTCGCACGCAGCACCCGCATGCCCAGGCTGGCCGCGTTGGCGGCGAGGTCGACGGGCAGCGGGCGCCCCGTGAACGTGCCGTCCTCGGACCGGTGGCGGTAGGCGGTGGCGAACCGTTCGGCGCCCACGGTCTCGGAGAGGCCGCCGATGGACGCGTACCCGTGGTTCTGGAGGATCACGACCTTGATCGCGATGCCTTCCTGGACGGCGGTGACGATCTCCGTCGGCATCATCAGATACGTGCCGTCGCCGACCAGCGCCCATACGGGACGGTCCGGCGCCGCCATGCGCACGCCGATCGCGGCCGGGATCTCGTAACCCATGCAGGAGTAGCCGTACTCGACGTGATACTGGTCCCGGGACCGGGTCCGCCACAGTTTCTGCAGGTCGCCGGGGAGGGAGCCGGCCGCGTTGATCAGGATGTCGTCCTCGGTGACCAGCTCGTCGAGCAGGCCGAGGACCTGCGGCTGGGTCGGTCGGGTGTCCGGTTCGTCCGCCTCGTAGGCCGCGTCGACCCGGTGCTCCCAGCGCTCCTTGTCGTCCGTGTACTCGGTGACGTACGCCGGCTCGGCGCGGTGGCCGTGCAGCGCGAGCGCCTCCGTGAGCGACTCCAGGCCCGTCCGGGCGTCCGCGATCAGCGGCTGCCCGGACAGCTTGTGGCCGTCGAAGGGCGCGATGTTGAGGTTCAGGAAGCGGACACCCGGGGCGGCGAAGAGGGTGCCGGATGCGGTGGTGAAGTCGGTGTAGCGGGTGCCGACGCCGATCACCAGGTCGGCGGTGCGGGCCAGCTCGCAGGCGGTCGCGGTGCCGGTGTGCCCGATGCCGCCGACGTCCGCCGGGTGGTCCCAGGCGAGGGAGCCCTTGCCCGCCTGGGTCGAGGCGACCGGGATACGGGTGGTGTCGGCGAACTCCTTCAGCGCGTCCTCGGCCTCGCTGTGGTGAACCCCGCCGCCCGCGACGACCAAGGGGCGCCGGGCGTCCCGTACGGCCCTGACGGCGGCGGCCAGTTCCTCCGGATCCGCGCCCGGACGGCGGACGGCCCAGACGCGGTCGGCGAAGAACTCCTCCGGCCAGTCGTACGCCTCGGCCTGCACGTCCTGTGGCAGCGCGAGCGTGACGGCGCCCGTCTCGACCGGGTCGGTGAGCACGCGCATCGCCTGGAGGGCGGCCGGAATGAGGGCTTCCGGGCGCGTGACGCGGTCGAAGTACTTCGACACCGGGCGCAGGCAGTCGTTCACCGACACATCGCCCGCGTACGGGACTTCGAGCTGCTGGAGGACAGGGTCGGCGGGGCGGGTCGCGAAGATGTCGCCGGGCAGGAGCAGTACGGGGAGATGGTTGATCGTGGCGAGGGCGGCGCCCGTGACGAGGTTGGTGGCGCCCGGGCCGATGGATGTCGTGACGGCGTGGGCGGACAGACGGTGCGACTGACGGGCGTAGCCGACCGCCGCATGCACCATCGCCTGTTCATTGCGGCCCTGGTGGAACGGCATGACGGGACGTCCGGGGGGCGTCCCCCCGGAAGGCACGGTGGCGTACTCGAGAAGCGCCTGCCCCAGCCCGGCGACGTTGCCGTGCCCGAAGATGCCCCAGGTTGCGCCGATCAGCCGGCGGCGCACCCCGTCCCGTTCCGTGTACTGGGCGGCCAGGAACCGCACCAGCGCTTGCGCGACCGTCAGCCTTGTCGTCGCCGTTGACGTCTTCGGCTCTGTCATCGGAAGCCCTCTGTGCTTTCTACGTGTCCCGGGTGGAAACAGATCCGCCCCCGCCCGTCCTCACCCGGGCCGGCCGTCACGTTCAAGTAGTACCCCGCGTGACCGGGCTGGGCGATGGACGGGCCGTGCGATCCGTCGAGTACGAGGAAGGCACCGCCGGTATCGCCGGTGCGGACCTCGGCGAGGACATCGGAACCGCCCTCACGCGAGGGAAATACGCGCCGGCAGCCGAATCCGTTCGCTCGTGGGGTGGACGGGAACCTCCGGCGCGGGGCCGTAGCGGGCGGGGAGTCGGCGCTCGCACTTCGCTCCTGCCAGGGCGAAGCGGCCTCCCACGCCGGAGGCGATCTGCACCCGGGCGTCGAAAGGGGCGTACGCGAAGTCCGTCACTCCGCTGAACACGCCCTCTCTGCCCGGGGGTTCAAGTGGTGTGGCGTCTGCCGGGGCGGTACGGGTGCCGTCGTTCACCGGGCCGCCCCGTCTTCAGCGTCCTCGCCACTGGGCTCCGGCGCACCGGATTCCAGGGCATCGGATTCCAGGGCATCGGACACCGCGGACTCGCCCATCGGGTTCCCTTCGCTTCGGCTGCTCCCAGGTGTAGCGGCGCTGCGCGATGCCTGTCAATTGGTTGTCCGGACATTCGGACTAGGTCTCAGTTGACGCAAAGCGTCACCTGTGTCACAGATACCGCCGTTCTGTCACACGTGTCCCGGTCGCGCGGGGCTTGTGTCACACCCGGGCGACAGGCACTGGCCCGCGGTCACGCCATGTCGTTGGACGGTCACAGCAAAGTGATCGCCAGCGCAGTGCCTCGCGGCGCGCGCGGGGAGGTGCAACTGATGACCGACCGACAGCTCTGGTCGTACAAGGACATCGCGGCGCATATTCAGGTGCAGCCGGACACCGTGCGGTCTTATCGCAAGCACGGGATGCTTCCGCCGCCGGATCACGTGGAGTCCGGCAAGCCGTATTGGTATGCGGACACCATCCGGGCGTGGGTGGCCTCCCGGCCGGGGAACAGGGGGCGGCGCCGCGCCGACTGACCCCCGGGTTCCTCGCCCCCACCGCCCCTACCCGTCCCATTCCTGGGGCTGCGCCCCCAGGCCCCCCGCCAGGGGGCGTATTCGAGGGGTCGTTGCAACACTGCTGGTCAGCTGGCTAGGTCCAGTAGCTTAGCGAGGCGCTCGGCTGGGGTTTGCCAGCCGAGCGTTTTGCCCGTGCGGAGGTTGATCCCGATGATCCGGGCCGCTTCCCGGGTGCTGTAACCCTGCTCCATGAGCTGGAAGTATGCGGCTCGCTCCCGGGTGAGCTTCCCGCCCCCCGGCTTCCTGTTCTTACGGATCTCGAAGTCCATCGCACCCCTTGAACTGGGGTGTTGCAACGACCACTAGAACCCAAGGGGGGTGGGGGTGACACTGCGTGTCGCGGCTGCGGGTGCGTCGTGGCTGGTCGCGCCCCGCGGCGGAGCCGCTGATGTCACAGCCCCGCGCCCAGACGGCCACCTACCGATTTCACGCACACAGGGTGTCGCCGTCAGGCGACCGGACTACTGAAAAGCAAAAGCCTGCGGCTCCCCCGGCGCCCCGGGCAAGCCCGTACCCCCGACTACCCGCAGCTTCCCACCGGCGGGAGGGGACGTGGGCCGGTGCGTCGTATGCCCGTCGCGTAGGTTCTGTCTCAGGCCACCCTCACCCTGTACCAGCAAAGGGCTGCCGCGTGCCCCGCCTGCGACAGGCTGACGCACCGGCCCGCGGCCCCGATCCACCACCCATCCAAGGGGCGCGGGGCCGTGCCAATCTGCGGCTCCGCCGCGTGGGCGCGACCAGCCCCAACGAACCCGCACTTTGGAGAAATACCCCCTAGGGGTACAGTGGGAGCGACGACCGGCCACCCGCCCCGACAAGGAGCATCGACATGACCGAGCAGACCGTCGCCGTCACCTACCAGGTGACCGGAATGAGCTGCGCCCACTGCGAAGGCTCCGTCTCCAGCGAGCTCTCCGCGCTCCCGGGCGTCAGCGAGGTGAAGGCCGTCGCCTCGACCGGTGAGGTCACCGTCGTCTCCGCCGCCCCGCTCGACGAGGACGCCGTACGTGCCGCGATCGACGAGGCCGGGTTCGAACTCGTCGGCAAGGCCTGACCAGACACCGGACACCCCGTCATGAGCAGCACGGCAGCACCCCCCGTCACGGACAAGAGCGTCGAGCTCACCATCGGCGGCATGACCTGCGCCTCCTGCGCGGCCCGCGTCGAGAAGAAGCTCAACCGCATGGACGGCGTCACCGCCACGGTGAACTTCGCGACGGAGCGTGCGAAGGTCTCGTACGGAGACGGCATACGCGTCGCCGATCTGATCGCCACCGTGGAGAAGACCGGCTACACCGCCGAGGAGCCGGCGCCCCCGGAGCCCGAGCCCGAGGCAGCGGCACCCCGCGAAGACCCGGAACTCGCCTCCCTGCGCGAGCGCCTGACCGTCTCCGTCGTGCTCGCCCTCCCCGTGGTCCTCCTCTCCATGATCCCGTCCCTCCAGTTCGACAACTGGCAGTGGCTGTCCCTCACACTCGCCGCACCCGTCGTCGTATGGGGCGGACTGCCGTTCCACCGGGCGACGTTCACGAACGCCCGTCACGGCGCGGCCACCATGGACACGCTCGTCTCCGTCGGCACGCTGGCCGCCTTCGGCTGGTCGGTGTGGGCGCTGTTCTGGGGCCACGCGGGGATGCCGGGCATGCGGCACGGCTTCGACTTCACGGTGTCGCGTGCGGACGCCTCGTCGACCATCTACCTCGAAGTGGCCGCCGGAGTCGTCACGTTCATCCTCCTCGGCCGCTATCTGGAGGCCCGTTCCAAGCGGAGCGCGGGCGCCGCTCTGAGGGCCCTCATGGAGCTGGGCGCCAGGGACGTCTCCGTACTGCGGGAGGGTCGTGAGGTACGCGTCCCCGTCGGCGATCTCAAGGTCGGTGTCCGCTTCGTCGTACGGCCCGGCGAGAAGGTCGCCACCGACGGCACCGTCGTCGAGGGCACCTCGGCGGTCGACGCGTCGATGCTGACCGGCGAGTCGGTGCCGGTGGACGTGACCGTCGGCGACGCCGTGACGGGCGCGACCGTGAACGCCGGCGGCAGGCTCGTCGTCGAGGCGACCCGCATCGGTGCGGACACACAGCTGGCGCGGATGGCGAAGCTCGTCGAGGACGCGCAGAACGGGAAGGCCGAGGCGCAGCGTCTCGCCGACCGGATCTCCGCCGTCTTCGTCCCCGCCGTTCTGCTGATCGCCGTCGCCACCTTCGGCGTCTGGCTCGGCATGACGGACGAGCTGACCGCCTCCTTCACGGCCGCCGTCGCGGTGCTGATCATCGCCTGCCCGTGCGCGCTCGGCCTCGCGACCCCGACCGCCCTCATGGTCGGCACCGGCCGCGGCGCCCAGCTCGGCATCCTCATCAAGGGCCCCGAGGTCCTGGAGTCCACGCGCCGCGTCGACACGGTCGTCCTGGACAAGACCGGCACGGTCACCACCGGCCGTATGACGCTCCAGGAGGTGTACGCCGCTGCCGGCGCCGACGAGAAGCAGGTACTACGGCTCGCGGGCGCCCTGGAGCACGCCTCCGAGCACCCGATCGCACGCGCCGTCGCGACGGGCGCCGAGGAGCGGGCTGGGGAGCCCCTGCCCCCCGTCGCCGGCTTCGAGAACGTCCTGGGGCTCGGCGTACGCGGGACGGTCGACGGGCACGAGGTGCTCGTCGGGCGGGCGCGGCTGCTCGACGAGGCCGGTGTCGCGCTGCCGGAGGAACTGGCCGCGCTGAAGACGCGGGCCGAGGCGGAGGGGCGTACCGCCGTGGCCGTCGCCTGGGACGGGGTGGCACGCGGTGTCGTGACCGTCGCCGACGCGGTCAAGGAGACCAGCGCCGAGGCGGTCCGCGAACTGCGCGCCCTGGGGCTGACGCCCGTCCTGCTGACCGGGGACAACCGGACCGTCGCCGAGTCCGTGGCGCGCCGCGTCGGCATCGACGACCCGTTCGTCTTCGCCGAGGTGCTGCCGCAGGACAAGGTCGAGGTGATCAGGCGGCTCCAGGCCGAGGGCCGGGCCGTCGCGATGGTCGGCGACGGCGTCAACGACGCGGCCGCGCTCGCCGTCGCCGATCTGGGGCTTGCCATGGGCACGGGGACTGACGCGGCGATCGAGGCGGGCGATCTGACGCTTGTACGCGGGGATCTGCGGGTGGCCGCGGACGCGATCCGGCTGTCGCGGAAGACCCTTTCCACGATCAAGGGCAATCTCGTCTGGGCCTTCGGCTACAACGTGGCCGCGCTGCCGCTGGCCGCGGCGGGGCTGCTGAATCCGATGATCGCGGGCGCCGCGATGGCGTTCTCCTCGGTGTTCGTGGTGACGAACAGTCTTCGACTCCGGGCATTTCGGTGATGTCGAAGTAAGAACTCCTCTGGAGTCCTACGCGAGCCTCACATAAGCTCTTCACAAGGCTCGCGCATCTTCCTTACGCTTGGGCTCCGATAGCGATATCGGGTCTCTTGTGCATCTTCAGGACATATGCAAGAGACGCAGATCACAGTGATGTGAACGTAACCCTCGAAGGAGTTCGTGAGTCTAAGTTGGCGATGTCAGAAGCGTCTTGGGGGGCGTGACTGGCATCTGGGGATGTCTTGGGGGACGTTCCCGGAACTGCGTTGCCGGGACACGTACTCGGGGAGCTTGAGCGGCCCTCCCGTACGGGTCCCGGCAGACCGCACTCGCCGCAGTGCACGGAGTTCAGCAGTACACGCAGTACACCGAGTTCTGCTCGTTCAGATCACAGCGATTCAGGCGCTGTCCTCAGGCGCCCGGCCGGATCCCGTGGGGGGAATCCGAACCGGGACAAGGAAGGCGCCCCGACTCCGGCCCGTGGGGGGACCGGCAGCGGGGCGCCTTCCGTTTTGCATAGGAGTACGTACGACAGCTACGCGTACGTACGGCAGCCGGCCGTTCAGCGAGACTCGACCGGGACGAAGTCCCGCAGAACCTCGCCCGTGTAGATCTGGCGCGGGCGGCCGATACGGGAACCCGGCTCCTTGATCATCTCGTGCCACTGGGCGATCCAGCCGGGCAGACGGCCGAGCGCGAACAGGACCGTGAACATCTCGGTCGGGAAGCCCATGGCGCGGTAGATCAGGCCGGTGTAGAAGTCCACGTTCGGGTAGAGGTTGCGCGAGACGAAGTAGTCGTCGGAGAGCGCGTGCTCCTCCAGCTTGAGCGCGATGTCCAGCAGTTCGTCGGACTTGCCGAGGGCCGAGAGGACGTCGTGCGCGGCGGCCTTGATGATCTTGGCGCGCGGGTCGAAGGACTTGTACACCCGGTGGCCGAAGCCCATCAGGCGGACGCCGTCCTCCTTGTTCTTCACCTTGCGGATGAAGGAGTCCACGTCGCCGCCGGTCGCCTGGATGCCCTCCAGCATCTCCAGGACGGACTGGTTGGCGCCGCCGTGCAGCGGGCCCCAGAGCGCGGAGATACCGGCGGAGATCGAGGCGAACATGTTCGCCTGCGAGGAGCCGACCAGGCGGACCGTGGACGTCGAACAGTTCTGCTCGTGGTCCGCATGCAGGATCAGCAGCTTGTCGAGCGCGGAGACGACGACCGGGTCCAGGTCGTACTCCTGGGCCGGCACCGAGAAGGTCATACGCAGGAAGTTCTCGACGTAACCGAGATCGTTGCGCGGGTAGACGAAGGGGTGCCCGATCGACTTCTTGTACGCGTACGCCGCGATCGTCGGAAGCTTGGCGAGCAGGCGGATCGTGGAGAGGTTGCGCTGCGTCTCGTCGAACGGATTGTGGCTGTCCTGGTAGAAGGTGGACAGCGCGGAGACCACCGAGGACAGCATCGCCATCGGGTGGGCGTCGCGCGGGAAGCCACGGTAGAAGTTCTTGACGTCCTCATGCAGCAGGGTGTGCTGCGTGATGTCGCCCTTGAAGGTGGCGAGCTCGTCCACCGTGGGCAGTTCGCCGTTGATCAGCAGGTAGGCCACCTCGAGGAAGGTGGAGCGCTCTGCCAGCTGCTCGATCGGGTAACCGCGGTAGCGGAGGATGCCCTGCTCACCGTCGAGATAGGTGATGGCGGATTTATAGGCGGCGGTGTTGCCGTAACCACTGTCCAGCGTGACCAGACCGGTCTGAGCGCGGAGCTTCCCGATGTCGAAGCCCTTGTCACCGACGGTGCTGTCTATCACCGGGTAGGTGTACTCGCCGTCGCCGTACCGCAGTACTACAGAGTTGTCGCTCACGTCATCCCTCACCGACGTTGTGCCTCTTCTTCGAGGTGCCCTGACTGCTTCTACCATCCCCCATTTGGCGCAGGAGAGTGCACTCGGGGTCGACCATGGGGCCTATTGGCGGCACTCAGTGCCGTCACCCTGCTCATCCTGCCCCCCTTCGCCCTGCTTCCGGAAGTGCTCTGTGACCCTTGCGACTCATTTGATCGATCAAATCTCGCTCACGGGTCGAGAGGCCGGGGTGAGAGCCGGAAATCCAGGGCCGTACAGCGCCGTCCCGCCGACACCGTGCGCACCGCCTGGCCTATCGCCCTGCGTGAACCGACCAGCACCACAAGCTTCTTGGCGCGGGTGACCGCCGTGTAGAGCAGGTTGCGCTGGAGCATCATCCAGGCACTGGTGGTCACCGGGATCACCACCGCCGGGTACTCACTGCCCTGGGAGCGGTGGATCGTCACCGCGTACGCGTGCGCCAGCTCGTCGAGCTCGTCGAATTCGTACGGCACCTCCTCGTCCTCGTCGGTCAGCACCGTCAGGCGCTGGTCGTCCAGGTTGAGGGAGGTGACCACGCCGACCGTGCCGTTGAAGACACCGTTCGTGCCCTTCTCGTAATTGTTGCGAATCTGCGTGACCTTGTCGCCGACGCGGAAGACCCGGCCTCCGAAGCGCTTCTCCGGGAGGTCGGGGCGGGCGGGTGTGATCGCCTGCTGGAGCAGTCCGTTGAGGGTGCCGGCGCCCGCCGGGCCGCGGTGCATGGGGGCGAGGACCTGGATGTCGCGGCGCGGATCGAGGCCGAACTTCGCAGGGATGCGGCGGGCCGCCACGTCCACCGTGAGCCGGCCCGCCTCCTCCGTGTCGTCCTCGACGAAGAGGAAGAAGTCCTTCAGGTCCTGGGTGACCGGCTGCTTGCCCGCATTGATCCGGTGGGCGTTCGTCACCACCCCCGACTGCTGGGCCTGCCGGAAGACACGGGTGAGGCGGACGGCCGGGACCGGGCTGCCGTCGGCGAGCAGGTCGCGCAGGACCTCGCCGGCGCCGACGCTCGGCAGCTGGTCGACGTCTCCCACGAAGAGCAGATGCGCCCCCGGAGGCACCGCCTTCACCAGCTTGTTGGCCAGCAGCAGGTCGAGCATCGAGGCCTCGTCCACGACCACGAGGTCGGCGTCCAGCGGGCGGTCCTTGTCGTACGCCGCATCCCCGCCGGGCTTGAGCTCCAGGAGCCGGTGCACGGTCGAGGCGTCCGCGCCCGTGAGCTCGGACAGCCGCTTGGCGGCCCGGCCAGTGGGCGCCGCCAGCACGACCTTGGCCTTCTTGGCGCGGGCCAGCTCCACGATCGAGCGGACCGTGAAGGACTTGCCGCAGCCGGGGCCTCCGGTGAGCACGGCGACCTTCTCGGTGAGCGCGAGGCGCACGGCCTCCTCCTGCTCGGGGGCCAGTTCCGCTCCCGTACGGTCCTTGAGCCAGGCCAGGGCCTTGTCCCAGGCCACGTTCCGGAAAGACGGCATCCGGTCCCCGTCGGTGCGCAGGAGCCGCAACAGCTGGGCGGTCAGGGAGAGTTCGGCCCGGTGGAAGGGGACCAGGTAGACGGCCGTCACGGGGTCGCCGCCGTCGTGGCCGGGGACCTTTTCCCGTACGACTCCGGGGTCGCCGTCGTCCTCCTGGGGCGCCGCCAGCTCCCCGAGGCACTCGATGACCAGGCCGGTGTCCACCTGGAGCAGCTTCACCGCGTCGGCGATCAGCTGCTCCTCCGGGAGGAAGCAGTGGCCCTGGTCGGTGGACTGCGAAAGGGCGTACTGGAGACCGGCCTTGACGCGTTCCGGGCTGTCGTGCGGGATGCCGACGGACTGGGCGATCTTGTCGGCGGTGAGGAAGCCGATGCCCCAGACGTCGGACGCGAGCCGGTACGGCTGGTTCTTGACCACCGAGATCGAGGCGTCGCCGTACTTCTTGTAGATGCGGACCGCGATCGACGTCGACACCTCGACGGTCTGGAGGAAGAGCATGACCTCCTTGATCGCCTTCTGTTCCTCCCAGGCGTCGGCGATCTTCTTGGTCCGCTTGGGGCCGAGGCCGGGGACCTCGATGAGCCGCTTCGGCTCCTCCTCGATGATCTGGAGGGTGTCGAGCCCGAAGTGCTGGGTGATGCGGTCCGCGAAGACCGGCCCGATGCCCTTGACCAGGCCGGAGCCCAGATAGCGGCGGATGCCCTGGACTGTGGCGGGCAGCACCGTCGTGTAGTTCTCCACCGTGAACTGCTTGCCGTACTGAGGATGCGACCCCCAGCGCCCCTCCATCCGCAGGGACTCCCCCACCTGCGCACCGAGCAGCGCCCCCACCACCGTCAGCAGATCGCCGCCGCCCCGTCCGGTGTCCACCCGGGCGACCGTGTAGCCGTTCTCCTCGTTGGCGTACGTGATTCGCTCCAGCACGCCCTCGAGGACCGCCAGGTTCCGCGCCCCGGTGCCCGCCTGGTTCCCCGCCAGATTCGACATGATCCGACGCTACCGCCAGGGTCCGACAGTGCGGAAAGCGCGTGGACAACCGCTACCGGGTGAAGATGGGGCACGAAGGAAAACGTGGCCGAGTTCGGCGGCTGATGTCGCCGAACGGCCGGGCGGGCTCTTCTTCCGGCTGCTCGGCGTCTCGCCGTACCCACTGACCCGTACAGGGAGAAGTTCATGTACGACTACGACCTGCTGGTCGTCGGTTCGGCCAACGCCGACCTGGTGATCGGTGTCGAGCGCCGCCCCGGCGCCGGGGAGACCGTCCTCGGCTCCGACCTGGCCGTCCACCCGGGCGGCAAGGGCGCGAACCAGGCGGTCGCCGCCGCCCGCCTCGGGGCCCGTACGGCGCTGCTGGCGCGGGTCGGCGACGACGGCCACGGGCGGCTGCTGCTCGACTCGATGCGGGACGCCGGCGTCGACACAACCGGCGTCCTCGTCGGCGGGGCGCCCACCGGCGTCGCGCTGATCACGGTGGACCCGTCAGGCGACAACAGCATCGTGGTGTCGCCGGGCGCGAACGCACGCCTGACGCCCGCGGACGTACGAGCCGCCGCAGGCCTCTTCACGGCCTCGCAGGTGGTGTCCGCCCAGCTGGAGATCCCGCTGGAGACGGTCGTGGAGGTGGTACGGAGCCTGGGACCCGGCACCCGCTTCGTGCTCAACCCGTCGCCGCCGCGGGAACTGCCGGACGAGGTGCTCGCGGCCTGCGATCCGCTGATCGTGAACGAGCACGAGGCGCGGGTGGTGCTGGGCGCTGATGCGGGCTCGACGCCCTCGCAGTGGGCCGAGGCGCTGCTCGCCCTCGGCCCGCGTTCGGTGGTCGTCACCCTCGGCGGGGACGGCGCGCTGGTTGCGGACGCCACCGGGGAGACCCACGTCCCGTCCGTGAAGGTCGACGCCGTGGACACGACGGGTGCGGGCGACTCCTTCACGGCGGCGCTGGCCTGGCGGCTGGGGCTCGGGGAGTCCCTGGCACAAGCTGCGAGGTATGCGGCACGCGTGGGCGCCCTGGCCGTCACCAGGGAGGGCGCCCAGGTCTCTTTCCCCACCGCGTCGGAGGTAGCCGCGCTGTGAAGTGGGCGGAAGGCAGGCGGAAAGGCTTCGAGGGGCCCGGTCCGTCGACCAGGCCCCTCGTTCTACCCCTCCCCCAACATTCAGAACCCCCGCGGATCCCCCCAGATCCCCCCTCCAGAAGCCCTGATGCCAAGTACGACCCGCGGGGTGGGCAGAGGGTTGCACGGCCTCCGGAGATTTTTTGCGGGACCTCAGTTGTCCTCCGCCCGTACGCGGTCGGCGATGCCCAGGGTCAGCTTCTCCGCACGGTCCTCCAGGTTCCACTTGCCGTCCCGGTAGGCGTGGTTGCTGATCCAGAAGACGAGGACGCCGTCGCGCAGCGACCTCGTGAGAACCGCGAGTGACCAGTCGTTGCCGCCGTCGTGCCAGACGACCCGGCCGTCGGGGGTGTCGCGGACGGCCCAGCCGTATCCGTACCAGCCGTCGTCGGAGTCGGGCACCCTCACGCGGGGCGCGAACAGCTTCTCCCTGGCCCGCGCGGGCAGGATCTCGTCGCCCGCAAGGGCCCGGTGCCAGCGGAACATGTCACCCGCGGTGGACAGCATGCCGCCGTTGCCGCGCAGGTTCCAGTACGGCCCGTCGGCGGCCCAGGGGTGGTCGACCGGCCTGCCCTTGCTCCGGCCCTTGCTGTCGTACTCCTCCGCGATCAGGTGCTTCGGCCACCGGGGCAGCACGTATCCGGTCCGTTCCATCCCCGCCGGGGCGAACAGGTACCGGGCCAGGAAGGGCTCGTAACCCTCCCCGGACGCCTTCTCGACGATCACGGCGAGCAGGCTGTAGCCGGTGTTGGAGTAATGGAACTCCTTCCCCGGGGCCGACTGCGGCTTCGACGCCAGGGCCCGGCGGACCAGTTCGTCGCGCGAGACGGGGGCGTAGTCGTCGCCGAGCCCCTCGACGAGGCCCGACGTGTGCGTGAGCAGTTGTTCGACCGTGATCTCGCGCTTGTCCTCGGGCACCGGCCCGAGGAACCGGCTGATCGAGTCGGTCACCCGCAGCCGTCCCATCACCTCCAGCTTCAGGATCGCCGCCGCGGTGAACTGCTTCGTGATCGACATGACGTCGTACACGGTGCGGCAGCTCGCGGGAGTGCCGGCGGCGCGGTCCGCCGTCCCGAAGCCGCCGCAGTACGCGAGTTCGTCGCCCCGTGCGGCGACCACCGTGCCGCCGGGTCCGGCGGGGAGGGCACGGCGGAGGAAGTCGGCGACCGACTCCCCGTCGTACGCCTTCGGGGCGGCCTCGGCCGATCCGGCGGCGGGTCGCGCGGCGGACTCGGTGTCCGGCCGGCCGGCATCGCGCTCGTCGGCGCACGCGCCCGGCATCAGAAGGGCCGCCAGGGCGATGACGGCGGCGCCGGTACGGCGACAGTGGGGCAGACCCATAGGACCTATGACCTCCAACCTCGGGAATCCGCACCGAGGTTGACCGCGGCTCTCGCCGTTCCTCAAGCTGTCAGGGTGTTCGAGCTTGTGCGAGCTCGTGTACGTCCAGCTCAACAGGGGGGACCACCGCCATGACCACAGCACCGCCCACACCGCCGGACACCGACACAGCCGCCTTCATGGCGGCGCTACGACGCCTCAAGGCGTGGTCGGGCCTGAGCTACCGCCAGCTGGAACGCCGCGCGACGGCGGCGGGCCACACGCTGCCCTACTCCACGGCGGCGACGATGCTCGGCAGGGAACGGCTGCCCCGCGAGGAGCTGGTCGTCGCGTTCGTCACGGCCTGCGGAGTGCGGGAGGACGAGGCGGAGGCGTGGGTGGACGCGCGCACCACGATCGCCTGCGGGCACGTGGAAGCCCCACCCGCGCGCAACAGCGCGACCAAGCGCTCGTGGCGGTCACGCTGGGCGTTCGTCGGTGCGGCGGCGCTCGTCACCGCACTCCTCGGCGGGGCGGTGGCGTCCGGTGTCTTCACCGACGACCAGGAGGTACAGGAGACGCGGGAGACGCAGACGTCTCTCGGCTTGTAGCGCGCTTGAGCAGGTGTCGACCGCCCACCAGCGACCGTGTGCCGCTCGGCCTGATGCCGGTGGGAACTCCCGTCAGGTGGCCGATGGCCGTGGCTGTTCCGGCGGGACCGACCCCTCGGCGACCGCCATCCACTGGTCCAGGTCGGCCAGCGTGAAGTCCGGCCACGCCGGAATCTCGGGAAGCCGGCGGAGAAGGTCGTACGCCTCCGCGATCTGCGGCCCGCGAAGTACCGGCGCGTGGCAGCCGGCGATGACCTCGGCGTCCAGCCACTGGAAGTCGTCCACCACCGCCCGGAACTTCCGGCCGTCGAGCAACGCGACCCAGGGCGAGACCAGGCGCCCGCCGAAGAACTGGCCGTCGCGAAATTCATCGGCGGACAGGTCGGCGATTTCGGGGATGGGAGTGGGCACGTTCGTAGCGAAGGTGTCCACCGCCCACAGGACATTGGTCTTCGGGTCGAACAGGGCGCGGGTCGTGGGGTTGTCGTACAACGGCGGCCGCTTGGCCACCAGCGTCCGGTCACCCACATCCACCGTATCGCCGTCGATCATGAAGCGGCACCGGTTGATGGGCGTCTCCCACTCCTCGGCCATGCGCCCGATCGAGAACCACGTCGTCAGCAGCGTCGCGTTCGGGCATTCAGCGAGGACCGACAAGAGGTTGCCGGCGTGGTCACGGTCGTCGTGGGTGAGGAAGATCCACCGCACGTCCAACGGATCCACCACGGACCACGCCGCCTCCAGCCACTGGGACCGCACCGCCGGTGCCCCGGTGTCCACAAGCACCGGTTCGGCTCCCCGGATCACCATCGAATTCATCGGGAAGTGGCCGACCGGCGGGGCTTCCAAGGCCCACGGGATGACGAACGTCTCCTCGGCGATCCGGTACGGCTGCAGAAGATTGAAAGTTTCCATGGTCGTCATCGCTGCTCTCCCTAGAACGGAGTCCGGCCGCAGCGCCGCCCGTGATTCCAGTCCAGCCCCACGGCAGGCCCTCGTCAAACGCAGACAAGCGCCCACCGGGAAGAAGCAGCCATCGGCAGTGGACGCCACGTGGGGCGCCCCTTCCCTCGCAGGGCGCCCCACGCGCGTCAGTCCATGCGCCCCCTACGCGGCGTGCTCCACGAACCGTGCCGCCGTCTCCGCCAGCACCTCGCGGCCGTCCCGTGCCCACAGGCCGGTGTTGAAGAGCTCGACCTCGATGGGACCGGTGTAGCCCGCCGCCTCGACGTAGCCCTTCCACTCCCTCATGTCGATCGCACCGTCGCCGATCTGACCGCGGCCGGTGAGGACGCCCTCCGGCAACGGGGTCGTCCAGTCGGCCAGTTGGAAGGTGTGGATGCGGCCCGAGGCGCCCGCGCGGGCGATCTGGGCGGGTGCCTGGTCGTCCCACCAGATGTGGTACGTGTCGACCGTCACGCCGACCTGGTTCGCCGGGAAGCGTTCCGCCAGGTCGAGGGCCTGGGTGAGGGTCGACACCACGCAGCGGTCCGAGGCGTACATCGGGTGCAACGGCTCGATGGCCATCCGTACGCCACGCTCCTGGGCGTACGGCCCCAGCTCCGCCAGCGCGTCGGCGATGCGCTCCCGTGCGCCGTGCAGGTCCTTCGAGCCCGCCGGGAGGCCGCCCGAGACCAGGACCAGGGTGTCCGTGCCGAGGGTGGCCGCCTCGTCGATGGCCGCCCTGTTGTCGTCCAGTGCCTTCGCCCGCTCGTCCGGGTCGATCGCTGTGAAGAAGCCGCCCCGGCAGAGGGTCGTGACCGTCAGGCCCGCGTCACGGATGAGCTTGGCCGTCGCCTCCACGCCGTACGACTGAACCGGCTCTCGCCACAGGCCCACGCCCGGTACGCCCAACTCCAGGCAGGCGTCGACCAGTTCGGGCAGCGACAGTTGCTTGACCGTCATCTGGTTGATGGAGAAACGCGACAGGCTCACTGTTCCACTCCGTACAGCGACAGCAGGTTCTTCATCCGCGCCGCGGCCTGCGCCGGATCCGGGAACAGGCCCAGTCCGTCGGCCAGTTCGTACGCGCGGGCGAAGTGCGGGAGCGAGCGGGCGGACTGGAGGCCGCCGACCATCGTGAAATGCGACTGGTGGCCGGCGAGCCAGGCCAGGAAGACCACGCCCGTCTTGTAGAAGCGGGTCGGGGTCTGGAAGAGATGGCGGGACAACTCGACCGTGGGGTCGAGGAGTTCACGGAAACCCTTCACGTCACCCGTGTCGAGGACCCGTACCGCTTCCGCCGCCAGCGGGCCCAGCGGGTCGAAGATGCCGAGGAGCGCGTGGCTGAAGCCGTGGTCGTCGCCCGCGATGAGTTCGGGGTAGTTGAAGTCGTCGCCCGTGTAGCAGCGGACTCCCTCCCGTCGCCCACCACCACCCTTACCGGAGGCCCTTCGGGCCGCCCCTATTGATTGCAGACGGCGGCGCAGGTCGATCTCCCGCTGGGCGTCCAGGAGGGAGACCTTGATGCCGTCGACCTTGTCCGAGTGGGCGGCGATGACCTCCAGGAAGGTGTCGGTCGCGGTGTCCAGGTCCGACGAGCCCCAGTAGCCCTCCAGGGCAGGGTCGAACATCGGGCCCAGCCAGTGCAGGATCACCGGCTCTGCGGACTGGCGGAGAAGGTGGCCGTAGACATCGAGGTAGTCCTCGGGGCCCTTGGCCGCGGCCGCGAGCGCCCGGGACGCCATCAGGATGGCCTGCGCGCCGGACTCCTCCACCAGCGCGAGCTGCTCCTCGTAGGCCGCCCGGACCTCCTCCAGGGTGCCGGAAGCGATCTGGTCCGTGCCGACGCCGCATGCGATGCGGCCGCCGACCGACTTGGCCTCGGCGGCGCTGCGTCGGATCAGTTCCGCCGCGCCCGCCCAGTCCAGGCCCATCCCGCGCTGGGCGGTGTCCATGGCCTCGGCGACGCCGAGCCCGTGCGACCACAGGTGCCGGCGGAAGGCGAGGGTGGCGTCCCAGTCGACGGCGGCGGGCGAGTCGGGGGTGGTGTCGGCGAACGGATCGGCGACGACGTGGGCCGCCGAGAAGACCGTACGAGAGGTGAAGGGCGAGCCGGGGGTGAGGGCGAGGGGCTCGACGCGGGGCTCGTAGCTCCGCAGTCCACCCTGCGTATCGGGGAGTTGGATGGTCACCGGGAACCTCCGAGGATGGCCCGATCTTCAGGCCGGACGGGAATCGGACTCCTGCGGGGCAGGGAAGGTGAAGGGGAGTCGCCGTCAGGGCGATTCGCTGTCCGCCTCGACAGCGACGCGCTCGCGCTCCAGGCGGTACACGATCTCGGAGTTGAGAGACCGGCGCGCGGACTTGGCCTGACTGACCAGCCATTCGTGAAGGTCAGCGGGCAGTCTGAGCGTGATGCGTACTTCGTGGTCCATGACCTCGATTGTAGTGCTAGCGTGGTGTCATGACGACACCAATGACGGACGGGAAGACTGGGCACGCCCGGTACACCTACCGGCTTCGTGTGTCGTCGACGGCTCTCGCGGCGCTTCGCGCGGAGTGGGACCGGTGCCGGTGGCTCTGGAACGAGTGCGTGGCCTGGTCGAAGAAGGCCTACGCCGAGGGCGAGACGTGCGGCCCGGCCCGACTGGACAGGATGCTGACAGAGGCCCGGTCGATAACACCATGGCTGGCTGAGGGTTCTTCGGTGCCGCAACAGCAGCTCATCCGTGACTTCGGCAAGTCCCGCGCGAAGGCGCAGAAGGACATCAAGGAACGGCTGCCGATGCGCCGCCGGGCCGGGATGCCGAAGTACAAGAAGAAGCGCGAAGCCAACCCGACGCTGAACTACACCCGGCGCGGCTTTCGCCTGAAGGACGGTCGCCTGCACCTGGCGGGCGGGATCGTACTGACGATGGTGTGGTCCCGAGAGCTGCCCACCGCCCCCTCCTCGGTACGTGTACACCAGGACAGCATCGGGAATTGGTACGCCTCCTTCGTCGTCCCCATCGAACTCCAGCCGCTGCCAGCTACAGGCCGGGCAGTCGGCGTCGACTGGGGGGTCAGAGAGATCGCCACCACCACCTCCGACGCCCACGACCTCCCGCACGCCGAACACGGCAACAAGGCCAAGAAAAAACTGACCCGATACGACCGGATGATGGCCCGCCGCAAACCGAAGAAAGGTCAGGCCGCTTCCAGGGGCTACCTCGAAGCGAAGAAGTCGCGGGCAAAGACCTGCCAGAAGATCGCCCGGCAGAGGCAGGACACCGCTCGCAAGTGGGCCAAGAAGGTCGTGACCGACCACGACGCCATCGCGGTCGAGGACTTCCGCCCAAAGTTCCTCGCCAAAACGACCATGGCCCGGAAGGCGGCGGACGCCGCCATCGGCGCCACCAAGAAGGCCCTGATCGAAATGGGCCGCAAGCACGGGCGGGACGTCCGCCTCGTGCATCCCGCGCACACCACCATGGATTGTGCGTCGTGCGGAGCGAGAACCAAGCACGCACTTCCTCTTTCGGAACGTACCTACACCTGCACCGCGTGCGGAGTCGTATCCCCCAGGGACAAGAACTCCGCCCATGTGATGCTCGTCCGGGCTGGTCTGAACCCGGCTGGTGTCGAGGGCATAAGACCTCCTGGAGCGCCGCTCCAGGAGGCAGCCTGAGCCAGGGATCCCCTCCCTTCAGGGAGGGGAGCGGTCAAAGCGAGATCTCCGGTACGTCGAAGCGGCGGCCCTCGGCCGAGGACTTCAGCCCCAGCTCGGCGAGCTGGACACCGCGGGCGCCTGCGAGCAGGTCCCAGTGGTACGGCGCGTCGGCGTACACATGCTTGAGGAACAGCTCCCACTGCGCCTTGAAGCCGTTGTCGAACTCGGCGTTGTCGGGCACCTCCTGCCACTGGTCGCGGAAGACCTCGGTGGCGGGGATGTCCGGGTTCCACACCGGCTTGGGTGTCGAACTGCGGTGCTGGACCCGGCAGTTGCGCAGGCCCGCGACCGCGGAGCCCTCGGTCCCGTCGACCTGGAACTCCACGAGTTCGTCGCGGTTGACGCGTACGGTCCAGGAGGAGTTGATCTGCGCGATGGCGCCGTTCTCCAGCTCGAAGATGCCGTACGCGGCGTCGTCGGCCGTCGCGGCGTACGGCTTGCCCTGCTCGTCCCAGCGCTGCGGGATGTGGGTCGCGGTCAGCGCCTGTACGGACTTGACGCGGCCGAACAGCTCGTGGAGTACGTACTCCCAGTGCGGGAACATGTCGACGACGATGCCGCCGCCGTCCTCGGCGCGGTAGTTCCAGGACGGGCGCTGGGCGGGCTGCCAGTCGCCCTCGAAGACCCAGTAGCCGAACTCGCCGCGAACGGACAGGATCCGCCCGAAGAAGCCGCCCTCGATGAGGCGCTTCAGCTTGAGCAGGCCGGGCAGGAACAGCTTGTCCTGGACGACGCCGTGCTTGATGCCCTTGTCCGCGGCCAGCCGGGCCAGCTCCAGGGCACCGTCGAGGCCGGTCGCGGTCGGCTTCTCGGTGTAGATGTGCTTTCCGGCCTCGATCGCCTTCTTGAGGGCGTCCTCGCGGGCGGAGGTGACCTGGGCGTCGAAGTAGATGTCGATGGACGGGTCGTCGAGTACGGCGTCGAGGCTGGTGGACCAGTGCTCGAGGCCGTGCTGGTCCGCGAGCGCCTTCAGCGCGTGCTCGCGGCGGCCGACGAGCACCGGCTCGGGCAACAGCACGGTGCCGTCGCCGAGATCGAGGCCGCCCTGTTCGCGCAGGGCGAGGATGGAGCGGACGAGATGCTGGCGGTAGCCCATGCGTCCCGTCACGCCGTTCATCGCGATGCGCACCGTCTTGCGTGTCACGTCATTCCCTTCGTACGCGTCCTGCGCCGCGTACGCCCCACAGTGAACAGGTGAGCGTTGCAGCAAGCGCTTTCTATGTGTGAAGAAGCTAGCCTCTGTGCAGCGGATCGGACAACCCCGCGCGGTGATGAGATATGCGACGCAGATGCCTGAGCAGATGCCTGACCGGAGGACGATAGATGACCGTGACCCTGGCGGACGTGGCGGCTCGCGCGCAGGTCTCGCCCGCCACCGTGTCCCGCGTGCTGAACGGCAACTACCCCGTGGCGGCGACCACGCGGGAGCGGGTGCTGCGGGCCGTGGACGAGCTGGACTACGTGCTGAACGGCCCGGCGAGCGCGTTGGCCGCCGCCACCTCCGACCTGGTCGGGATCCTGGTCAACGACATCGCCGACCCCTTCTTCGGGATCATGGCGGCGGCGATCCAGTCCGAGATCGGCGGGCCGGGCGGGCGCGCGGGCGGGGAGCGGCTGGGGGTCGTCTGCAACACGGGCGGCTCCCCGGAGCGTGAGCTCACCTACCTCACGCTCCTTCAGCGACAGCGCGCTGCCGCGGTCGTACTGACCGGGGGGGCCGTCGAGAACACCGCGCACGCGGCGGCCGTCGCGACGAAGTTGCGGAAGCTGGCGGATGCGGGGACGCGGGTTGTTCTGTGCGGGCGTCCGCCTGCGCCTTCGGACACCGAGGCGGTGGCGCTCACGTTCGACAACCGCGGGGGCGGGCGAGAGCTCACCGAGCACCTGATCGGGCTCGGGCATCGGCGTATGGGGTATATCGCGGGGCCTCAGGAGCGGACGACTACGCGGCACCGTCTTGAAGGTCACCGGGCCGCGCTGGCCGCGCACGGCATTCCCGACGAGCCCGCGTGGACTGTCCACGGCCGCTACGACCGCCGGGCGGGTTACGAGGCGACGCTCGAACTCCTGCGCCGTGAGCCGTCGTTGACGGCCGTTGTCGCCGCGAACGACACGGTTGCGCTGGGCGCGTGTGCCGCGCTGCGGGACTCCGGGCTCCGAATCCCCGACGACGTCTCGGTCGTGGGCTTCGACGACCTGCCCTTCAGCGTCGATGCGGTGCCCGCGCTGACGACGGTGCGGTTGCCTCTCTCGGAGGCGGGGACCCTGGCCGGGCGGATCGCCATGGGGCGGGAGGAGGCGCCGGAGGGCGGGATCGTGACGGTGCGGGGGGAGTTGATGGTGCGGGGGTCTACGGGAGTACCCAAGGGGTGATGCGGTTCGAAGCCGCGGGTTCGTTGTGGCTGGTCGCGCAATTCCCCGCGACTGCCGCCGGCGGCTGAGCAGGGCGCCTACCGGGCGGGTGGGTTCGTCCGTTGGCGACTGCGGGTCCGTCGTGGCTGGTCGCGCCCCGCGGCGGAGCCGCTGATGTAACAGCCCCGCGCCCCTGAAGGGGCGCTCCCGGAGCCGCCGGCCACCATGCGGCTCCGCCGTGGGGCGCGACCGGGCGATCCATGGACGCGGAGCCGGAAGCGGCCTACTGTCGGAGTAGCGAGATCTCTGACTGAGTCAACCATCTTGAGGTCGGGTCATGACCATCCAGGACATCCGCTCTTTCAACCGCTTCTACACGAACGTCATCGGCGCGCTGGACTACAGCCGTCAGCTGTACGCCCCGTACACGCTGACCGAGGCCCGCGTGCTGTACGAGCTCGCGCACTCACCCCGTACGGACGCCGCCGACCTGCGGGGCGAACTGTCGCTGGACGCCGGGTACTTGAGCCGGATCCTGGCGAAGTTCGAGCAGGACGGGCTGATCGAGCGCGTGCCGTCCGAGAAGGACACGCGGCGGCGGCACGTCACGCTCACCGCGCGCGGGCGTGAGGCGGCCGATCTGCTCGACGAGCGGTCGCAGGAGTCGGTGGGCTCGCTGCTGGCGACCGTTCCGGCGGGCGAGCGGCCCCGGCTCGCAGAGGCGATGCGCACGATTCGGGACGTGCTGTCCGACGGCCGGCCTCCCCCACTCTCGGCTTCGCTCGAGCGGGGGGACCCCCATCGCGGCGAGGACGTCGTCCTGCGGGAGCCCGGCCCCGGCGACCTCGGCTGGATCGTGCAGCGCAACGCCGCGCTGTACGCCGCCGAGCACGGGTGGAACACGGACTACGAGGGCCTGGTCGCCCGGATCGTCGCGGACTTCGCGGAGGATCACGACCCGCACCTGGAGCGGGTGTGGATCGCGGAGCTGGACGGCCGCGCGGTGGGCTGCGTGATGTGCGTACGGGACGAGGCGCCGGGTGCCGCACGCCTGCGGCTCCTCCTCGTCGAACCGGACGCCCGCGGCCTCGGCATCGGCGACCGGCTCGTGCGTGCCTGCATCGAGTTCGCGCTGGGTGTCGGCTACCGCGAGATGGTGCTGTGGACGAACGACGCACTGACGGCGGCCCGCAAGATCTACCAGCGCCACGGCTTCGTCCTCCTCGCCGAGAAACCGCACCGCTCCTTCGGCGTGGACCTGGTCGGCCAGGACTGGCGCCTGGACCTGCACGGCGCACAGGACTGACTCTGCCCAGCATGCGGGGGTGGCAGGTAGGGTCCGCAGCATGAAGTTGGCCTTCTCCACTCTCGGCGTTCCCGGACTGCCCATCTCCGACGTGGTGCGGCTCGCGGCCGCACACGGCTACCACGGTGTCGAGCTTCGCGCGCACCCCGAGGAGCCGGTCCACCCCGGTATCGCACTGAGCCGACGGGCCGACGTGGCCGCCGAGTTCAAGGCGGCCGGCGTCGAGATCCTGGGCCTTGCGGGGTACGCGCGCGTGGCCGCACCGGGCGAGGACGGTCCCGTAATCCAGGAGATCCGCGAACTCCTGGAGCTGGCCCGCGACTTGGGCGCCCCCTTCATCCGTGTCTTCCCCGGCGGCGGAACCGACCAGAGCCCGGAGGAAGCGGATGCGACGGCCGCGCGGCGACTGGGCACGGCCGCGGAGTACGCCGCCGATCTGGGCGTACGCATCCTCCTGGAGACCCACGACTCGCACCGCACGGGCGCGGACGCGATCCGTGTCCTCGGACTCGTCGGCCACCCTCGCGTCGGCGCCCTGTGGGACATCATGCACACCTGGCTCGGCGGCGAACAGCCCGGCTCGACGTATGTGGCCCTCTCCCCCTACCTCGGCTACGTCCAGGTCAAGGACATCGCCTCGGCCGACGACACCACTCCGCTGCCGCTCGGCTCGGGTGTCCTGCCTCTCACCGAGTGCGTGGAACTCCTCTCCCGCGAGGGCTGGGACGGCTGGTTGTGCTGGGAGTACGAGAAGCGCTGGTACGAGTCGGCCGCGCCGCTGGAGGAGTTGCTGGGGGCGGGGCGGGAGCACCTTTCGCGGTTGCTGAACGAGTCGGCGTGAGCCCGGGCTGCCAGGGCTCCGACCGCACCCCGCTCCTCTGATCGTCTCCGTATACGTCATTGGCATGCACCTGTAACACCTCTGACGGAGGCTCGTAGGGCACTCCGGCCTCACCCGCAATTCACCTCCCACCGGGCCGGGTTGACCCAACGATGCGGCCCGCGGCCGGCATGGCCATGGGCCGCGGGCGAGGAGGAATTGGATGGTTGCAGAGGCATCTCGCCGTGGCTTTCTCAGATCGGTCGGGGTCGCGGGCGGCGCCGGAATGCTGTACTCGGCGATGGGGGCCCTGGGGCTCGCGCCGGCCCCGGAGGTGCGGGCCGAGGAGTACCGGGCGCCCCGGAGCGGCGACTTCGCGCTCACCGGGCGGAGCGGCAAGAAGGTCCTCGTGCTCGGCGGTGGCATAGCCGGCCTGGCGACGGCGTACGAGCTGGGCAAGGCGGGCTACGACTGCCGGATCCTGGAGGCGAAGGACCGCCCGGGCGGACGGAACTGGACGGTCCGCGGCGGCGCCACGCTGACCGATCTTGACGGGCGTACGCAGAAGAGCTCGTTCTCCAGGGGCCAGTACATGAACGCGGGCCCTGCCCGGCTGCCGCAGTCCCATGTCACCCTCGAGTACTGCCGTGAACTCGGCGTTCCCCTCGAGGTGTTCACCAACCAGAACGCCAACGCGTACATCTACCACGAGAAGAGCGCCGCCCTGGCGGGCAAGCCGATGCGGTGGCGCACGGCGAAGGCCGATGTCTACGGCTATGTCTCCGAGTTGCTCGCCAAGGCCACCGACCAGGGCGCCCTGGACCGGGAACTCACCGCCGCCGACAAGGAACGGCTCATCGCGTTCCTGCAGAACTTCGGCGCCATCAAGGGCAAGGCGGACGGCTTCGCGTACACCGGAAGCGACCGCCGGGGGTATTCGGTCGAGCCGGGTGCGGCCTTCGAGGAGGGCACGGTCCTCGGCCCGGTGCCCTCCCTGTCGGACGTGGTCGCGAGCGGCGTCGGGCAGCGCTTCTCCTTCGAGTTCGGCTACGACCAGGCCATGCTGATGTTCCAGCCGGTGGGCGGGATGGACGCGATCCCGTACGCACTGGCGAAGGCCATCGGCCCGGACCGGATCACGTACGGCGCCAAGGCGATGGAGGTCAAGGACCTTCCGGACGGCGCGGAGGTCACGTACGAGGACGCCGAGGGCCGTATCCGCACCCGGCGCGCCGACTTCGTCGTGGCGGCCATCCCGCCCATGGTCATGGCCCGCATCAAGCACAACCTGGGCGCGGACGTCACCGCGGCGCTGAAGTACCCCGTCGCGACGCCCGTCGGCAAGATCGGGCTCGAGTACCGAAGCCGCTGGTGGGAGACGGACGAGCACATCTACGGCGGCATCACTCCGACCGACACGGACCTGGCCACCATCTGGTACCCGTCGTACGGCTATCAGGGCCGCCGCGGCACGCTCATCGGCTACTACAACTTCGGTGACAACGCTGTCGCGTACAGCGGTCTGCCGCACGCCGAGCGGCTGAAGCGGGCGGTGAGCCGGGGCGTGAAGATCCACGGCGACAAGTACCGCACCGAACTCGACCACTCCTTCAGCGTCGCCTGGCACCGCACGCCACACATCGAGGGCGGCTGGGTCGGCTGGCCCTCGCAGACCGGCCCCGAGTACAGGCTGCTCAACCAGCCCGCGGGACACGTCTACTTCGCCGGCGACTGGCTCAGCCACGTCATCGCCTGGCAGCACGGAGCGTTCACCTCGGCCCGCAAGGTCGTGACCGGGATCCACGAGAGGGTGATGGCCGGATGAAGCGGCGTACGAAGATTGTCGTCGGTACGGCCCTGACCGGGGCGCTGCTGACCGGCTCGGCGACACTGGCGGGCGCCAAGGGCTGGTGGTCGCCGGGCCCGCAGGAGGTACGGGTCATGCTGCCCGAGGGGCAGTCCAACCCGGCCATCGCGAACGGCGTGGCGACGGGCGGGGAAGTCGCCGTCTACCAGAGCAGCGGTCTCGGCCCGTCCGCGCTGAACCCGGCCGCGCCGGAGGGCACGCCCGAGCGCTACACCGACCCCGCCCTCACCGAAGGGGCGCAGGGCGTCACGATCACCGAGGCGCAGGCGCTCGTCGTCCTCCGCAACATCAAGACCAACCTCGAGACCGCGGGCGTGAAACCGGCCGACGTCATCACGATGAAGGCCTATCTGATGAAGCCGCCTGGCGCCGAGATCGCCGACTACGCGGGCTGGAACCGCGCGTACCGGCAGTACTTCGCCAACATCGACCTGAAGTCGCTCCAGGTCGTGCCGGTGCCCATGGGCACCTCGACCCCCGAGCCGCCGCTGCTCGCCAACAAGGCCCGCCCGGCGCGGGCGACGATGGAGGTCGCCTCGCTGGCCGTGCCGGGGTGGCTCGTCGAGGTCGAGGTGACGGCGACGTACGACAAGAAGCGCTGACCGGCGAGTTCGGCTTCAGCGGGTTCACAGGTTGGCTGCGGCGCACCGGCCCAAAACAGCGCCGCAGCAACCCCATCGGACACGGTGGTGCACCCCCGTACCAATTTCCGGGAGTCGTCCCGATCCGGGGAACCCATCCGCGCCACCTCGCGTCCAATGCGCAGGCTGCCGGATGAGTCTCCGCGGTGCGGTGTCGGCCCTCGCTGCTGGCTGCGATCGCTGACCTACCCTCTCCAACCGCCCGCGGCCGGCAGCATGCCGTCATCGGCGCGCCCCCCTCCAACAGCGCCGATGACGGCCCCTCTCGGGGCCACTTTCTCTCCAGCATCCGCTGGAAGCACAGCCGCGCCCCTCACGGGGCGCGCGCGGTGCCGCGCCGGACTTTGGACAACAGGTCGAATTACTAGGCCCTTGTCGGACATCGGATGACGTGCGGCTGTACAGTCCGCCGTACGCCACGTACGCCGCACACCCGGCGCACCGCCCCCAAAAGACGCAAAGCACCCTGCACGTCTGGCGTGGGCCCGTTGTGGCAGGTCACGCTGGTCGGGGGTATCGGGGGGAGCGTCATGCGCAAGGCAAGGTGTGGGTGGGTGGTGTGCGCGTTGGTGATGCTGGTGGCGGCGCTCACCGGGTGCGAGCGGCTTTCGGGATCCGCGGATTCCGGGGAGGGCCGGCTCGGCGAGAGCGGGCAGGTGACGCCTACGCGGACCGCCGGGTTCGGGGCGGAGTTCCTGGGGGTCGACGAGTGCAGTTCGTTCGGGCGCACGTCGTTCACCGAGGTGCTGTGCGGCAGTGAGCGGGCGGCGGCTCGGGTCGTCGCGCGCCACGACGGCAAGGTGAGCGAGGGCCCTGCGTGCCCCGCCACCACGGACTTCGTGCTGCACATCAGCGAACAGAAACCGTCCGCGGGCGAGGACGGCGACGGCGCGGTCCCGCAGGGCTACGCCTGCATGCGCAACCTGGAGAACCCGCACCCCGGCGACCCCGGCGGCGGCGGAGGCCCGCGCACGATCGTCGGCGACTGCGTCTACAGCGCGGGCGAGGGCGAGGTCCGCGAGACGGCGTGCGACGGCAAGGGCGAGAAGTCTCCGGAGTACAAGGTGACTTCGGCGGTCGAGAAGCGGACTCAGTGTCCTGCGTCGACGGCCCTGTACGTCCGGCTCGGCGGGCCGAAGCCGGTGGGCTGCGCCCGCCCGCTGTGATCAACGGACGGGCGCAGCAAGGAAGTTGGAGCAGACAGGTCAGTTACGGCATTACGGCCGCAGCTGGCGCTCCGCGCTGTGCTTGTCCAGCTTCCTGTCGTACTTGGCCAGCGGCTTGGCCTTCGACGGGTCCTCCTGGACCGTGGCGGAGGCGACGCCCGCCCACTTCAGGATGCGGGCCGTGGCGAGGGCCTTCTCGTCGGCGACGAGGCCGGCGACATTGGCGCCGTGGTTCGCGCCGGGGGCCGTGAAGATGTACGAGTCACGGGCGCCCTTGCCGAGGTGGAACGGCTCGGCGCCCCACGGGTCGTTCTCGCCGTACACGAACAGCATCTGCTGGGCGTTGTGCTTGACCCAGGTGTCGACGTCGCGCATCGCCCACGGCTGGAACTTCATGGAGATGTCGCGCGGCACGAAGTTCCGCGGCGGCTGGTAGCCGTAGCGGATCAGCCCCGGCTCGATGTGCGGGAACTCGATGGTGGGCGCCCCGAGCTGCGTACCCGCCTGGTAGTAGTACGGCGTGTACTGCTCCAGGCCCTGGTCGGCGTAGGCGGAGAAGCCGACGATCGTGTCGATCGTGCTCCAGATCTCGTCGTCGGTGGCGTTCGCGGCGTCGGCCGGGATCGTGTCGCAGTCGCCGAGCAGGCTGTACTGCCAGAAGCCCCACACGTAGTCGAGTACGACGGCCTCGTACGCCTTGTCGAGGCTGCCGACGGTGTTGAAGGTGAGGCCCTCGGCAGCCGCGTACTCCTCGTACCGCTTCTCCAGCGGCTCACGGCGTACGAGCGCCTCGCGCTGCACGGCGTTCAGCTTGTCTCGGCACTCCTTGGTGCCGACGCCGGCGAAGAACCTGTCGTACGCCGAATCCTCCTTGTTCACCACGTCGTTGGGGGCGACGTACGCGACGACGCCGTCCATGTCACGCGGGTAGAAGCGCTCGTAGTACGTGGCGGTCATGCCGCCCTTGGAGCCGCCCGTGGAGAGCCACTTCTTGGCGTAGATCTTCTTGAGCGCCTTGAAGATACGGTGCTGGTCGCTGGCCGCCTGCCAGATGTCGAGCTTGGACCAGTCGGCCGGGTCGGGGCGGGACGGAGTGAAGAAGCGGTACTCCATCGAGATCTGGTTGCCGTCCACGATCTGGGTCGGCTCGCTGCGGCGCGGCGTCGTCGAGACGTTGTAACCGCTGGTGAAGAACACCGACGGGCGGGTCGTGTCCTTGTGCAGCACCGTGATGCGCTGCTGGAACCTGCCCTTGGACGGGTGCCGGTGGTCGACCGGCTGGGTGTAGCTGAGGACGAAGTAGCGGTAGCCGGCGTAGGGCTTCTCCTCGATCAGGCTCATGCCCGGTATCGCGAGGAGACGGTCCTTGATGTCGGCGGTGTCGTCCGTTATGGCACTGGCGCGGCTGCCGGTGGCCTCCGGCTGCGCGGCGGTGGCCGCGCCGGCCGTGCTCAGGGTGCCTATGAGCACCACGAGCGACAGCAGCCATCTGAGCGTCTTGCGCATGCACACTCCCCTGGGAAACACAGATGTCCGCCGGAACCTAGCGGAGCAACTCCGTTGACACCAGGGGATGTTGGGGCGCATTCCGGACAACGGTGCGCCCCGCGGGCAATTCGTTGAAGCTGCGGGTTCGTTGTGGCTGGTCGCTCCCCCACTCTCGGCTCCTCCCCCACTCTCGGCTTCGCTCGAGCGGGGGGACCCCCATGAGCGGGGGGACCCCCATCGCGGCGGAGCCGCTTATGTCACAGCCCCGCGCCCCTAAAAAGGAAGGCCTGCGGCCTCCTTTTAGGGGCGCGGGTTCACAGGCGGATCCAGCCCGAGTTCACCGAGTCCGAGCCGACGGAACCCGTCACCAGTACGCGGCGGTGTCCTATGTGCGCGGTCACCGGGCCTGCGTGGTGCCTGAAAAGCCCTCTGTTGACGGCCGGGCGGGCGCGCCATGCCCGGACGCTCACGGACATGTACGCATAGGCACCCTGCCTCTTGCGGAGGGTCACCGCGCAGACGTAGCCGCGCTTCTTGTAGATGTGGACGGATCCCGTGGAGAAGGGCAGCGTGCGGACCTTGCGGCCGGAGCAGAGCGCCGCCGCCTCCGCGGTGCCCGTGCCCGGGCCTGCGAGGGACAGCAGTCCGGAAGCGGTCAGTACAGCCACACCGAGCGCCATATGACGGCGTATCGCGCTCTTGTCCACTGTTGTCCTCCCGCAGCAATCGGCGTACTCCGTCTACGGACGCATGAGGTAGGCCGTCTGGTTGCGTGGCGGAGGAAAAGCCGACGTAGGACTACGCAAGCGGGGCTGTGGGGGCAGTGACCGGCTCCCCGAGGAACATCTGCCACAACTCGGCGTACCGCCCGCCCCGTTCGAGGAGTTCCTCGTGTGTGCCGTCCTCCGCGACCCGGCCGTGGTCCATGACCACGACCCGGTCCGCGCGGGCCGCCGTCGTCAGACGGTGGGCGACCACGAGCGTGGTGCGGCGGCCCGCGATGCGGTCGGTGGCCTGGTTGACCTGGGCCTCGGTGGCCAGGTCGAGGGCGGCGGTGGCCTCGTCGAGCAGGAGGATGTCCGGGTCGACGAGTTCGGCGCGGGCGAGGGCGATCAACTGGCGTTGCCCGGCGGAGAGGTTGCGGCCGCGTTCGGCGACCTCGTGGAGGTAGCCGCCATCGAGCGTGGCGATCATGTCGTGTGCGCCGACCGCGCGGGCGGCTGCCTCCACCTCGGCGTCGGTGGCGTCCGGGCGGCCGTACGCGATGGCGTCCCGGACCGTGCCCTGGAAGAGGTACGCCTCCTGGGGGACGACGCCCAGACGGTGCCGGTACGAGGTGAGGTCCAGCGCGCGCAGATCCATGCCGTCGACGGTCACCCGCCCGCCCGTCGGGTCGTAGAACCGGGCGACCAGCTTGACCAGCGTCGACTTGCCCGCGCCCGTCTCGCCGACGAAGGCCACGGTCTGCCCGGCGGGGATGCGCAGGGAGACCCCGCTGAGCGCCTCTTCCTTGTCGTTGTACGCGAAGTCGACGTCCTCGAAGGCGATGTCGCCCCGCAGGGACGGCACCTCGCGTGCCGCGTCGGCGGCCTTGGTGGAGGTCGGCTCCTGGAGGAGTTCCTGGACGCGGCCCAGCGAGACGGTCGCCTGCTGGTAGCCGTCGAAGACCTGCGAGAGCTGCTGCACGGGCGCGAAGAACAGGTCGATGTAGAGCAGGTACGCGACCAGCGCACCGGTGCTGAGCGTCCCCGCGTCGATCCGCCCCGCGCCCACGATGATCACCGCGGCCGCCGCGACCGATGACAGGAACTGCACGAAGGGGAAGTACACCGAGATCAGCCACTGCCCCCGGATCCGCGCCTTGCGATAGCTGTCGCTGCCTGCCGCGAACCGCTCCCGGCCGCCCCGCTCACGCCGGAACGCCTGCACGATCCGCAGCCCCGCCACCGACTCCTGAAGGTCCGCGTTCACCACGGACACGCGCTCACGGGCGAGTTCGTACGCCTTCACACTCGCCCGGCGGAAGAAGACCGTGCCGATGATCAGCGGCGGCAGCGTGGCGAAGACGACGAGCGCGAGCTGGATGTCGATCACGAACAGCGCGACCATGATGCCGAAGAAGGTGACGACCGAGACGAAGGCGGTGACGAGTCCCGTCTGCAGGAACGTCGACAGGGCGTCCACGTCGGTCGTCATCCGGGTCATGATCCGGCCCGTCAACTCCCGCTCGTAGTAGTCGAGTCCGAGCCTCTGGAGCTGCGCGAAGATCTTCAGCCGGAGCGCGTACAGGACCCTCTCCCCCGTACGTCCGGTCATGCGGATCTCACCGGTCTGCGCCGCCCACTGGACGATCACGGTGAGCAGGGCCAGCAGGGACGCCGTCCACACCGCGCCCTCGGCGACCTTGGTGACACCGTCGTCGATGCCGTTGCGGATCATGAGCGGCAGCAGCAGTCCCATGCCCGCGTCGACGGCCACGAGGCCGAGGCTGACGAGAAGAGGCAGCCCGAAGCCTCTCAGCAGTCGTCTCAGGCCGTACGACTCCTCCGGGGTGACCGCCCGCGCCTCGTCGATGTCGGGCTTGTCGTCCGCCGGGGGCAACGCCTCGACCTGGGCGAGGAGTTCGGGTGTCGCCGGCATCCCGTCCATGGCCGCGTCCCGGGGCTCACGGTCGCCCGTCCACAGCTTGGGCGTGATCCCGCGCTCCGCATCGAACTCGGCGTCCAGTTCATCCCGTACGGACGTGTCCTCGACCGGGCAGACGGGCTGGGTGTGCCCCGGCGAGACGCCGCCCAGCTCGTCCGGGTCGGTGAGCAGCCGCCGGTACAGGGGCGAGCGCTGCTGGAGCTCGTCGTGCGTACCGATGTCGGCGAGCCGTCCGCCGTCGAGGACGGCGATGCGGTCGGCGAGGTTGAGCGTGGAACGGCGGTGAGCGATGAGGAGGGTCGTACGCCCTTCCATGACGTGCTTGAGCGCCTCGTGGATCTCGTGCTCGACGCGGGCGTCCACGGCCGAGGTCGCGTCGTCGAGGACCAGCAGGCGCGGGTCGGTGAGGATCGCGCGGGCGAGGGCGACGCGCTGGCGCTGTCCGCCGGAGAGGGTCAGGCCCTGCTCGCCGACCTTGGTGTCGTACCCGTCGGGCAGCTCGTCGATGAACCGGTCCGCCTGCGCGGCCCGTGCCGCGGCCTCGATCTCCTCCTGGGTGGCGTCGGGGCGGCCGTACGCGATGTTGGCGCGCACGGTGTCCGAGAAGAGGAAGGAGTCCTCGGGGACGAGCCCGATCGCGGCGCGCAGTGATTCGAGGGTCAGTTCGCGCACATCGTGGCCGCCGACGAGGACGGCGCCGCGCGTGACGTCGTAGAAGCGCGGAAGGAGCAGGGAGACCGTCGACTTGCCGGACCCCGAGGAACCGACGACCGCGAGGGTCTCACCCGGCCGGATCTCGAAGCTGAGCCCGCCGAGCACGGGTTGCGAGGCGTCGGCGTACCCGAAGCTCACATCGTCGAACTCGACGGTCGCGGGCGCGTCGGCCGGCAGCGGCTTCGTGCCGTCCTCGAGGGACGGCTCGGTGTCGATCAGCTCGATGACGCGCTCGGCGCCGGCGCGGGCCTGCTGCCCGACGGTGAGCACCATGGCCAGCATGCGGACGGGTCCGACGAGCTGGGCGAGATAGGTCGAGAAGGCGACGAACGTACCGAGCGTGATGTGCCCGCGTATGGCGAGCCAGCCGCCCAGCGCGAGCATCGCGACCTGCCCGAGCGCGGGCACCGCCTGCAGGGCCGGGGTGTAGCGGGCGTTCAGCCGGATGGTCCGCAGCCGCCCCGCGAAGAGCCGCCGCCCGACCTCCCTCAGCTTCCCGGTCTCCTGGTCCTCCTGCCCGAACCCCTTCACCACGCGTACGCCGCTGACGGCGCCGTCGACGACTCCCGCGACGGCGGCGGCCTGGCCCTGCGCGTACCAGGTGGCGGGGTGCAGTCGGCTGCTGCTGTGTTTGGCGATGAACCACAGGGCGGGGGCGACGGCCAGCGCGACGAGGGTGAGCGGCAGGGACAGCGAGGCCATGATCCCGAGGGAGATCAGGAAGAGCAGCACGTTCCCGATGGTCATCGGGAGCATGAACAGCAGGCTCTGGATCAGCTGGAGGTCACTGGTCGCCCGGCCCACGACCTGCCCGGTCGACAGCTCGTCCTGCCGCCGTCCGTCGAGCCGGGTGATCGCCTTGTACATCTCGGTCCGCAGGTCGTGCTGGACGTCGAGAGCGAGTCGGCCGCCGTAGTAGCGCCGGATGTACGTGAGGACGTACACGAGGAGGGCCGCCCCGATGAGGGCGCCTGCCCACGGGGCCATGTCCCGGCTCTTGTCCCCGATGACGTCATCGATGATCACCTTGGTGACGAGCGGGACCAGCGCCATGACCGCCATACCGGCGAGCGAGGAGCCGAGCGCGAGCACGACGTCCTTCGGATACCGCCATGCGTATCCGGCGAGCCGCCGTGCCCAGCCGCTCGTCTCCCCCTGTTGCGCTGCCACGCCGGTGCCTCCCGAGATCCTTGTCCGCCGGAAGGCACCAACGCGATCGGAACCGGATTTCATCCCTCCGCAAAAATCAGAGACGTATGTGCAGGGAGTAGAAGCGGGTGATCTGCGCCGCGTTCTGGTTGTCGTCGCTGGCCAGGAGGATCTTGAGGCGGCCATGGCGGTGGCCGGTGACGGTCATGGCCTCGATGTTGTCGAGGAGGGGGTTGGGCTGGGGCTGCTTGGCGGTGGCGCCGAGGGTGGGGCAGTTCACGAGGTCGGCGAGGAGGGTTTTCCTGATCAGGCGTACGTCGTTCTGGCCGGTGAGGTTCTCGACGCCGCTCGTGTCCGTGGCGCGGCGGAGGTCGGCGGCGTAGAGGCGGACCGTGTTGCCGACACCCGGCGTGAAGCCGCGTTCCAGGACGAGGAGGCGGCCGTCGGGGGTCGCGGTGGTCTCGACGACGCCGAGCCCGGTGTCCGCGCGGTAGCCGTACTGGGCCGCGAGACGGAAGTCCTGGGAGCCGTGCCGGTGCCAGGTCTGGAAGCGGACGATGCCCGGGGTGTCACCGGACAGGGAGCCCTCCATGCCGGCCAGCAGGGTGCGGCCGTCGTTGAGGAAGGTCAGGGCCTCGAAGGTCTGGTTGCCGGCGGCACGCCCGGCAGGCGCGACGCGCAGGTACTCCGGCACGGGAAGCCGGCCCAGGATCACCCCGTCCCGCCCGTACCGCCGGACCGCCGGCTCCCCCTCGGACGACACGAGCCGCGTACCGTCCCGCTCGACGACCAGCCCCTCGGAGTCGAGCGCACCGCTGTTCTCGTCCGCGAGCGCGACGACGGAGCGGGGCTGGAGCGTCTTCGGGTCCAGGGTGAAGAGGGACGACCGGTCGGAGAGGGCGGCGAGCCTGCCGTCCCGGTCGACGGCGAGCGCGGAGAAGTTGCCGACGTAGGTGCCCTCGTACGTCGTCTTGTCGAGGGCGTCGGAGAACCCGTCGATGGAGACGGAGGGGGAACAGGCGTTGCGGGGAGCGGCGGCGGGTGCGGCTGTTGCTCCGGCCGCGGCGGGCCCGGCGGCTGTGAGGCAGGTGGCCGCGGTCAGGCCGGCGGTGAGGGTCGCGAGTACGGATCTCAAGCGCATGGGATCACGGTAGGGCGAGGGTGGTGGAGGGGGATGCAGAAAAAACGTGAACAGTTCTCCCTGCGGTGTTCAGTCGCCGCTCGTTCGAGTGGCCAAAGGGCCTTGTTTCGCTCAGTGTTCGCGCTTTTTTTCCCGTAAGGTGCACGGGCTGTGGCGACGGAGGGGCGGTCCGCGAATATGGCACCGGGGACAGCGACACGGGATCAGCTCGCAGGCGCGGCGCGGGCGGCGCTGGGAGCCGGGCGGTGGCTGGAGGGAGTCGAACGGGTTGCGGGCGGCAGCAAGAAGGGTGTGTACCGCCTGACGATGGACGACGCGACAACGGCGATCGCCTACGTGTGGGACGCCGCCGAGAACTACTGGCCGTCGGCCGAGGGCGACCACGACCTCACCGATCCGTTCTCGCCCGGCCTCGGCCTCGGCCTGTTCGAGGCCGCTCACGCACGGCTGGATGCGCTCGGCGTTCGCGTCCCAGCGATACGCCTCCTCGACCGCGACGGTACGCACTACCCGGCCGACCTGGCCATCGTCGAGGACGTCCCCGGCGAGAACTTGGAGCAACTCCTCGCACGCGACCCGCGCACGGCCGCCCCGGTCATGGCCCGCCTCGCAGAGGCACTGGAGGCGATGCGACACCACCGGGGACCGACGTACGGCAAGGTGGCCGTGGTCGACGCCGGCGGGACCTCGCGCGGAACGTCATGCGAGGCGGTCGTCCTCGAGCGCGCGCTACGGGACCTCACCGAGGCAGCCTCCCGCGACCCCAGGATCGCGACAGCCCGCGACCAACTGGAGGAGCGGCTGCACGTGCTGGCTGAGCAGGTGCAGCCGCGAAGAACATCGCCGAGCACAACCTGAAGGAGGCGCTGACACTGGTCTAGGTCTCGGGAAGGCGGGCGCCACGACTCTCTGCGATGCGGTGTACGTCGGTCAGGGCCTCGGTCATGCGCGCGAGCAGGAAGCGGAGTTGCGCCGGTGTGGCTCGGTGGTCGGCGAGCATGTCGGCCGCGTGGTCGAGGAGATCGTCGGCCATCTCCAGTTGGACGCTCTCGATGGTGTCGGCGATTCGGGAGAGACAGCCGGTTCCGTTGGTCAGGAGATAGCAGCGTTTGCCCTCCGGGCCCGCCCAGGGAAGCAGTCGCACCTCGCTGATGCCATCCATCGTGAACTCCATTGGTTTCTTTGTGTAGCGATCCACTCACAGACTGAAACCGGGCGGGCTAGGTTCGCCAGGGGGTGGCTGGTGACGAGGCGTTTGTCGCAAGGGAGTTGACGAAGTGAGCACCATCTACGGCGACTGGCTCAAGGAGCAGCGCGAGGCGGCCGGGCTGACGCAGCAGCAGCTGGCCGACTCGGCGATCATGACCCGCTCACACATCGCGCATATCGAGGCGGGGCGGCGAGTCCCTTCCAAGGAGGACGCCCGGCGCCTGGACAGAGCACTGAACACGGGAAACGTACTGAGCAGCTTCCTGCCGCAGCAGGACGGCACGATTGCCGACTACTTCGAAGCGGCACGCCAGCTCGAACAACAGGCAACGGTCATCCGCGAGTTCGCGCTGAGCTTCATCCCCGGCATCCTTCAGACGGAGAGATACGCGCGTGCGGTGCTGGGCACGACGTTCCCTCCCAGGAGTCCCGACGAGCGTGACAGGCACGTTGTCACACGGCTTGAGCGCGCGAAGATCCTCGACGATCCGGTGACGCCCGTAGTGTGGACGCTGCTGGACGAGGCAGTGCTACGTCGCCCGGTCGGCGGCCAGGACGTCATGGCTGAGCAGATCACGCACATCGTCCACCTCGTGGAGAGCGAGCGGGTACGTGCTCACGTTCTGCCGTTCGGCCTGGGCGTTCATCCGCTGATGCAGAGCATGCTGTCGCTGTGGTGGTTCGAGGACCAACCTCCTGCCGCGTACAGCGAGGCCATGTCTATCGGCAGAGTGCACGATTCCCCGGCCGTGGTCCATCGGCTCCAGGCCGTCTACGATCTCGGACTGGGCGACGCACTACCGCAGAACGAGTCTGTTGCCCTCCTGAGGGCGATTGCGAAGGAATACGGACACCATGACTGAGCGCATCATCCCGGACTCATCCACGATGAACGGCTGGCGCAAGTCGTCGTACAGCGGCAATGAATCGGGCAGTTGCCTCGAAGTCCTCGACAACTACCCTTCAGGCGTCCCCGTCCGCGACTCCAAAACCCCCCACGGCCCGGCGCTGCTCTTCTCGGTGGGTGATTGGTCGGCGTTCGTCACGGCCGTCAAGGGCGGCAAGTTCCCATCCTGAGCGGCCCGGCGCACCAGTACCCCCTAGCAAAAGCGTGAGCACATCTCCCCACCGCGTTCAAACACCGCTCGTTTGAGTGCACAAAGGGCATCACACCCCCGCGTGTTCACGCTTTTCGCACCATAGGGGCCATGAGCCCGCAACTCAGATCCGAGCACAACCCCTACAGCGCAGGGCACGTGATCACCACCGTACGCACGCTGATGCGTACCGACGGCCTGGACGTACCCCTGACCGCCATCGCCCGCAGCTGTGGCACGTCACGCAACTTCCTCTACTCCAACTGGAAGTCCGCCTCCAAACTGCACCAGCTCGCGCTCAAAGCCGAACTTGCGCACGCTTTTGACGAGGCACAACACACCTGCCCCAGCGACGGCACCACTCAGGGGATCATCGACCACCTGACCCACGTGGTGCGCATCGTCCGCCGCCATCCGACCACGGCCGCGATCGCCCGCTCCTCCCCCATGGCGCTCGCAGCGGCGCACACGGCGATCGAGGGCCCGCTGGTAGAGGTCGCGACGGAACGGATCAGCGATCTGCTCCACCCGCTCGTCCCGCGCGGCGGGGTCTGGGGCGACCTCGCGCTGAAGTCCAGAACGTGGAAGATCCTCTGGGTCGCCCGCCCCGCCGCTCTCTGCCCCGAAGCAGTCGGCGACCAGCGCTGGGAGGACACCCTGGACAGCGGCTTCACCGAGCTGCTGCGTGACCTGCTCTCCCCCTGGCCACCCACGCAGTAACAGCCATACGCGTCAACCGGTCGTAGGGACAAGATCCTTGTGGATCGCCCGTGCCACGCCCTGGATCGTGGTGACGCCGTAGTTCATCGTGCTGTTGCCGTGGGTGAGGACGGAGATCATGTAGTCGTGGCCGCCGCCCTTGAACGTACCGATGCTGTGGACGCGCCAGCCGTGCGTGGAGCGGGGCAGCCAGCCGTTCTTGACGTGCACGGACACGGAGGAGGGCGCCCCCGCCGGCGTACCCCATCTCTGCGAGGAGATGACCTTCCCCATCAACTTCGATATGTACGCACGGGCGTTGTCGCTCAGAACGGAGTTCCTCGCGGTGATGAGGGCGAGCAGCTTCTGCTCGTCGCGGACGGTGATCTGGGTGAGTCCCCAGTAGCCGTTCGCGCCGGGCTTGGTCTGGGTCATGCCGGCGGCGGTGAGGAAGCCCTTCACCCTGGCCACGCCCAGCTGTCTCCAGAGCGTGCTGGTCGCGGAGTTGTCCGACTTGGTGATCATGGCGGTGGCGAGATCGGCCTCGCGCTGAGTGAGATACCGGTTGTGCTTCCTGGCATCCCACAGCAGCGTGGCGAGCACGGTCACCTTCACGACGCTGGCCGAGTCGTACGCCGTAGTCGACCGCAGCGAGCAAGTCGTCCTGGTCGTACGGTCGTAGAGGCCGACGGCGATCGTGCCGTTGCGGTTCGCGAGGGCGGTGGTGATGTCCTTCTGCAGCTTGGCGGCCAGGCCCGCCTTGCCGGACGTACAACTGACCTGCGGCGTCGCCGCGACGACGGGCCCCGCCCCCGCCACGAACGGCACGAGCACCCCCGCGCCGAGCCCCGCGCACAGCACCCGGGCACGCCGGGACATCCGGTGAGTCATGAAGGCTTCCCATCCCCTTGAAGCACCGAGCGCGCTCCGGCGCACTCGCCTCTTCTGACTCATTTGAGTGGCCGAAAGTTGCACACACGTTTCCCGCACGGAAGTTCTGGGCGGTGAGGGACCCAACGCTCAGCGGGCACGCCATGATGAGCCCGTGGACTTCGAGCCGTACCGGGGTGAGTTGGTGGCGTACTGCTACCGGATGCTGGGCTCGTTCCACGAGGCCGAGGACCTGGTGCAGGAGACGATGCTGCGCGCCTGGAAGGCCCGCGACCGGTACGACAGCACGCGCGCGTCCGTACCCGACCCGGCCCGCTGCGCCCAAGTGACCGGCACCGCATCACCCTCTACCGCCTGACCGCATGAGCCGTCAACCAGGGGAAGCCCTCAGCCAGTTGGGGAAAACCCGCACACCACGCGGCTCTACGGGAACGTCACACAAACGCCCCTTCCCGGTTACACGGCGGACCCCTCTCCCGTGCCACGCTCCCGCTTGACCGTAAGGTCAACTCGCGTAGAACGCCCGGCGCTCACGTCAGGCTCCGGGCGGGCTCGCGTGCCGTTCCCGGGAAAGGGCACCCCCATGTCCGTTACGCAGACAGGCACCAGCCGGCCGACCGGCAGACGAATACGCGGCTGGAAGCCGCTCGCGCTGACCGCCGCCGCCGTACTCGTCGGCATCACCCTGCCGACCGCCGCCGCGAGCCCCGCAGTGGCCACCACCACCGCGTACGACGACACGTACTACGAAGGCGCGATCGGCAAGACGGGCCCGGCGCTGAAGGACGCGCTGCACACGATCATCAGCGACCAGACCAGGATCTCGTACTCCGCCGTCTGGAACGCCCTCAAGGCCACGGACCAGGACCCGAACAACGGCAACAACGTGATCCTGCTCTACAGCGGCACCTCCCGCAGCAAGTCCCTCAACGGCGGAAACACCGGCAACTGGAACCGCGAGCACGTCTGGGCCCAGTCCCACGGCGACTTCGGCACCTCGGCGGGCCCCGGAACCGACCTGCACCACCTGCGCCCCGAGGACGTGCAGATCAACAGCATCCGCGGCAACAAGGACTTCGACAACGGCGGCAGCGCGGTCAGCGGCGCGGCCGGCAACTACACCGACTCGAACTCCTTCGAGCCGCGCGACGCCGTCAAGGGCGATGTGGCCCGCATGATCCTCTACATGGCCGTCCGTTACGAGGGCGACGACAGCTGGGCGGACCTGGAGCCCAACGACTCGGTCTCCAACGGCAGTTCCCCGTACCACGGCCGCCTCTCTGTCCTGAAGCAGTGGAACGCCGAGGACCCGCCGAGCGCCTTCGAGGAGAACCGCAACGAGATCATCTACGACACCTACCAGCACAACCGCAACCCGTTCATCGACCACCCGGAGTGGGTCGAGGCGATCTGGTAGCGCGGCGTACGGTGCGTGGTCCTGGTTTGAGCTCCCCGTCTCGAGGTTTTCGAAAGGGGGGCTCAAACCAGCCGCCAAACCAGTCGCCAATCCGTGGTTACAGATACATGACATTCAGTCGTACAACCGATGATGCACAGCCCGAGTCGCACTCCATGAACGCGCCCCCCCGACGCGCCGGACCGAACCGACTCGAAAGGCATGTGCATGTCCCAAGCACGACGCAGAAAAGCCACCACCGCGCGGCTGACCGCACCTCTGGCCGCCGCGGCGCTGCTCGCCGGAGGGGTCGGCACCTGGACCCTCACCGCGGCCTCCGCCGGCGCCGCCGAAACGGCGGAAGTGGAAGTACAGGACGACTTCAACGGGGACGGCTACGCCGACCTGGCCGTCGGTGCCCCGAACGCCACGGTGTCCGGCGCGGCCAAGGCCGGCTACGTGGCCGTCATGTACGGCTCGTCCAGCGGGCTTTCCGCCTCCCACAGGAAGCTCGTCAGCCGCTCCACCAGCGGGGTCCCCGGCTCCGCCACCGCCAACCAGCGCTTCGGGTCCACCTTCACCAAGGGCGACCTGGACGGCGACGGCTTCGGCGACCTCGTGATCGCGGGCGGCTCCGCGGGCTCCGTCATCCTGTGGGGCTCCTCCACCGGCCTCACCGGCGGCACGAACATCGCCGGGTACGGGGCGGCCCCGCAGGCCGGTGACTTCGACGGCGACGGCAAGACGGACCTCGCCCTGTTCACCACGCAGAACGTCGGCGGCGACGACCCCGCGGGCGCCCCGGCCACCCTGTGGAAGGGCCCGGTCTCGCGTACCGGAAAGCCGACCGCCACTCTCCCCATCCTGAACAAGTCCGAGTGGTGGGGCCATGACACCGACGGCGCCGCCTGCGCCACCGACGGCAGCTGCGTGGAGGACGCCGACTCGATCACCGGTCCCATCAAGTCCAGCCAGGCCGGCGACATCAATGGCGACGGCAAGGACGACATCGTCCAGTGGCGTTACTCCGGTGACGGCACCTGGGGCAACCGCCTGCTGTACGGCGGCGATTCGGGCTTCACTCGTGGCTCGGGGACGCCCGGGGACACCGCGGGCGGCGCCGCGCCGGGCACCGGCGTGGGTGACGTGAACGGCGACGGCTACGACGACGTGGTGGTCGGCGCCGACGGCTGGTCCGAGAAGGTCCGCGTCGCCTACGGCTCGGCCTCCGGCCTGTCCAGCTCCAACACCCAGAGCTTCGACCAGAGCCTGCCCGGCTTCCACGGCGCCCAGGAGTCCGGCGACGCCGTCGGCTCGGCGGTCTCGGTCGCCGACGTCACGGGCGACGGCTACGCGGACATCGCGCTCGGCATCTCCGGCGAGGACTTCAGCGGCCTCACCAACGCCGGTTCGTTCGCCCTGGTACCCGGCACGGCCTCCGGCGTCACGGGCGCGGGAACCCAGGTGTTCCACCAGAACACCCCCGGTGTGCCCGGAGTGGCCGAGACGAACGACAGGTTCGGCGCGACCACCGCGCTCCTGGACGTCAACGGCAACGGCTACCGCGACCTCGCCGTGGCCTCCACGGCAGAGAACAGCAACAACGGCGCCGTCTGGCTCCTGCGCGGCAGGACCACCGGTCTCACCACCACGTCCGCCATCGCCTTCGGCGGCAAGGCCCTGTCCGCGCCCTACACGGACGCACTGTTCGGCTCGGCGCTCCGCTGAGCGACTGAGCGGCTTGGTCACTCCTGCCTCAACGCGAACCACAGCTCCATCCGTACGTCCGGATCGTCGAGGTCCATGTCCAGCAGGGCCGCACACCGCCCGACCCGCTGCCGCACCGTGTTCCGGTGCACGGACAGGGCGACCGCCGTGCGGTCCCAACTGCCGTGCAGGGAAAGCCAGGTGCGGAGGGTCTCGGGGAGGGCCGGGCTCGTGGCGATCGGGGCGAGGAGCGTACGGGCGTGAGCCTCGGCCTCAGCCGGCGGAATCAGACCGGCCAGGCCGGGGCGTTCGCTGTGCCGGACCAGGGGCGTACGGGTGGCCCGCGCGCGAGCCAGCGCGCGGGCGGCCTGCGTATCGCCGGTCGCCCATTCCTGCGGGCCGACGGCCGAGCTCGCCCCGCACGTCCAGCCGGGCTGCGGGGCCGGCTCACGGTCGGCGGGCACGAGGACGCGTACGACTTCCCCGTCCACGTCCACGAGCGCCGAGCCGAGTGCCGCCCCCAGCGCGGACGCGGCGACGGCGTCCGCAGCAGCGGGGCCGTCCGGACACGCGTTCACCACGACCCACCGCTTCCCGCCCAGAAGAGGCGCCACGTCCTCGGGCGCGGCGCCCAGCAGCAGTCGTACGAGAGCCGAGGAGCGGGCCGCGCCGGTACCGCTCTGGTGCTCGCCGGTGAGGAGGGACAGGAGTACGGCGGCGACGGAGGCGATGGTGTGGTCGCCGGGTTCGCGCCGGGGCGCCGCCACTGTGAGCACGAACCTCTGCTCCGTACCGAGGGCGTACGCGGCGAGGTGGGTGCCGTCCACGGTGTCGGTGGCGGAGGAAGGGGCGGGCGTGGGCGTGGCACCGGGGCCCTCGACCGGCCGCACGATCGCCGCCAGCTCGGCCAGCGCGCCACTCACTCCCGGTCCCAACTCCCGCCCCGCAACCGCGACTTCCGCCCCGTCGGTCCCGTACAGCACCGCCCGGCCGCCCACCCGCTGAGCCAGTTGCCGCAGGACCGACGGCACCGGGTCCTGCCGGGATGCCGCCGCGGCCAGGCTCTGCTGGGCCTCGGTCACGCGGCGCAGCTCCGCGTGCCGGGCCTGGGCCATGAGCTGCCAGACCGCCCGGGCCACGCCCGAGAAGGTGGTCTGCGGCGGGACCTCGACCAGCGGCAGCTCGTACGTCTCGCAGGCCGCGACCAGGGCCCGCGGCACCGTGTCGTGCACCGGCGCCACCCCGAAGCCGAGGGCCGCGCCGCCCGCCGCGACGATCCTGGACACGTAGTCCTCGAAGTACGTCCCCGAGCCCGCCGCCTCCGGGATGTGCACCCCGGCCGTCAGCAGCAGCTCGCCGCCCAGTAGGTACGGGTACGGGTCCGCCATCTCCGAGGTGTGCGCCCAGTGGATGACGAGGTCCGGATCGGCCGGCCCTGCGATCTGGCGGAGGGCGAGGTCCTCGCGGGCCAGGAGTGCCGCCAGCGGGACCGGTGGGGTGGGAGGGACGGCGGGGTCCGGCATGGTGGACGTTCCCTCCACTCAGGGCGGCTTGAATGGATGAAACGTACACTTCGCAGTCGCTTTCCGGCCACCTAGTGTCGGTGCTCGTCACCCGCAGGCGACACCGAGTGAAGGAGGGCCCACGTGGCCGTCGACTACACAGTCATCGTCGTCTATCTGGCAGGCATGCTGGCCATGGGGTGGTGGGGCATGCGCCGCGCCAGGTCGAAGAGCGAGTTCCTGGTGGCGGGCCGCCGCCTCGGCCCCACCATGTACTCCGGCACCATGGCCGCGATCGTCCTCGGCGGCGCGTCCACCATCGGCGGCGTCGGCCTCGGGTACCAGTACGGCCTGTCCGGTGCCTGGATGGTCTTCACCATCGGCCTCGGGCTCCTCGCCCTGTCCGTCTTCTTCTCCGCCCGCATCGCCAGGCTGAAGGTCTACACCGTCTCCGAGATGCTCGACCTGCGCTACGGCGGCAGGGCCGGCGTCATCTCCGGCGTCGTCATGTGGGCGTACACGCTGATGCTCGCCGTCACGTCCACCATCGCGTACGCCACGATCTTCGACGTCCTCTTCGACATGAACCGCACGATCGCGATCGTCCTCGGCGGCTCGATCGTGGTCGCGTACTCGACACTCGGCGGCATGTGGTCGATCACCCTCACCGACATGGTGCAGTTCGTGGTCAAGACGATCGGCGTACTGCTCCTGCTGCTCCCCATCGCGGTCGTCAAGGCGGGCGGCTTCGGCGCGATGAGGGACGAGCTGCCGACGTCGTACTTCGACCCGCTGGGCATCGGTGGCGAGACGATCTTCACGTACGTCCTCATCTACACCTTCGGCATGCTGATCGGGCAGGACATCTGGCAGCGCGTGTTCACCGCGCGCAGCGACCGGACCGCCAAGTGGGGCGGCACGATCGCGGGCACCTACTGCCTGGCGTACGCGCTCGCCGGCGCCGTCATCGGTACGGCGGCCAAGGTCCTCTACCCGAAGCTCGGCAGCGCGGACGACGCCTTCGCGACCGTCGTGAAAGACGAACTTCCCATCGGAGTAAGGGGCTTGGTGCTCGCTGCGGCCCTGGCCGCCGTGATGTCGACGTCCTCGGGCGCTCTCATCGCCTGCGCGACCGTCGCGAACAACGACATCTGGTCGCGGCTGCGGGGCGCCGTCCGACCGTCCGAGGAGCAGCACGACGAGGTGAGAGGCAACAGGGCCTTCATCCTCATCATGGGCGTCGCGGTGATCTGTACGGCCATCGCGCTGAACAACGTCGTCGAGGCCCTGACCGTCGCCTACAACCTCCTCGTCGGCGGCCTCCTCGTCCCCATCCTCGGCGGCCTGCTGTGGAAGCGCGGCACCGCGCAGGGCGCGCTGGCCTCCGTCGCGGTCGGCGGCCTCGCGGTCATCGCGCTGATGGCGGCGTACGGAATCCTCGCCAACGAGCCCATCTATTACGGGCTGCTGTCCTCGCTGGCCACGTACGTGATCGTCTCGCTGGCCACACCCGCGACCGATGCCGCCGTGCTCGCCGCCTGGCGCGAGCGACTGGCGGGCCGGGCTCCCGAACCCGTGTCCGAACCCGTTCCGGCTCCCCACTAGAGTCGGCCGTGCAGTACATACGCGACGAAGCGTAGGAAAGAAGGCAGAGCAACCATGAGCAGCAACGAGACGCCCCGCGGTCCCGTCGACTCGTCCCGCATTCCGCGGTACGCGGGTCCCGCGACCTTCGCCCGGCTGCCCCGCCTCGACGAGGTCGGCCGCGCCGACGTCGCGGTCGTGGGCGTGCCGTTCGACGCGGGCGTCTCGTACCGGCCGGGTGCCCGGTTCGGCGGGAACGCGATCAGGGAGGCCAGCCGTCTCCTGCGCCCGTACAATCCCGCGCAGGACGCGTCCCCGTTCGCCCTCGCGCAGGTCGCGGACGCCGGGGACATCGCCGCGAACCCGTTCGACATCAACGAGGCCGTGGAGACCGTCGAGGGGGCCGCGGACGAACTCCTCGGCAACGGCGCCCGGTTGATGACCCTCGGCGGCGACCACACCATCGCGCTCCCCCTCCTGCGGTCGGTCGCGAAGCGGCACGGCCCGGTCGCCCTGCTCCACTTCGACGCGCACCTCGACACCTGGGACACGTACTTCGGCGCGGAGTACACGCACGGCACGCCGTTCCGGCGGGCGGTCGAGGAGGGGATCCTCGACACCTCGGCGCTCTCGCACGTGGGTATCCGCGGTCCGCTGTACGGCAGGAAGGACCTGGACGACGACGAGAAGATGGGCTTCGGGATCGTGACGTCGGCGGACGTGATGCGACGCGGCGTCGACGAGGTGGCGGACCAGCTGCGGCAGCGCATCGGCGACCGTCCGCTCTACATCTCCATCGACATCGACGTCCTGGACCCGGCGCACGCGCCCGGCACGGGTACGCCGGAGGCAGGCGGCATGACGTCGCGCGAACTCCTGGAGATCCTCCGCGGGTTGGCGTCCTGCAACCTCGTCTCGGCGGACGTCGTGGAGGTCGCGCCCGCGTACGATCACGCCGAGATCACGTCGGTCGCCGCGTCCCACACGGCGTACGAACTGACGACGATCATGTCCCGCCAGATCGCGCAGGCTCGTAAGGAGACCGAGGCAAAGTGACGCACGACCACGATCTGGTCCTCCGCCCCACACCCGCCCAGATGTCAGCCGCGCTGAATCCTCCCGCCGGACGCATCGGCGGAGACCTGGTCGTGGAAACCCTGTCCGGTCTCGGCGCGACGACGGTCTTCGGTCTCCCCGGCCAGCACGCCCTGGGCCTGTTCGACGCGCTGCGCCGCTCCTCGCTCCGGTACGTCGGCCTGCGCGTCGAGAACAACGCGGGCTTCGCGGCAGACGCGTACGGCCGCATCACCGGCGAGGCGGCCCCGCTGCTGCTCTCGACGGGCCCCGGCGCGCTGACGTCCCTGGCCGCACTCCAGGAGGCGGCGGCGGCGAGCGCGCCCGTGCTGGCGATCAGCAGCCAGATCCCGACGGCGGGCCTGGGCGGCGGCCGTCACGGCTACCTCCATGAACTCCCGGACCAGGCAGCCTCGTTCAGGGGCGTCGTCAAGTCGGTCCATACGGTCCGTACGCAGTCACAGATCCCGTCGGCGATCGCGGCGGCGTGGCAGTCGGCGCTGACGGCTCCGCACGGGCCGGTGTGGGTGGAGATCCCGCAGGACGTACTGCTCGCCGAGACGCTGCTGCCGGAGGTGACGGCAGCCGACGCGACGCCCGAGGAGCTGGTCCCGCGCCCCGAACTCACGGCGGTGGCGGCCCACTTGCTGTCGGGGGCGGCCCGGCCGGCGATCATCGCGGGAGGCGGGGTGGTACGGGCGGACGCGTCGGGGAAGCTTCGCGCGCTCGCCGAGAGGCTGAACGCCCCCGTGGTCACCACCTTCGGCGGCAAAGGCGCGTTCCCCTGGAAGCACCCGCTGTCCTTGCAGTCCTGGCTGGAGGACCGGCACACCACGGACTTCCTGGAGGACGCGGACGTACTTCTCGTCGTCGGCTCGGGTCTGGGCGAAATATCGTCGAACTACCGCACGTTCAAGCCGCGGGGCCGGCTGATCCAGATCGAGGCGGACCTGGGCAAGCTGGAGTCCAACTACCCGGCGCTCGGCATCCACGCCGATGCGAGGCCGGCGCTCTCCGCCCTGCTGGAGACGGTGGACGAGCGTCCGGACGAGGCGGCTCCCGAGCGGGTACGTACGCTCCTGGAACGGGTCCATGCACGCATCACCGCCCAGGAACTCACCCTGGAACAGGATGCGTTGGCGTCGATACGCCGAGCACTTCCCCCACGCTCCCCCTCCTTCTGGGACATGACGATCCTGTCGTACTGGGCCTGGTCGGCCTTCGACCCCCGCCACCCGAACACCATGCACTCGGCTCAGGGCGCGGGCGGCCTCGGCTACGCCTTCCCCGCCGCACTGGGCGCCGCGGCAGCGGACCCCACCCACCCGGTCCTCGCGGTCTCCGGCGACGGCGGCGCCCTCTACTCCATCGCCGAACTCGCCACCGCGAAGCAACACGACTTCGACGTCACCTGGCTGATCATCGACGACGGCGGCTACGGCATCCTCCGCGAGTACATGACGGACACGTTCGGCGAGACGACGGCGACGGCGACGGCGACGGAACTGTCCCGCCCGGACTATGTGGCCCTGGCGGAGTCGTTCGGGGTGCCAGGAGCCCGTACGACCCCCGAGACACTCGAGGGCGACTTGGCGAAGGCCCTGTCAAGCCCCGGCCCGTCGGTGATCGTCCTCCCGGCGGTGCTACGGATGTTCGCGCCCACGCACCTGGGCTGAAGAGAATGGAACCCTGCGGACTGCCCCGCTCCCACCGGTTGCCCGCCGCCCGTCACGGGGCCTGGGTGACGAACACCACGTGACCCCCCGTCCCAGGCTGCGGAACACCAGTTCGCCAAGCGGAGCGCACCGGCAGAATAGGGACCATGCCGATACCCGGGACCCCCAGCCGCGCCGAACTCGTCGACCACCTCGTACGGACGCGTATCGCGGGCGATGTCGCCACCCCCCGCGAGAACAACCTTTCCCACTACCGCAAACTGTCGAACGGCGACCGCAACTTCTGGCTCGGCCTTGAGCTCGGCGACCGCTGGACCGACGAGCAGGACGTGCTCGCGGTGATGGCGGAGCGTTGCGGAGTGAACGACGACCCGGAGTACCGCCACGGGCAGGACACCATCGATCCGGAGCTGACGGTCGATGCCCTTGACAGGATGGCGTCACGGCTGCGGAAGGCGGCGGCCGGGCAGCAGCGGGTGCTGTTCGCGACGGGGCATCCGGGCGGCTTGCTGGATGTGCACCGGGCGACGGCGGCGGCGTTGCGTGCCGCCGGGTGCGAGATCGTGGTGATTCCGGAGGGGCTGCAGACGGACGAGGGGTACGTCATGCAGTTCGCGGACGTGGCGGTTCTGGAGCAGGGGGCCACGCTCTGGCACACGCATTCCGGTGAGCCGATGCGGGCCATCCTGGCGGGGCTCGAGCGCGAGGGCCGGCCGCTGCCCGACCTGGTCGTGGCCGACCACGGCTGGGCGGGTTTCGCCGGCCAGCAGGGCATCGACTCCATGGGGTACGCGGACTCCAACGACCCCGCGCTGTTCCTCGCGGAATCCGAGGGCACGCTCCAGGTGGCGATTCCCCTGGACGACCACGTCACGAGTCCGCGGCACTATGACCCGATGACGGCGTATCTGCTGGACGCGGCGGACTTGGTCTAGAGGGGGATACGCCCCCGCCGCCCCTACCCGTCCCATACCGGGGCCAGCCCCGGACCCCACCAAGGGCTCCCCCTTGGACCCCGCTGGGGCTGCGCCCCAGACCCCATCGGCCTGAACGGCCTCGTCCTCAAACTCCCCCAGCTATCGCTGGGAGGTGCCCCCAGACGGGCTGATTGATGCGGACCGGGGCTGCAAGAAATCAGCCCCTCCGGCGTTTGAGGAGCGGGGGTCCGGGGGCTGGCCCCCGAAGGGGGGTCCGGGGGCTGGCCCCCGAAGGGGGGTCCGGGGGCTGGCCCCCGAAGGGGGGTCCGGGGCGGAGCCCCGAAGGGGGTCTGGGGGCGCAGCCCCGAAGGGGGTCTGGGGGCGCAGCCCCCAGCGGGGTCCGGGGCGCAGCCCCAGCGGGGCCCAGGGGCGCAGCCCCTTGGTATGGGACGGGTAGGGGCGGCGGGGGCGAGACAAACCCCGCCCAACCCCCGGAGGGAACCGTCACCGCGGCACCCGCACAACCCCCTCCTGGATCACCGTGATCGCCAACTGGCCCTCCCGCGTGTAGATCCGGGCCTGCCCCAGCCCCCGCCCGCCCGACGCCGACGGCGACTCCTGGTCGTACAGGAGCCACTCGTCCGCCCGGAACGGCCGGTGGAACCACATCGCGTGGTCCAGCGAGGCCCCGACCACGTCCCCCACGGCCCAGCCACCCCGCCCGTGGGCGAGGAGCACGGAGTCGAGGAGCGTCATGTCGGAGACGTAGGTGGCGAGGCACACGTGCAGCAGGGGATCGTCTGTGAAGTCGTCGAGCTTGCCGTTCGTGCGGAACCACACCTGGGAGCTCGGCTCGCGGGGCTCCCCGACGCTGGCGAACGGCGGTGCGTCCACGTACCGGAGGTCAACCGCGGCGCGGGCCTCCAACAGCCGCTCCAGAACGCCCGGTTCCCAGAAGGCGTCCGCGTACGTCGGCAGGGTCTCCGCCGCGGTCGGCAGGGTCTCGGGGTCGGGCGAGTCAGGCATGGGGGCCTGGTGCTCCAGGCCCTCCTCGTACGTCTGGAAGGACGCGGAGAGGTGGAAGATCGGCTGCCCGTGCTGGACCGCCACGACCCTCCGGGTCGTGAAGGAACGTCCGTCGCGGATCCGGTCCACGGTGTAGACGATGGGCGCGCCGGGGTCTCCGGGGCGCAGGAAGTACGAGTGCAGGGAGTGGGCGAGCCGGTCCTCGGGAACCGTACGCCCGGCGGCGACCAGGGCCTGCGCCGCGACCTGGCCGCCGAAGACGCGCGGGACGACGGAGGACCGGGACCGGCCGCGGAAGATGTCCTGCTCGATCCGCTCCAGGTCGAGCAGATCGAGCAGGGAGTCGAGTGCCTCGCGTGGCCGGCTTGCCTCGCTCGCCTCGCTGTTTGCCTCGCTTGCCTCGTTCATGATGTCGGTTGTGCCGTGCGGCAGCTGCGCACGGCCTACAGACCCATGTCCTTCGCGATGATCATCTTCATGACCTCGCTGGTGCCGCCGTAGATCCGGTTGACGCGGTTGTCGGCGTACAGACGGGCTATCGGGTACTCGTTCATGAAGCCGTAGCCGCCGTGCAGCTGGAGGCAGCGGTCGATGACACGGTGCGCGACCTCGGTGCAGAACAGCTTGGCGCTCGCGGCCTCGGCCGGGGACAGCTCGTCCGCGTCCAGGGCTTCCAGCGTGCGGTCGGCGACGGCCTGCGCGGCGTCGACCTCGGCCTGGCAGGCGGCCAGCTCGAACTTGGTGTTCTGGAAGGAGGCGACCGTCTTGCCGAAGACCGTACGGTCCTGGACGTACTCCTTGGCAAACCGGACCGCCGCCGCTGCCTGCGCGTACGCGCCGAAGGCGATGCCCCAGCGCTCCGAGGCGAGGTTGGTGCCGAGGTAGGCGAAGCCCTTGTTCTCCTCGCCGAGCAGGTCCTCGACCGGCACCTTCACGTCGACGAAGGCCAGTTCGGCGGTGTCGGAGGTCTTCAGCCCGAGCTTGTCCAGCTTGCGGCCGACGGAGTAGCCCTCGGACTTGGTGTCCACGGCGAACAGGGAGATGCCGAAGCGGCGGTCGTCCTCGCGCGGGGCGGAGGTGCGGGCGCAGACGATGACGCGGTCGGCGTGCACACCGCCGGTGATGAAGGTCTTGGCGCCGTTGAGCACATAGTGCGTGCCGTCGTCGGAGAGCTTCGCGGTGGTCTTCATGCCCGCGAGGTCGGAGCCGGTGCCCGGCTCGGTCATCGCGAGGGCCCACATCTCCTCACCGGAGACGAACTTCGGCAGGAACCGCTTCTTCTGCTCGTCGGTGGCGAGCATCTTGATGTACGGCAGACCGAGCAGCACATGCACACCGGAGCCGCCGAAGGAGACACCCGCGCGGGCGGTCTCCTCGTACATCACGGCCTCGAACTTGTACGAGTCGATGCCCGCGCCGCCGAACTCCTCGGGGACGCGGATCCCGAAGACGCCCAGCTCGGCGAGCTTGTAGTAGAAGTCGCGCGGCGCCTGGCCCGCGGCGAACCATTCGTCGTACACGGGGACGACCTCGGCCTCGATGAAGGCTCGCAGGGTCTCCCGGAACGCCTCGTGATCCTCGGTGAAGACGGTACGGCGCATCGTGTACGGCTCCTTGGCTCGCGCTGCTCGGTCCCAAGCGCCGCGTGTCGTCTAAGCGCTTGCTCAGCTAACGCTACCCGCCGGTCACTACAGTCGTCCAGAGACGTAGGTCACGCTGACGGCAGGTCACACGGACACCGCGCCACGCCGGAACCAGTCACCGTAGGACCGGCTCACCCCGGAGCCGAGACGGCCGCCGCCTCGAACGCCCCCCGCGCCATCCGGTGCAGCAACGCCGCCGTCCCCGCCCGGCCGGGCAGCGAGCCCGGACGCCCCAGATGCGGTGTCGAGTTCAGCAGCCCGAACACCGCGTGGACGGCGGCCCGGGCGCCGGGTTCCGCGAGGTCCGGGTACACCTCGCGTACGACCTCCACCCACAGCTCCACGTACTGCCGTTGGAGCTGCCGTACGAGCTTGCGGTCGCTGTCCCGGAGGCGGTCCAGCTCGCGGTCGTGCAAGGTGATCAGAGGGCGGTCGTCGAGCGCGAAGTCGATGTGCCCCTCGACGAGCGAGTCGAGGACCGCCTCGGGGTTCCCGGCGGCCTCGGCGGCCCGCCGCTTGCCACCGGTCAGCAGCTGCTCGCTGATCCCCACGAGCAGCTCGGCGAGCATCGCGTCCTTGCCCGCGAAGTGCCGGTACAGGCCCGGTCCGCTGATGCCGACCGCCGCCCCTATCTCGTCGACACCGACGCCGTGGAAGCCTCGCTCGGCGAAGAGCCGGGCCGCTTCCTTGAGGATCTGCTCGCGGCGGGTGAGGGCGTCGGTTCTGATGGCCATGGAGGCAATTCTAGACAGCGAGGTTAGCGCTCGTTAACCTGATGGAAACGGTTAACGCTCATTAACAAAGTGAGGGGACTCCACGATGCAGGAGGCACCGGAGCTGACCAGCGCGGCTGACCCTGCGTCGGCGGCCTGGCGGGCCAACGAGGCGGCGCACCGCGCGCTCGTGGACGAGCTGCGGCAGAAGCTGGCCGTGGCCCGGCTCGGCGGCGGCGAGCGGGCGCGCGCCCGGCACACCGCGCGCGGAAAGCTGCTGCCGCGCGACCGCGTGGACACCCTGCTGGATCCCGGCTCACCCTTCCTGGAGCTGGCCCCGCTCGCCGCCGACGGGCTGTACGACGACCAGGCTCCGGCGGCAGGGGTCATCGCCGGGATCGGGCGGGTGAGCGGCCGCGAGTGCGTGGTCGTCGCCAATGACGCGACCGTCAAGGGCGGCACGTACTACCCGATGACGGTGAAGAAGCACCTGCGCGCCCAGGAGGTGGCGCTGGAGAACCGCCTCCCCTGTGTGTACTTGGTGGACTCCGGGGGCGCGTTCCTGCCCATGCAGGACGAGGTCTTCCCCGACCGCGAGCACTTCGGGCGGATCTTCTACAACCAGGCGCGGATGTCGGGGGCGGGGATCCCGCAGATCGCGGCGGTGCTCGGCTCCTGCACGGCGGGTGGGGCGTATGTCCCCGCCATGAGCGACGAGGCCGTGATCGTGCGCAACCAGGGCACGATCTTCCTCGGCGGCCCGCCCCTGGTGAAGGCCGCCACCGGAGAGGTCGTCACCGCCGAGGAGCTGGGCGGCGGCGAGGTCCACGCGCGTGTGTCGGGTGTCACCGACCATCTCGCGGAGGACGACGCGCACGCACTGCGGATCGTGCGCACCATCGTTTCCACCCTCCCCGCGCGCGGGGCACTGCCCTGGACGGTCGCACCGGCCGTGGAGCCGAAGGTGGACCCGGCCGGGCTTTACGGCGTGGTGCCGGTGGATTCCCGTACCCCCTATGACGTACGCGAGGTCATCGCGCGCGTGGTCGACGGCTCGCGCTTCGCGGAGTTCAAGTCGGAGTTCGGGCAGACGCTGGTGACGGGGTTCGCGCGGGTGCACGGGCATCCGGTCGGGATCGTCGCCAACAACGGCATCCTGTTCTCCGAATCGGCCCAGAAGGGCGCCCACTTCATCGAGCTGTGCGACCAGCGCGGGATCCCGCTGCTGTTCCTGCAGAACGTCTCGGGCTTCATGGTGGGGCGTGACTACGAGGCGGGCGGTATCGCCAAGCACGGCGCCAAGATGGTCACGGCGGTGGCCAGTACGCGCGTACCGAAGCTGACGGTGGTGATCGGCGGGTCGTACGGCGCGGGCAACTACTCGATGTGCGGCCGGGCGTACTCCCCTCGCTTCCTGTGGATGTGGCCCAACGCCAAGATCTCCGTGATGGGCGGCGAGCAGGCCGCGTCGGTCCTCGCGACCGTCAAGCGCGACCAGTTGGAGGCCCGCGGCGAGTCCTGGCCGGCGGAGGAGGAAGAGGCCTTCAAGGAGCCGATCCGCGCGCAGTACGAGCGTCAGGGGAACGCCTATTACGCGACGGCCCGGCTCTGGGACGACGGGGTCATCGACCCGATGGAGACCCGGCAGGTGCTGGGACTGGCCTTGACGGCGTGCGCGAACGCCCCGCTGGGCGAGCCCCAGTTCGGCGTCTTCCGGATGTGAGGGTGAGGGACTCTTGACGATGTTCGAGACAGTGCTTGTGGCCAACCGGGGCGAGATCGCGGTCCGTGTCATCCGTACGCTCCGGTCGCTGGGTGTGCGCTCGGTGGCCGTCTTCAGCGATGCGGACGCCGACGCACGGCACGTCCGGGAGGCCGACACGGCCGTACGGATCGGTCCGGCGCCGGCGGGTGAGAGCTATCTGTCGGCGGAGCGGCTGCTGGAGGCGGCGGCACGCACGGGCGCGCAGGCGGTGCATCCGGGCTATGGCTTCCTCGCCGAGAACGCCTCCTTCGCGCGTGCCTGCGCCGACGCCGGGCTCGTCTTCATCGGGCCGCCCGCCTCGGCCATCGAGCTCATGGGCGACAAGATCCGCGCCAAGGAGACGGTGCGGGCGGCCGGGGTGCCGGTGGTGCCGGGGGCAGCCGATCCCGAACTGGAGGACGCGGCCCGCGAGTTGGGCGCTCCCGTACTGCTCAAGCCCTCGGCGGGCGGTGGCGGCAAGGGGATGCGGCTGGTGCGCGACCTGTCGGTCCTGAGCGAGGAGATCGCGGCGGCCCGGCGTGAGGCACGGGCATCCTTCGGTGACGACACGCTGCTCGTGGAGCGGTGGATCGACCGGCCCCGGCACATCGAGATCCAGGTCCTGGCGGACGGCCACGGCCATGTGGTGCACCTGGGCGAGCGTGAGTGCTCCCTCCAGCGCCGGCACCAGAAGATCATCGAGGAGGCGCCGAGTGTGCTGCTCGACGAGAAGACGCGGGCGGCCATGGGGGCGGCGGCGGTCGAGGCGGCGCGGTCCTGCGGGTATGTGGGTGCGGGCACGGTCGAGTTCATCGTGCCGGGCGACGACCCGTCGGCGTACTGCTTCATGGAGATGAACACCCGGCTTCAGGTGGAGCACCCGGTGACGGAGATGATCACGGGGATCGACCTTGTCGAGTGGCAGCTTCGGGTTGCGGCGGGTGAGCGGCTGGCGTTCGGGCAGGGCGACATTGTGCTCACGGGGCATGCGGTTGAGGCGCGGATCTGTGCGGAGGATCCGGCGCGGGGGTTTCTGCCGTCCGGGGGGACGGTTCTGGCTCTGCGCGAGCCGCAGGGGGACGGGGTCCGCACCGACTCGGGGCTGAGCGAGGGCACGCAGGTCGGCAGCCTGTACGACCCGATGCTGTCGAAGGTCATCGCGTACGGACCGGACCGGGCGACCGCGCTGCGGAAGCTGCGGGCTGCGCTTGCCGAGACGGTCACGCTGGGCGTGCAGACCAACGCCGGGTTCCTGCGGCGCCTGCTGGCCCATCCCGCGGTGGTGGCGGGCGAGTTGGACACAGGGCTCGTGGAGCGGGAGGTTGACGGGCTGGTCTCGGCTGAGGTGCCGGGTGAGGTGTACGTGGCGGCGGGGTTGCTGCGACAAGCGGAACTTTTCCCCAGCCCCGCCCCTTCCCGAAACTGGAGGCTCCGCCCCCAGACCCCCGATCGGCCTGAACGGCCTCGTCCTCAAACGCCGGACGGGCTGAGTGGTGCGGGACCGGCCTCACAAGTGAGCCACGGGCTGAGGGGTTCGGGACCGGGCTCAGAGGGTGGCAGTTGGGTGGATCCCTTCTCCGTGCCCAATGGGTGGCGGCTCGGCGGCGAGCCCGCCTGGACCGTGCACCACCTCCGCGTACCCGGCCACGAACCCGTGACCGTCCGCGTGCGGAGCACCGCGGCAGGCATGGAGTTCCTGCTCGACGGCGCAGCCGAACCGCTCCGGGGGTCTGGGGGCTTGCCCCCAGCTTCGGGAAGGGGCGGGTTTGGGGAAGAAAACCCCTCCACGGTCACCCTCCACCTGAACGGCGTCACCCACACCTTCACCACCCTGCCGGCAGGCACCTGGCTCGGCCGTGACGGCGACGCCTGGAACGTCCACGACCATGACCCCGTAGCCGCCTCCCTCAGCGGAGCTGCTCGCACCGGCGTCGACTCCCTCACCGCCCCCATGCCCGGCACCGTCACCGTCGTGAAGGTCGCCGTGGGGGATGAAGTGGCCGCCGGACAGAGCCTGCTGGTGGTGGAGGCGATGAAGATGGAGCACGTCATCTCCGCCCCGCATGCCGGCACCGTCACCGAGCTGGACGTCACAGCGGGTTCGACCGTCGCCATGGACCAGGTGCTGGCCGTCATCGCTCCCCAGGAGCAGGAACTGGGACAGGAGCAGGAGGAGGCCACCTCATGACCACACCCGCACTGGGACTTCCGATGGCCGTTCCCGCCCAGGGCCTCCCGGCCACCGTCCGGATCCACGAGGTCGGTGCCCGCGACGGTCTGCAGAACGAGAAGGCCACCGTCCCGACGGAGACCAAGGCCGAGTTCATCCGGCGCCTCGCCGATGCGGGGCTCACCACCATCGAGGCCACGAGCTTCGTACACCCCAAGTGGGTGCCCCAACTGGCCGACGCGGAGCAGCTGTTCCCCCTCGTACGGGACCTCGCCGACCTGAGCGACACCGTCCTGCCCGTGCTCGTGCCCAACGAACGCGGGCTGGACCGCGCCCTCGCGCTCGGCGCGAGCCGTATCGCCGTGTTCGCGTCCGCCACGGAGTCCTTCGCGAAGGCCAACCTCAACCGGACCGTCGACGAGGCGCTGGCCATGTTCGAGCCGGTGGTCGAGCGGGCGAGGACGCAGCAGGCCCACGTCCGCGGCTATCTCTCCATGTGCTTCGGCGACCCCTGGGAGGGCCCGGTCCCTGTCCCCCAGGTCGTACGGGTCTGCAAGGCACTCCTGGACATGGGCTGTGCCGAACTGAGCCTCGGCGACACGATCGGCGTGGCGACCCCGGGGCACGTACAGGCACTGCTCAGCGCGCTGAACGAAGCAGGCGTCCCCACGCACGCCCTCGGCGTGCACTTCCACGACACATACGGGCAGGCCCTCGCCAACACCCTGGCGGCCCTTCAGCACGGGGTCACGACCGTCGACGCGTCCGCCGGAGGCCTCGGCGGCTGCCCGTTCGCCAAGTCCGCCACCGGCAACCTCGCCACCGAAGACCTCGTGTGGATGCTGCACGGCCTCGGCATCGGCACCGGGGTCGACCTCGACCGTCTCGTCGCCACCAGCGTCTGGATGGCCGAACGACTGGGCCGGCCCAGCCCTTCCCGCACCGTCCGCGCCCTCTCCCACAAGGAGTGATCCCCCATGTCACTTGACCATCGACTCTCCCCCGAACTCGAAGAACTCCGGCGTACGGTCGAGGAGTTCGCCCACGACGTCGTGGCCCCGAAGATCGGTGATTTCTACGAGCGGCACGAGTTCCCGTACGAGATCGTGCGGGAGATGGGCCGGATGGGCCTGTTCGGGCTGCCGTTCCCGGAGGAGTACGGCGGCATGGGCGGCGACTATCTGGCGCTGGGCATCGCGCTGGAGGAACTGGCCCGCGTGGACTCCTCGGTGGCGATCACGCTGGAGGCGGGCGTCTCGCTGGGCGCCATGCCGATCCATCTCTTCGGCACGGAGGCCCAGAAGCGGGAATGGCTGCCCCGCCTCTGCACGGGCGAGATCCTCGGCGCCTTCGGCCTGACCGAACCGGACGGCGGTTCGGACGCGGGCGCGACCCGTACGACAGCCCGTCTGGACGAGGCGACGAACGAATGGGTCATCAACGGCACCAAATGCTTCATCACCAACTCCGGTACGGACATCACAGGTCTGGTCACGGTCACGGCGGTGACCGGCCGCACGGCCGAGGGCAAGCCCCGTATCTCGGCGATCATCGTCCCGTCGGGGACGCCGGGCTTCACGGTGGCACCCGCGTACTCGAAGGTCGGCTGGAACGCCTCGGACACGCGCGAGCTGTCCTTCGACGACGTCCGCGTACCGGCCGCGAACCTGCTCGGTGAGGAGGGCCGCGGTTACGCCCAGTTCCTCCGCATCCTCGACGAGGGCCGTATCGCCATCGCGGCCCTGGCGACGGGTCTTGCGCAGGGCTGCGTCGACGAATCCCTCAAGTACGCCAAGGAGCGCCAGGCCTTCGGCCGGCCGATAGGCGCGAACCAGGCGATCCAGTTCAAGATCGCCGACATGGAGATGAAGGCCCACACGGCCCGACTGGCCTGGCGCGACGCGGCCTCCCGCCTGGTGACCGGCGACCCCTTCAAGAAGGAGGCGGCCCTGGCCAAGCTCTACTCCTCCACGATCGCCGTGGACAACGCCCGCGACGCCACCCAGATCCACGGCGGCTACGGCTTCATGAACGAGTACCCGGTGGCCCGTATGTGGCGCGACTCCAAGATCCTGGAGATCGGCGAGGGCACGAGCGAGGTCCAACGCATGCTGATCGCACGGGAGTTGGGGCTGGCGGGATGATCCCTTCCCCGTCGGAAATCCGTGTGATGTGAACCGCCGGACAAAAGGGCCGGCCTGCTGAGCTGGTCCCTTTCCCAGCGGCCTCCAGATGAGCATAATGACCCTCTCGACCAAGGCATGGGACAGGTCGAGTGCGGCAGGACAGGGAACCAACGAGGCTCCTGAGCCGGTGAGTTGAGACTTCGAACACCTCCCTCAACGGCACGGGAGCCTCAAGCGTTGCGGACACCGGCCCCCTCGATCAGCGGCCCCGCTGAACTCACATGTGCAGCAGCTGGCCGCCGTCAACCACCAGTACATGACCCGTGACATAGTCGGCCTCGGCCAGGAAGACAACCGCATGACCGATCTCCTCGGGTCGGCCGAATCGCCCCAGCGGAATCATTGACAATACGCGCTCCTTGAATTCCGGAGAGGCGCCCCGAGTCATTGCCGTGTCGAAGTTTCCAGGGGCCACGGCGTTGACCCGGATATTCTTCGAACCCAATTCCCTCGCGAGGCCGGAGGTCACCGACACCAATCCGGCTTTGGCAGCCGCATAGGCCGTCACGCCGGCCGACCCTGCCAAGCCGTATGCGGAAGTGATGTTGACCACTACACCACCACGCCGTTCCATGGAAGGGACGATCTTCTGCATGACACGGATGTGCCCGGTGACGTTCGCCGCGATGGTGGCGTCCAAGTCACTGCCGAGGAGCTTGTCCCAACTCCCTGGACGCCGCAACTCTCCGCCATTGTTGACCAGAATGTCGGGCTCCTGGAGTTCGGCGACACGGCGAGCGAAATTCTCAATGCTCGACTCCGAAAGCAAATCGAGCTGAATAATGTTGCACTTTCCGCCACGAGCAACGACGAGATCACCTACTTCCGCGGCAGCCTCCTTGTCGGACTTATAGGTGATCGACACCGTCGCACCACGATCGGCAAGCGATAATGCAATCGCCCTTCCCAGCCCCCGGCTGCCGCCAGTGACCACAGCGTGCGCACCCTCGATATCCACGAATCAAGCCCCCTACCGGCATGTGCAATACCGCATGAGTAATACCGGCACAGAAGACTACCCCGGCCCCTTGCACCGGTCAATCGAGGACACAACGGCAAGGTGACCTTCCGAACAGGTGAACTCTCGAACCCCCGGGCGGATGAAAAGGTAAGCACTCCGTGTACTGCTGCCGGTCGTGAGTCATTCAAGAGCGCGCACAATCGCGTGATACGTGGTTGCCGCAGCTCGTAAATACTCGGAACCCTGCCCGGCGAATCCAGACCCCAAGTTGATTCCTTCATTCACTTCGAGTATCCGCCACGATCGATCGCCGGACTCAACCAGATCTACGGCGGCCAGTCTGAGCCCGATAACTTCACAGGCACGAAGGGCGCCAGTGATCAACCGCTCATTTTCATGGATGGACAGCAATTTCGGTGCTGCACCGAACGCAAGGTTGTGCCGCCAGTCAGCATTGCGGATCTTCTCGAAGATGAGCAGCGGCGCACCGTCCAGGACGATCACTCGAACTTCGCGCCGGAGGTTCAAGTACGGAGAAACAGCGGCCACTCCATCGTAGCGCCCCAGCAACTGGTTCAGCTTTTTCCGGGCGGCACGGAATGTGACTGCTCGCTCGACATCACGGCCATTGCTTCCCGTTACGGGTTTCAGGACTACTTCCGAGGCAGACAGCCCGGCCAGTCTCAGCTGGTTGTGGCACAGCCGCCGAATCTCCCGCCGACTTCGCCCTTTGGCCAGCACCAGGAAGTGCTGGACGGCGTCGACGCCGGCGGCCGACAGGACTGTGTACGTCGCAACCTTGTCCATGGCGACTCTGGCTGCGGTATTTGAGTTGTGCGGAAAAGAGTAGCCGATGACGTAGTGTTTCGTGCCGCCCTTCTGCAGTTCATGCAGCCAGCCACCCCGCAGCGCCTGGTAGTCCCAACCGAGATTTTCCGCAGCCCCCCTGAGGAAGTATCCGATGTCATGCAATGCCTCAGCCTCCAGTTCCGGAGCGATCACGGTCGTGTTCGACAGAAACCGGCTAACTGGCTTCCTTTTTCTGTGCCCAGCCCCACCAGCCATCCTCGTCGATCAGTCGGGCGAACGCCGGGTTCGTTTTTACCAGGAGGTCGAATACGGCGCGCAGATGGGGTGTGCGTCGCTCCGTCTCGCTCAGTCCGGAGACTTCCACTTCATAGTGCCTAGGGCCGTATGAATGCTTTTCGAAGTTCCATCCGAGATCATCCATGACAAGCCATCCCCCCGGAGCAAGGAGCCTTTCCGCCAGCACCACGGCCAAGCCGTCGACCGACCATTCTTTGGCCCCGTCGAGAAAGATCAGGTCGTAGGCCGAAGCGGGGTCTCCCCCCTTCTTGAGGTGTTGTTCCAGTTGCACCTTCAGGAACCAGGTGTACGTGGAGAAACTTCGGTCGAGCACTACCAGATCAGCCAGGTCGACTCTCTCCAGCGTCTCCTGCGCAGAGGGTTCTTTCCATTCCCTGCGGCATGAATCCACACTCGTGAGACGGCCGGCTCCGTTGGCCCTGAGCGCGGCCGCGATGAAAACTGCGGAACCACCACGCGCTGTTCCCAGTTCCAGTACCCGGGTGGGCCGCCACTGCCTGATGTGGTCGTACAACATGCGGCCGCGATGGGCCCGGATATGGGGTCCGGGCAGTTCATCGACGACAGCTCTTGCCAGCTCGAACTCCATGGCTCCCCAGACGGTCGTGGATCACGGCTGCGAAGCCCCGGCGAACTCGGCGGACAGCAATGAACGAAGTCGCGTCCAGTGCGCCGCGCCGGAGAAGGCAGCCGTAGCGTGCTCGCCGGCGCGCCGGCCGGCGGCCGATCGTTCTTCCTCCCTCGAAGCGAAACGACACAGTGCGTCGACCGCCGCCCGATAGCACCGGCGCGGATCGCGCGGTACGGGAGGCTCCAGGGGGACGGTGGCGCCTGCATCACAGGCTTGAATGTCAGGGGCGATACCGACCACATCGGTGGTGACCACCGGAACGCCGCACGCCATTGCCTCAGCGAGGCTCAGATTGAACGAATCGTGACGACTGAGGTTGAGTTCCGCGTCCGAGACCTGCAGAACTTCGGTCACATCACGGAGCAGCCCAAGCAATCGGATGTCAAGGGGTGACAGGTCCCACGGGATACTGGGCGCGGGTCCGGCCAGAAGGAGAACCACGTTCCTCGAGTCGAGCAGGCCGGCCACTCGGCGCGCGACACACAGGACGTCTTCCGGCGCCTTCACCGGCCGCATGTTGCTGTGCATCGAGATGAGAAACGCATCGGCAGGCAGACCCAGTCTGCGCCGTGCAGCAGTACGGTCCAGGGCCGACAGTGGGCGGTACCTGCCGCTGAGGCAGGGCTTCAGCACGTCGATGGACCGGTTCACCCCGTACTGGTCCGAGAGTTCGGCGGCGAAGGATGGGGAGTAGGTGACAATACGGTCCACTCCCGGATCGCGGAGGAGACCAGTGGCAAGCTCCCTGAGCTGGGGTCCTATCTCCCAGATGTCGGAGCCGGCCGGGTTCAGCCAAAGCCGCACCGGTACACCGCAGCCACGCAGGAGACCGGCGGCCATCAGCCCGGCCGCGCCATAGGGGAACAGGTAGTGCGCCCATATGAGGGGGGCGTTTCCTTCGGCAGCGGACAACCGCGCTGCCCTCATCAAGGAATCCGCCAGTTCCAGCGGCAGTAGTACGGACTCGTTGGCGATGGCGGCACCGGCTCCTATGGCGCCTGACCTCACCGGCCCGTCTCGCCATGTCACCTCAACTTCCCCGCTTCCCTCCCGTCTCCATGGGAAGGGTGTGGCCGGCCCGACATAAGTGCATCTTCCCCCGTGCTCGGCGGCGTTCTGGAGACCGTTGCACATGATTCGGCCCGCCCCAGCGAAGCCACTTGGGCCGCATGCGATGATGTGGCTGCTCACACTCCACCCCGCACAACACGCTCGATCTTTTCCGCAGAGCCGCGCATGTCCGGCTCGATCGGAAAATGAGCAGTGTCCTGGGTTTCCCGAATAAACCATTCAACGGACTTGAGTATGCTCTGCAGAATGCTTTGCCTGGAGTATGCAGGTTGACTGAACTCAAGTATTCGGGCCCCGTCAGCACCCATCTGCTCTTCGTACCGTTTGGCAGGATGGTACGGGCCCACCACCGGGCTATAACGTCCATGTTGGATGCGAATGATCTGCTGCATCGCCTTGCGCATGTCAGCCAGATACTCGATTGCCCGCCACAGCTCCCCTCTCTGGGCACTGCGAAATGCGTACAACGCCCTTATCCAGAAGTAACAGTAGTGCTCGTGGTACACCTTCGAGATATCGATGAGCATCGACTTCGATTGTGCGACCAACGAGGTCATGTATCCATTCCGGTCCAACACTAGCCGGCTGGCGGACCTCATCGGATTGAGCTCAATTGTTTCCCGGGTGTTGACATTCATCTGGCATACGGAAAGATCCGCCAGGACAGCGGTGATCGAGTAACCGAAGTGCGGTACTAATACCGGACCGCGGCGGAGTACGACATCACCGGCCCAGTCGATCAGAATGTCGGCAGCGTGGTCCACGGTCGCGTCGCTACCGGGTGCGATGAGGAAGAAGAGATCGAGGTCCGAGTGCTCGTCGTGTTCATCGCGTGCGTACGAACCCGCGATTGACACGGATTCGATCCAGAGCGGCAGGTCTTCGCCGACGGTTCGCACGAGGCGATCCACCAGTTGCGCAAGAGAGTTGGGCGGCATCAAGTCTCCTGGATGGTGTGCGGCTGAGGGAAGTCAGCGGCGGCCGATGCGAGGGCTCCGACATGGTGGACGGCTTCGCGGCAATCACTCGGAACATGTATCAGGTGATCACCCGCCGTTGTGTCCCGTCGTGGAACGTGCGTGATCATTGCTCTCCGGTACCGCTTCTTCTCCTCGTTCAGCAGGCGCGCCAGAACAGACACCTCCAGGCGGCGCGTCTCCGCCTGGAGCACCAGGAAGCGGCCTTGGTTGTTCCGGTAGACGCGGCGATATCTCGGGTCGCCCGGAGGTTGGTCGTCCAGATCCGCGTAAAGCAACCTGATGATGTCCGACCTGCGCTCGTCCACATACGCGGTGAGAAGGTGCGAAAAGGCCAGGTCATGGTGCTCCGCAAGGAATGCCAGGAACACCCCGCCCAGAATGTTGATGCTCAGGAGCTCACAGATGTTCTCGCCCCGTGCGACGATGCCCGCCGCGGGCGTTTCAGCCGTATCACTCCAGGCGCGCACCAATCGCCTCATCGTTCCTCGTTCCGGGACGAAGGCACTGTCCGGGCAGTGGTAACACGACCCTTCTCGCGTTGCGGCGGTGGGTTTGATGGCCACAGGCCAGGCAGGCGCAGGCCCGGTCATGAAGCTGCATCTTCAGCAGTCGCATCAAAGGGGGGTGCGTTCACCACCACGTACTGCGCCGTTCCCTCCATCGCGTGTGTCGCCCCCTTGGGTACCAGGACGGCGTCCCCCGCGGCCGCCTTGAACTTCTCGGTGGCCACAGTGAACATGAGAGACCCCTCGACGATGTAGTACGCCCGGTCACTGAGCCGGCTCACGGTCGGCGGGTGCACACCCCTCAACGTTGCGACGGAGAGACTGAAGGCCGACTTTGCTGCTCCGGTGATCAGATTTGTGATCTCTACGTCCGCGAACCGGCGAATCACACCGTCTGAATTCGGAAAGCGGTACATGGCCATCCCTTTTTCGCCTTTCAAGTAAGCCTGCTCAGAATGTCTTGAAACACGGTTTTCCGCACCCCACTCGAACAAAACGTGCGTTCGTACTCATAGGTGAGTCGGGAGTCGGCCGACCGAACGGTCATGGGCGATTTTCCCGTGAAACCGCCGCTGGACATCACGGTGATGACCAGATCATCACCGTTCGTTCGTGTCCAGTGGAAGAATTCAGCCGGAATCTGGTAACGCGTCCCCTGTTGTATTCGCTCTTCATTTTCGATCCGAACGGTGACACGCCGACCCGTGGATTGCGAAATAGAGACGCCTGCGCCATAGGACACCTCATACAGCATGTAGGGGGCCGCCGCGTCGGCCTCCACATCATATGTTTCGTTCACGAAGCTGCCATGAAGAACCACGCTGTCCAGATGCCAGCCGTGTGAGTGGCAAGTATCGAGAGGATCCTGCGGACGAGAGAATTCCGGGTGCCACACGTGGATCGTGGTATGGGTGCTCTTGCGGCACGCAGCCGCAGCCCCTTCTGATATGGGAATATCTATGAATCCGAGCGGATGCCATCTGGCTACAAGGTTCTCCGCGTCAGCGCGTGCAATCAGCCCACGTGCCGCCTGCGCGATGTGGTTCCAGTCGGCCTGCTCCTGGTTCATACTCGTCAGTTGCTGGCGTAACCCCATGCTCCCCCACCTTCATCCCCATTGGGCCGTTTCTCCGGCCGGAGCCTCTCCCACGCCGCCGAGAGAGCCAGGATCCCGTCTCTTGTCGGCCAGCTGTGCATGACGGTGTCTTCATACTGGAAATAGGAGCCCTGATGCGACTTCATCAGTGCCCGGACGCCGTCAACTATGGAGGGCTCGGAGTCCGATGCCAATGCCGCGGCTATCCCCAGAAGACAATATGCGTCACCGAACCTTGTTATCGTATGCCCCATCGGTCGGTCAATCGTAGAGGCCCAGGTACCATCCGGCCTCCGCCGTTCCTTGATGAAATCGAGCGCTCCGCCGATGAGATCAGTGGAATCCATCCGCGGCGCCGCAGCCAATCGTGAAAGCGTGAACAGTACCATTCCGGTAATCGCCACCCGTGAGGTATCACCTGCTTGTGATCCCCAGCCGCAGTCGTTGTTCTGTGTCGTCAGCAACCACTGCTGTGCGACTCGGATCGAGTTCTGGATGTTTTCTCGCTGATCGGGGAGCAGGGGAAGGACAGCGCCCAGAGCGATCAGACCGAAGCACGTTGATGCGGTCCAGCTGGCTTCCCTGCCGGGTCGCCACGCCCATCCTGAGCCGGGTTCCTGGTGCAGGACCAGCCAGTTCGTGAGGTCAGTCATCTTGTCCCGGTAGAAACGATCGCCAGTCGACTCATAGCAGGCGCGGGTGGCCAGGAGTGCCTGCGCGGTGGCATCTGTGATCGACGGGTCCCCCTTACCGACGATAGGAATACCCCGGTCCTGGTTTCCGTGGTCGAGGACCCAGATCAAGGCACGTTGCCTCCATAGAGCGGCGGCGTCCTCCCCTGCCTCGGCCATGGCCCAGAGCAGGCCGGCGGTCGACCATGTGCAGCTCATGGATCCCTCGTTGTCAGAAGGGAGGCCACCATCCTTGTTCTGCACCCGCTGGACCCATGCGCACGATCGCCGAACAACCGAGTCCACATTCCGATAGTGCGGTTCCTCAGCTGACTGAAGCGTTACCTGGACCGGTTGGAGGAGGTTATGGACCGAGCTCGAATCGCTGAGGGCGTCGACGTCCCGGCTCAGCGCCAGGTAGACCTTGCGCAGGTCAAGATGGAGTGGTTCCTTCCGATAATTCTTTTCCCACGTCCAGTGCTTGTCCCGGAGCTTGGCGACGGCGACACGGCGTTCCTGTGCCGGCTTTCCGGTCCAGTCCCCAAGGGCGAACAACATCTCCGCCGCTTGACGATCATTCATCTTGAGTTGCTCGGCGACAACCCTTTCCAGGACAACAATGAACCCTCGGGCTCTTGCTCCCGGCGAGGATCTCAGTCCGACCCTTCTGACCACCGCAGGAAGATCGATGAGTGGTGAGTCCTCCAGCGGAGCCGCATATACCCCAGGCGAGATGAGCGCTTTCAAGGCCTCGATGTATATATCGATGTCATCGGCAGGTGGCGTCTCTTCCATGCGGTTCTCAAGCTCCTGACGGGAGGCTACCCCACGACCCTACTCTTGTCTGCTCTTTGTACCTGAAATCGTCGGTGTTGGATTCCCCGTCGTAATCGAAATGTTCCAGTTCGATCAAACTGTTCTCAAGGTGACCACCGAGGCTCTTGATGTTAGTGATGCAGAGCGCTGCATTCCGCCCGGTGGAGAAAGCCGTGACCAGCCACTACGGCACGTTCGGCTCCCACCTGACGTCTCAACGAGACCCACGACGCGGTCATCGCTGAGGAGCGCAAGTGCGCTGGGCAGGCGGTCATGCCGGCGGCGCGGACGCGGCCAAGCGGTCCGGCCGTCGTGGAAGGTCGCCGGACATCGGCGGTGCGGCAGCCGGGACTCGGCGCTTTCTCCCGCAGCTCGACGATCCTTCCCGGCAATTCCCGGCAACTGTTTGGCACGTTGATTCCCGGGAGGCGCCTCCCTTCCAACTCCTCACGGAAGGGAACCCGAGAACATGCTCGCCAAGATCGCTGTGCGTGCCCGTGCCCTGCGCGGCCGCATCAGCCGGATGTTGACCCGTTTCGACATCGGCTGGATTGCCGGGGTCGCCATCAGGGCGCTGTTCGTCCTGACTGGTGTCGAGGCCGTGGACGGACTGCTGGACGGCGTGGTGGTGCTGCTCCTGCCGAGCGTCCAGGACGGACTGATCATGCTCGTCCGCTACTGGCTCCGTGCCGAAAAGTCACCGCGGGCCCGCGCGAAGAGGCCCCGCGGCAATGTCCGCCGCCTCCGTCGCCGCAAGCGCCAGTCTTGGGGTGATCGCAAGCGGTAACCGGACGGCGGTCCGCGGCCTCATGGAGGCCGATGTCGTCAGCCCCCTGTGTGACGTCCTCGAAGTCCTGCCAGGGCTTCGAGGACGGAGCGCTTCGCGGCTGAATGGTCGTTGAGCCGTGCATCGGCGCCGCGGAGGTGGCATGCCCTGGCCGTCAGGGCGTGCCGCACGTGGGTTCCGAGTTGGTCTCGGTGGCGCCGGACAGTGGTCCGATGTCCCCAACGTCCGTGGTGGAAAAGGCTGTCTGGCCGCTGGGCTGCTCCAGCGGAGCCTGTTCGTTCTCCCGGAACCAGGCAATGGTCTGCTTCAAGCCGTCGATGACAGAGAATCGAGGTGCCCAGTCGAGTCGCCGGTTGGCGAGTGTGGTGTCCGGGCAGCGAACGTCGGGATCGTCCGTGGGGCGATCCACGAAGACTATGGGCGAGCTGGATCCCGTGAGCTCTCTGACCAGCTCGGCGATCTGCAGGACGGTCAGTTCCTCGGGGTTGCCCAGATTGACGGGGCCGGCGAGGTTCGAATGGAGCATCCGGACGACGCCCGCGACAAGGTCGTGCACGTAGCAGAGGGAGCGGGACTGGGTGCCGGAGCCCGCAACAGTGATGGGTTTCCCGGCCAGTGCCTGGGTGATGAAGGTGGGTATCGCTCTGCCGTCGTCCTTACGCATGCGTGGTCCGAAAGTGTTGAAGATGCGGACGATGGCGGTGTCGAGGCCCTGGCTCCTGTGACAAGCCATGGTCAGGGCTTCCGAGAAGCGCTTCGACTCGTCGTACACACTGCGCGGGCCAACCGGATTGACATTGCCCCAGTAGGTCTCCGGCTGCGGATGCACCTGTGGGTTTCCGTACGTCTCACTGGTCGATGCCAGCACGAAGCGGGCGCCTTTGCGGTGGGCCAGATCCAGTGCGTGGAAGGTGCCTGAAGAACCTGCCTTCATGGTGGCCAACGGCATGCTCAGATAGTCCGTCGGGGACGCCGGCGAAGCGAGATGCAGCACTGCGTCGACCGGGCCCGGGACATCGCAGCCGTCCGCAACGTCGGTCACTTCGACCGTCAGTCGCCCTGAAGCCGCAGACGACTTCAGGTTTTCCTTCCGGCCGGAGCTGAAGTTGTCCAGGCATACGACCTCCGCGCCGGCGGCCAGGAAGTAGTCGCAGAGGTGGGACCCGAGGAACCCGGCTCCGCCTGTTATGACAATGCGTGTGAATTTCACCTGTGTAGTCCTCGGATCGCGCACAGTCGGAGAAGGTCGGTCCGGGCAGGGTGCACGCGTTCAGGCGGTGGTCCCCGTGGGCACCGAAGTAGTCGTTGCCGACCGCTGCAGAACGTCCCCGCGCCCCCTCCGGGCGGGCGACCAACTCGGCGGCCCCCGCATCCGGTTGCTCCACGCGACACGGCCCTCTGAGCTGCCGCGTCACAAATCAGCGAACCCATCGGCTCCCCCACTCCACATCACAGCACAAGGACGTGGCCACGCCGCACGCCCGATCAATGTCCTGCGTTCTGCTGCTGCGTTCCGGAATGCGGACGGGTCGGGCCGTACGCCGAGCATGGTCGTCGGTGTCACTGGCCAGGGAAGTGTCTCCTGTGTCACAGCCATACCGCCAGAGGGGCAACCACCTGGACCTGCGGTACCACCGCTCCCGGGATGTGCCGTCCCCCCTTGTCCGACATGCCTTCTGATCGACCGGCTGAGCAGGCACTTTCCAGGAGCTCTTTGGTGAGACGGAAGCGCCGTTGTGCGGCCTGGGGAAGCCCTTCCGGACGACGGTTGAGCTTCCCCTGCTGCGCGGGAGGTGCTGACTAGCTGGTCAGGGTGAGTTTGCGGGGTTTCAGGTTCACCGTTTCGGCCCGGGGGCCTGTGTCCGCAACCGGCGAGAAAACCCCACCCGCGCGCAACCCCTGTCGGCGGCACCGGAGTTGGGCGCTCTCGGGTTGACCCTCTGCCCGCTCCTCGTCACCCCCCCCACTGGACAGTTTGTGAGGTTAGGCTAACCTTCCTTGGAAATTGTCCCGTGGGCGATCCGCCCTGTGCGAAAGCAGTCACCACCATGTTCAACGCCCGTTCCGCCCACCTCACCCGCCGCGGCATTCTCGCCGCGGGCGGCGCCCTCGGCCTCGGCGCCGTCCTCGCGGCCTGCGGCGACGACGACGCGCAAAGCGGTGGCTCGGCCGACTCCAAGGAGGCCGCCAAGTCCGGCCCCTGGAGCTTCAAGGACGACCGCGGCGAGACCGCCAAGACCGACAAGGTCCCGGCGAACATCGTCGCGTTCACCGGCGTCGCCGCAGCCCTCCACGACTACGGCATCGAGGTCAAGGGCGTCTTCGGCCCCACCAAGACCAAGGACGGCAAGGCCGACGTCCAGGCCGGCGACCTCGACATCAACAAAGTGACCATTCTCGGCAACGAGTTCGGCCAGTTCAACGTCGAGAAGTACGCGACCCTGGCGCCCGACGTGCTGATCACCACCATGTTCGACGACGCGGGCACGCTCTGGTACGTCCCCGAGGAGTCCAAGGACAAGATCGCCGCCCTTGCCCCGAGCGTCGGCATCTCCGTCTACGACCGTCGGCTGACCGAGCCGCTGCAGCGCATGATGGCGCTCGCCGAGTCACTGGGCGCCGACGTCAAGGCCGCCAAGGTGACCGCCGCCAAGAAGCGCTTCGAGGACGCCTCCGCCAAGGTGCGCGCCGCCGTCAAGGCCAACCCCGGCATCAAGGTGCTGGCCGGCTCCGCGAGCCAGGACATCTTCTACGTCTCCACCTCGAACCTCTCCGTCGACCTGGAGTACTACAAGGCACTCGGCGTGAACTTCGTCGAGCCCCCCGCCGACGTGCTGAAGGCCAGCGGCGGCTGGTTCGAGAACCTGAGCTGGGAGAACGTCGACAAGTACGACGCGGACCTCATCTTGATGGACAACCGCTCCTCGGCGATCCAGCCCGCCGACATCACCGAGGGCACGTGGAAGCAGTTGCCTGCGGTGAAGGCTGGGCAGGTCATCGCTCGTGACCCGGAGCCGATCTTGTCCTACGACAAGTGCGCGCCGCTTCTGGAGAACCTTGCCGAGGCGATCGAGAAGGCCAAGAAGGTCAGCTGAGCGGGTTCGAAAACAGCAGGCCGGTCGTGACTGGTCGCGCAGTTCCCCGCGGGTGCCTCCGGCGGTTGAGCGGGTGCGCGGTTTCGTCGTGGTTGCTCGCGCCCACGCGGCCGAGCCGCATATTGACACAGCCCCGCGCCCCTAACGGGGCGCCCCCGGCCCCTCTGCCTGCGGCGCCTGGCCCGGCTCCCTTTCAGGGCGGTCGCCGGCAGCAGCGCCCCTTCAGGGGCGCGGGGAACTGCGCGAAAGCCACAACTCACCCGCAGCCCGGGAACAACAACAACCCCCCACCCCCTGACGAAACTCAGGAGCCCGCATGGCAACGGCCACAGCCACCCCGTACCGCTTCTTCTCCCTCCAGGTCGTCCGGACGAGGCGGCTCAGCCCCTCCCTCGTCCGAGTCACCTTCGCGGGCCAAGACCTCAAGGCCTTCGCCTCCAACGGCCTCGACCAGAGCCTCTCCCTCTTCCTTCCGCGCCCCGGCCAGGAGCACCCCGTCATGCCGATGGAGTACGGCGAGGGCTGGCGCCAGGCCTGGATCGACACCCCCGAAGACGTACGCGCGACCATGCGCTCGTACACCCTCCGCGCCCTCAGGCGCACCCCCGACGAGATCGACATCGACTTCGTGCTGCACGGCACGGAACCCGACGCCGCCACCCCGGCCGGCCCGGCCTCCCGCTGGGCCGCCGGCGCCGAGCCCGGTGACCGAGTCGTGCTGCTGGGCCCCGCCGTAGCCGACAACACAGCGATCCGTTTCCGCCCACCCGCCGACACCGACCTGATCGTCCTCTGGGCGGACGAGACCGCCCTGCCCGCCGCCGCAGCCATCCTGGAGTCCCTGCCGGCCGGGACCAGGGCGGCCGCCTGGCTGGAAGTCCCGCACGCAGGCGACCGTCTCGAACTCATCAACCCCGCCGACGCCGACATCACCTGGCTCGTACGCGACGAGGGGCCCTCCATGGCCCACGACGCGATCCGAGCCGCCCAACTCCCGTCCGCAGACAGCCCGTACGCCTGGATCGCGGGCGAGTCGGGCCAAGTGAAGGAGCTGCGCCGGCACCTCGTGCGGGAGCGCGGGATCGACCGTCAACAGGTCACGTTCGTCGGTTACTGGCGGCGCGGGCTGACCGAGGAGCAACTGCGCGCGCAAGCAGAGTGACAGGGAGGGTGATTCATCCAACACGCACAGCCACCAAAGGCAAGCAAACGCGCAACTAAAGGGACATGAGGGGCCAGCGAGGCTCGAGAAATTAGGTTAGCCTTACCTAAGTAAGGCGCCCCACGCACTCTCAAGGACACCGCTCTCCCCACCCCATCCGCTCCCGCCCCGGAGGAAACACCCCCCATGCGCTCGCACCTGCTCAATGACACGACCGCGGAGCGGTACCGCCGCTCCGTGACCGAAGGAATCGAGCGGGTGGCGGCCAAACTCGCCACCACCGACCGTCCGTTCACCGGCGTCACCGTCGACACCCTCGCGCCGAGCATCGACAGGATCGACCTCGACCGGCCGCTGCGCGACACCACCGCGGCCCTGGACGAGCTCGAAGAGCTCTATCTGCGCGACGCGATCTACTTCCACCACCCGCGCTATCTCGCGCATCTCAACTGCCCGGTCGTGATCCCCGCCGTCGTCGGCGAGGCGGTCCTCTCAGCCGTCAACTCCTCGCTCGACACCTGGGACCAGTCGGCCGGCGGCACCCTCATCGAGCGCCGGCTCATCGACTGGACCACCGAACGCATCGGCCTCGGCCCGGCCGCCGACGGCGTGTTCACGTCCGGCGGCACCCAGTCCAACCTCCAGGCGCTGCTGCTGGCGCGCGAGGAGGCCAAGCCAGGGCGGGCAGGGTGGGAAGAGCCGGCCTCGTACGCCAATCTGCGCGTCTTCGCCTCCGAGGTGAGCCACTTCAGCGTCAAGAAGTCGGCGAAACTCCTCGGGCTCGGTGAGGACTCCGTGGTCTCCATCCCCGTCGGCCACGACAAGCGGCTGCAGACCGTCGCGCTCGCCCATGAGCTGGAGCGCTGCCGCCGCGACGGGCTGGTCCCGATGGCCGTCGTCGCCACCGCGGGCACCACCGACTTCGGCTCCATCGACCCGCTGCCCGAGATCGCCGAGCTGTGCGAGCAGTTCGGCGCCTGGCTGCACGTCGACGCGGCGTACGGCTGCGGGCTGCTCACGTCCCTCAAGAACCGCCACCTCATCGACGGCATCGAGCGCGCCGACTCCGTCACCGTGGACTACCACAAGTCCTTCTTCCAGCCGGTGAGTTCATCCGCCGTGCTGGTCCGGGACGCGGCCACGCTGCGGCATGCCACGTATCACGCGGAGTACCTCAACCCGCGCCGCATGGTGCAGGAGCGCATCCCCAACCAGGTCGACAAGTCCCTGCAGACCACCCGCCGCTTCGACGCGCTCAAACTGTGGATGACGCTGCGGGTGATGGGCGCCGACGGCATCGGCGAGCTCTTCGACGAGGTATGTGAACTGGCCGCAGAAGGCTGGGAGTTGCTCGCCGCAGACCCGCGCTTCGACGTGGTGGTTCAGCCGTCGCTGTCCACCCTCGTCTTCCGCTACATCCCGGCGTCCGACACCGACCCGGCCGAGATCGACCGCGCCAACCTGTACGCCCGCAAGGCCCTGTTCGCCTCCGGTGACGCGGTCGTCGCGGGCACCAAGGTCGCCGGCCGCCACTACCTGAAGTTCACCCTGCTCAACCCCGAGACCACGACGGACGACATCGCCGCCGTACTCGGTCTGATAGCCGGCCACGCCGAGCAGTACCTGGGAGAGTCCCTTGACCGCGCTTCCTGAACCCCCCGAGAAGACCTACGACTTCATCGGGATCGGCCTCGGCCCCTTCAATCTCGGCCTCGCCTGTCTCACCGAGCCGATCACCGAACTCGACGGCATCTTCCTGGAGTCCAAGCCGGACTTCGAGTGGCACTCCGGGATGTTCCTGGAGGGCGCGCACCTCCAGACGCCGTTCATGTCGGACCTGGTCACCCTGGCCGACCCGACATCCCCGTACTCCTTCCTCAACTACCTGAAGTCCTCCGGGCGTCTGTACGCGTTCTACATCCGCGAGAACTTCTATCCGCTGCGCGTCGAGTACGACGACTACTGCCGCTGGGCCGCCGCGCAGCTCTCCAGCATCTGCTTCAACACGACGGTCACCGAGGTCACGTACGCCGATCACGTCTATGTCGTACGGACGGAAGCCGGCGAGACCTACCGCGCCCGCCACCTCGTGCTCGGCACGGGAACGCCGCCGTACATCCCCGAGGCCTGTCAGGGTCTCGGCGGGGACTTCATCCACAACTCCCGCTACCAGCAGCACAAGCAGGAGCTCCAGGCGAAGAATTCGATCACCCTGGTCGGCAGTGGGCAGTCCGCCGCGGAGATCTACTACGACCTGCTGAGTGAGATCGACGTCCACGGCTACCGGCTGAACTGGGTCACGCGCTCGCCGCGGTTCTTCCCGCTCGAATACACCAAGCTCACGCTGGAGATGACCTCCCCGGAGTACATCGACTACTTCCACGCGCTGCCGGAGCGGACCCGCTACCGGCTCCAGTCCGAGCAGAAGGGCCTTTTCAAGGGCATCGACGGTGAGCTGATCAACGAAATCTTCGATCTGCTCTACCGGAAGAACCTCGGCGGTCCGGTCCCCACCCGGCTGCTCACCAACTCCTCGCTGAACAGCGCGAGTCATGAGAACGGCACGTACATCCTCGGCCTGCGTCAGGAGGAGCAGGAGAAGGACTACGAGCTGCACTCCGAGGGCCTGATCCTGGCGACCGGCTACAGGTACGCGGAGCCGGAGTTCCTGAAGCCCGTACGGGACCGGATCCTCTACGACGAGCACGGCAACTACGACGTGGCCCGCAACTACGCCATCGACACGACCGGGCGCGGCATCTTCCTGCAGAACGCGGGTGTGCACACGCACTCGATCACGTCGCCGGACCTCGGCATGGGCGCGTACCGCAACGCGTACATCATCCGCGAGCTGCTCGGCACCGAGTACTACCCCGTGGAGAAGACCATCGCGTTCCAGGAGTTCGCCGCATGAGCACCACCACCATCGGGGCGCTCTCGCTGCGCCCCCTCGACCCGCTCTCCGACGCCGAGCTGCTGCACTCCTGGGTCACCCACCCCAAGGCGGCCTACTGGATGATGCAGGGCGCCCGGCTCCAGGACGTGGAGCGCGAGTACATGCGGATCGCCGCCCATGAGCACCATGACGCGTTCATCGGGCTGCACGACGGCGAGCCGGCGTTCCTGATGGAGCGCTACGACCCGCGGTACGTCGAACTGGCCGGCCTGTACGAGCCCGAGCCCGGCGACGTCGGCATGCACTTCCTGGTGGCGCCGACGGACACCCCCGTGCACGGGTTCACCCGGGCCGTGATCACCGCGGTGATGGAGTCCCTGTTCGCGGACCCGCGCACCCGGCGGGTCGTCGTCGAACCGGAAGTGACGAACACGGCGGTGCACGCGCTGAACAAGGCCGTCGGCTTTGTGCCCGTACGTGAGATCCAGAAGCCGGAGAAGCGCGCGTTGCTGTCGTTCTGCACTCGGGCACAGTTCCTGGCTTCGCGAGGAGTGGCGATATGACCCTGACCACCGACACCGCAACCGGACCGCATCTGTCCGACGCCGTGGCGCACCTGACCCCCGAACGCTGGGCGCGCGCCAACCGCCTCCTCATCCGCAAGGCCCTCGCCGAGTTTGCGCACGAGCGGCTCCTCACGCCTGAGGCCGCCGACGACGGCTCGTATGTCGTACGCAGCGACGACGGCCTCACCCGCTACCGCTTCACCGCCGCCCGTCGCGCCCTCGACCACTGGCAGGTCGACGCCGAGTCGATCACCCGGCACCGCGACGGCAAGGAACTCCCCCTGCACGCCCTGGAGTTCTTCATCGAGCTGAAGGGTGCGCTGGGCCTGAGCGACGAGGTGCTGCCGGTCTATCTGGAGGAGATCTCCTCCACCGTCTCCGGCACCTGCTACAAGCTCACCAAGCAGCAGCTCACCTCCGCCGAACTCGCCAGGAGCGGCTTCCAGGAGATCGAGACGGGGATGACCGAGGGCCACCCCTGCTTCGTCGCCAACAACGGGCGGCTGGGCTTCGGGGTCCACGAGTACCTCTCGTACGCCCCTGAGACCGCGAGCCCCGTACGGCTGATCTGGCTGGCGGCGCACCGCTCGCGGGCGGCGTTCACGGCGGGCGTGGGCCTGGACTACGAGTCCCTGCTGCGGTCCGAGCTCGGGGACGAGACGCTGAAGCGGTTCTCCGTCACCTTGACCGAAAAGGGCCTCGACCCGGAGGACTACCTCCTCATCCCGGTCCACCCCTGGCAGTGGTGGAACAAACTCTCCGTGACCTTCGCGGCCGAAGTCGCCCAGCAGCACCTGGTGTGCCTGGGTGAGGGAGACGACGAGTATCTGGCCCAGCAGTCGATCCGGACGTTCTTCAACAAGAGCGCCCCGGAGAAGCACTATGTGAAGACCGCCCTGTCGGTGATCAACATGGGCTTCATGCGCGGTCTTTCCGCCGCGTACATGGAGGCGACGCCGGCCATCAACGACTGGCTGGCCCAACTCGTCGAGAACGACCCGGTGCTGAAGTCCACCGGCCTGTCCGTCATCCGCGAGCGCGCGGCCGTCGGCTATCGGCACCTGGAGTACGAGGCCGCCACCGACCGCTACTCCCCGTACCGCAAGATGCTCGCCGCCCTGTGGCGCGAAAGCCCGGTCCCCTCCCTCCGCGAGGGCGAGCAACTCGCCACCATGGCCTCCCTCGTCCACGTCGACCACGAGGGCGCGTCCGTCGCGGCGGCGCTGATCGAGCGCTCGGGCCTCGCGCCGGCGGAGTGGCTGCGCCGCTATCTGCACGCCTACCTCACGCCGCTGCTGCACAGCTTCTACGCGTACGACCTCGTCTTCATGCCGCACGGCGAGAACGTCATCCTCGTCCTGCAGGACGGCGTCGTACAGCGCGTGATCTACAAGGACATCGCCGAGGAGATCGCGGTGATGGACCCGGACGCGGTGCTGCCGCCGGTGGTCGAGCGGATCCGCGTCGAGGTACCCGAGGACAAGAAGCTCCTGTCGATCCTCACGGACGTCTTCGACTGCTTCTTCCGCTTCCTGGCCGCGAACCTCGCCGAGGAGGGCGTCATCGAGGAGAGCGACTTCTGGCGGACGGTCGCCGACTGCGTACGCGACTATCAGGCATCCGCGCCCGAACTGGCCGACAAGTTCCGGCAGTACGACATGTTCGCGCCTGAGTTCGCGCTGTCGTGCCTCAACCGGCTGCAACTGCGCAACAACAAGCAGATGGTCGACCTCGCCGACCCGGCCGGAGCGCTCCAGCTCGTCGGCAACCTGAAGAACCCCATAGCAGGGCTGTAGCAGCAGCCCCACAAGCAGGCGGGCGCCCCCAAGTACGGTCCCGGGGGGCGCCCGCCGTCGTACAGAATTGCCGTATGGCGGAAATCATCCAAAAGGACGGTACTTGGACCTTCGACGGCGATGCCCTGCATCTGACTCCGGGGCGTGACAAGAGCGTGAGCCTGCTGCGCAAGACGCTGGGTGAACTGACGGTCCCGCTGGGCGCGTTGGCGGGAATCTCCTTCGAGCAGGGCAAGAAGTCCGGGCGGTTGAAGCTCCGGCTGCGGGAGGGCGCGGACCCCCTGCTGCAGGCGACCGGCGGCAAGCTCGCCGAGCCGAACGACCCGTATCAGCTCGCCGTCGACTCCGACCGCTACGGCGTCGCCGAGTACTTCGTGGACGAGATCCGCAACGCGCTGCTGCTGGACCAGGTACCGGCCACCGCCGTCGACCGCTATCTGCTGCCGGGCCCGTCCGTGCCGCTGTCGGTGTCCGCCGGGGACGGCACCGCGAGCTTCGACGGGGAGCGCGTACGGCTGGACTGGAACTGGAAGACGGAGGAGGCCAAGGCGGCGGCCGGTCCCCGCACGCTCTACCTCGCGGACATCCAGTCCGTGGAGTGGCACCCGGCCGTCGGCCTGGAGAACGGCTGTCTCCGCTTCACCGTCCGCAACGCCCCGACCAAGGCCCCGCCGAAGTACGACCCGAACTCCGTTGAGCTGTGGGGCTTCAAGAAGGACCCGCTGATGGCACTGGTCGCGGCGGCGGTACAGGCTCGCCTGCCGCACCCGTCGGCGGCGTCCCCGGAGGACAGGGTGCCCACACCGTCCAACTCCCCGGCCCAGGACGCCGAGCCGCCCACCGAGCCCGACCACGACGCCCTCCTGCGCCGCCTGCGCGAACTAGGCGAACTACACAAGTCGGGCATCCTCACGGACGAGGAGTTCACATTGGCCAAGCAGGCCATCCTGAAGCGCCTCTGAGACGACCTCCGGCCTGACATAGATCTTTTGCGGTCAGTGCAGGTTCTTTGAGACAGTTCCGCCACAGTACTGCCCGATATCGGGCAGATTTCTTGCGATCACTCGCCCCATCATTCAGGATCATCGAGTGCACGACGAACTCGTTGATCATCTGACGCGCTCCACCGCCCTGAGTCGGGGCGAAGCACTGCGGGTGATCCAGGACGTGCTCGCCTACTTCGACGAGACGACCGAGGAATACGTCCGTCGCCGCCATCGCGAGCTCCAGGTTCAGGGCCTGGTGAACGCGGCGATCTTCGAACGGATCGCGGCAGACCTGAAGTACCGCGCGGTCGCACCGCCCGAGCTCACGCTCAGACAGCTGCGCCGCATCGTCTATGGCTAGATCGTCTAGGGCTAGGGGCCTTCTGTATGTGTGGAATCGTCGGATACATCGGCAAGCGTGACGTGGCGCCGCTGCTGCTCGAAGGCCTGCAGCGCCTGGAGTACCGCGGCTACGACTCCGCCGGCATCGTCGTGACCAGCCCGAAGACGGCCGGCCTCAAGATGGTCAAGGCCAAGGGCCGGGTGCGCGACCTGGAGGCGAAGATTCCGGCCCGCTTCAAGGGCACCACCGGCATCGCCCACACCCGCTGGGCCACGCACGGCGCACCCTCCGACGTCAACGCGCACCCGCATCTGGATGCCGAGGGCAAGGTCGCCGTCGTCCACAACGGCATCATCGACAACGCCTCCGACCTGCGCAAGAAGCTGGAGGCGGACGGAATCGAGTTCCTCTCCGAGACGGACACCGAGGTCCTCACGCATCTCATCGCCCGCTCGCAGGCCGTGAAGCTGGAGGACAAGGTCCGCGACACGCTGCGTGTCATCGAGGGCACGTACGGCATCGCCGTCATGCACGCCGACTTCCCCGACCGCATCGTGGTGGCCCGCAACGGCTCCCCGGTCGTCCTCGGCATCGGCGAGAAGGAGATGTTCGTCGCCTCGGACATCGCCGCCCTGGTCGCCCACACCCGCCAGATCGTCACCCTCGACGACGGCGAGATGGCCACGCTGAAAGCCGACGACTTCCGTACGTACACCACCGAGGGCACCCGTACGACGGCCGAGCCGACCACCGTGGAGTGGGAGGCGGCCTCGTACGACATGGGCGGCCACGACACGTACATGCACAAGGAGATCTCCGAGCAGGCCGACGCCGTGGACCGGTGCCTGCGCGGCCGCATCGACGACCGGTTCTCCACCGTGCACCTGGGTGGCCTGAATCTGGACGCACGCGCGGCGCGCAAGATCCGCCGCGTGAAGATCCTCGGCTGCGGCACCTCGTACCACGCGGGCATGATCGGCGCCCAGATGATCGAGGAGATGGCCCGTATCCCCGCGGACGCCGAGCCGGCCTCCGAGTTCCGCTACCGCAACGCGGTCGTCGACCCCGACACACTGTACGTCGCGGTCTCGCAGTCCGGTGAGACGTACGACGTACTGGCCGCCGTGCAGGAGCTGAAGCGCAAGGGCGCGCGGGTGCTGGGCATCGTGAACGTGGTGGGCAGCGCCATCGCCCGTGAGGCCGACGGTGGCATGTACGTGCACGCGGGCCCCGAGGTGTGCGTCGTCTCCACGAAGTGCTTCACCAACACCACGGTCGCCTTCGCACTGCTCGCGCTGCACCTGGGCCGCACCCGTGACCTGTCGGTCCGGGACGGCAAGCGGATCATCGAGGGCCTGCGCAAACTGCCCGGCCAGATCTCCGAGATCCTCGAGCAGGAGGACGCGATCAAGAAGACGGCCGAGCAGTACGCCGAAGCCCGCTCGATGCTCTTCATCGGTCGCGTACGCGGCTATCCGGTGGCCCGCGAGGCCTCGCTGAAGCTCAAGGAGGTCTCGTACATCCACGCCGAGGCCTACCCGGCATCCGAGCTGAAGCACGGCCCGCTGGCTCTGATCGAGCCGGCCATGCCCACCGTGGCCATCGTCCCCGACGACGACCTGCTCGAGAAGAACCGCGCCGCCCTGGAGGAGATCAAGGCCCGCAGCGGCAAGATCCTCGCGGTGGCCCACCAGGAGCAGGAGAAGGCCGACCAGACGATCGTCGTCCCGAAGAACGAGGACGAACTGGACCCGATCCTGATGGGCATCCCGCTCCAACTCCTCGCCTACCACACGGCGTTGGCCCTGGGCCGGGACATCGACAAGCCCAGGAACCTCGCGAAGTCGGTCACGGTGGAGTAGTCCCCGAACCTGCGCGAACGGTCCCCTGTGTGTGCCACCAGCACACAGGGGACCGTTCCTGCGGGAGCCGAGGTCGCCCATTACCTCGGCTCGTGGCTGCCTCAGCCGGGAGCCGTCATCCTCCGGCCGGCAGCGCGTCGTGGGAGTGCGGCGGGCCAGTGGGCCAGGAACGCCGTCGCGGCGTACCAGGCCACGGCACCGCCTGCCACGGCGAACCAGCCGCCGACCTTGCCGAGCGCTTCGTTGTCCGCGAAGTTCGAGATGGCGAGAAGCACAAGCGCGACGAAGAACAGCCCGTAGGCGCCCTGTGCGAGCGGTCCGCGGGCCGCCGCCCCGAGGGTCAGGCTCAGCGCGACGAGAGCGAACAGCAGGAAGAAGAGCCCTGCGGCGTTGTCCGACAACGCGCTACCGGCGGTGACTCCCCAGTCGCCCGCCATCGCACCCCAGGCGAACCACAGGGCTCCGAACCCCGCGAAGGCCGTGCCGGTGACGATGTCACGGTCGCGGAACGCGAGCAGGCCCGCGATGAAGAGCGCGATACCGCCTACGTACGTGGCGAGGCCCACGGCGTCGGCCGCCGTCACGCCGTCGATCACTTCGGTGTGACCGAGACCGAAGAACAGCAGAGTGACACCGAGGGCGAGATGACCGAGGGTGGTGATGGTGCTTCCCGCAGTGACGTCGTTGTTCACGGCGGGCCCCCTTTCGTACAGGAGCGCTTGCGTGATGCCCTACGCCGGGACCGTGTCGCCCCAGCGACCGGTATGTACCCTTCACAAGGGCACAAACCACCTCTACGCGCGAGTAGGTTTATGCCGCGTCACGAGCGCGCCGACACCCGGCCGCGCCTCGCCTCACCTGGGACGACGCCTGGAGCAACGGGGACGAAGACGCGTCACGGGATGACGATGACAGGGCGCTGCGCCCGCTTCGCGAGCCGCCCCGCGACCGAGCCGAAGATCCGCCCGACGATGCCGTGCGTGGAGCCGACGACGATCGCGTCCGCCTCGTACTCCCGCCCGACCTCCTCGAGCTCGTGGCAGATGTCGCCGCCGCGCTCGACGAGGATCCAGGACACCTCGGCGAGATAGTCCGCGCAGGCGAGTTCCAGCCCGAGCACCTCGGTGCGGTGGTCCGGGACGTCAACGAAGACCGGGGGTTCACAGCCCGCCCACACCGTGGTCGGCAGCCGGTTGGCGACGTGCACGATGATCAGGCCGGAGCCGGAGCGGTGTGCCATCCCGATCGCATAGGCGAGGGCGCGCTCACTGGACGTCGAGCCGTCGAAACCGACGACGACGCCGTGTTTGAACGCGGGGTCACAGGACTGACGTGTCTCTTCCGCCGCAAAGGGCTCGGACGCCGTGGGATCGACGACGGGGCGCTTGCGGTCCGCGGGATCGAAGAATTCTTGACCGGCCATGGCTGTCTCGGCGTTTGGATCCTCATGGGTGGGACGACAGGTGCTACGGAGCTGTGTCCGGGAATCATCTTCCCAACCCCATACCCCCAAGGGTACGGCGGCACGCCTCCTCTGCCCAGATCCCGCGACGGCCGCGGGAGGGTTCCAGGGAGCATGCACGAGAGGGCACCCGCAACGCAATGGTTGCTGCCACGTACAGGCTCTTTGCACAGGGTTTCGATCGTCCTGGTACGGCAGTTGATCGGTCCGTTGCCGCTGCACCGTGTGCTACGACCGCTCGGTTTGACCCGGCGCCTGCCGCTACGGGACGGATTCCGTGACCGGCCGGTCGAACAGGCGTTGAACTCCCGTAAGCCACCGCTCCATGGAGGCCCAAGCCACCGCTCCAGGGAGGCCCACCGTGTCCGCACCCCAGCCCTCCTCCGGGAAGCCCGCCGCGCAGGACTCCGTCGGCGACTCCGTGAGCGATGTGGTGCGCTGGGCGGCCTTCAGCTGCGTACTGGTCCCCGTGGTGCTCGTCGCGTACGGAACCTCCCTGGCGGGCGCGGCCGGCGCGGCCCTCGGGCTGGCGGCCGTGACGGCGGTGTGCCGGGCCCTGCTGAGGCGGTCCGAGCGGTTCGCTGCGGGCCCGGTGAGCGAGAAACCGGACGGGAAACGGGCTGCGAGTCGCCGACGGCGCGTCAGGGGCGGTACAGGAGCGCACAGAGGGGGCCGGAGGGCCTCAGAAAACGCGCCGGTCGACTGACCGGTTTCCGCTCACACGCCCGGTGCTTTTCAGCCAACTTCCGGCTCCTGCGCATTCCTTGGCCGAAGGGGTCTCCACGCCCCGTTCCACCTGCACCGAAAGGGGCACCAAGGGGCGTCGCACCCTACGGGGACCGGCCACGGAGGCGAGGCGCACTTCCCTGTACGGCCCACGAGTGCAACGCTTCGTGATCGAATGCTTCACGCCAAGTTGCCATGTCGACAATCTGCCGAGTGCTGAACTGGTCACGTAGGTACCACGGGACACAGTAGATTCGATCATGCTGTCTTACGGCGGGGGACTCGTGCAGGACCGAGGGGAAACGTGCAGGAGCGACACAACCGAGGAGCCGCGACCACCGAGGGGGGCTTAGCAGTATGAGCCACGACTCCACTGCCGCGCCGGAAGCCGCGGCCCGGAAACTTTCCGGGCGACGCCGCAAGGAGATCGTCGCGGTGCTGCTGTTCAGCGGCGGCCCCATCTTCGAGAGTTCCATTCCATTGTCGGTGTTCGGGATTGACCGCCAGGACGCCGGCGTGCCGCGCTACAGGCTGCTTGTCTGCGCCGGGGAGGAGGGGCCCCTGCGGACCACAGGGGGACTCGAACTCACCGCGCCGCAGGGGCTGGAGGCGATATCCAGGGCGGGCACCGTAGTCGTGCCTGCCTGGCGGTCGATCACCTCGCCGCCGCCGGAGGAGGCGCTCGACGCACTGCGCCGGGCCCACGAGGAGGGCGCCCGCATAGTCGGGCTGTGCACCGGCGCCTTCGTACTCGCCGCGGCAGGGCTGCTGGACGGCCGGCCGGCGACCACCCACTGGATGTACGCACCGACGCTGGCCAAGCGCTATCCGTCCGTCCACGTCGATCCCCGCGAACTGTTCGTGGACGACGGCGACGTACTGACATCGGCGGGTACGGCGGCGGGCATCGACCTCTGTCTGCACATCGTGCGGACGGACCACGGAAACGAAGCAGCCGGAGCGCTGGCCCGCCGTCTGGTGGTCCCGCCCCGGCGCAGTGGCGGTCAGGAGCGCTACCTCGATCGGTCTTTACCAGAGGAGATCGGCGCCGACCCGCTCGCGGAGGTCGTCGCCTGGGCGCTGGAGCATCTCCACGAGCAGTTCGACGTGGAGACGCTGGCGGCCCGCGCGTACATGAGCCGTCGTACGTTCGACCGCCGGTTCCGCTCGCTCACTGGGAGCGCTCCGCTGCAGTGGCTGATCACCCAGCGGGTGCTCCAGGCGCAGCGGCTCCTCGAGACGTCCGACTACTCGGTGGACGAGGTGGCGGGCCGCTGCGGCTTCCGCTCCCCGGTGGCCCTGCGCGGTCACTTCCGCCGGCAGCTCGGCTCGTCCCCCGCCGCGTACCGGGCCGCCTACCGCGCCCGGCGCCCGCAGTCCGACAAGCCCTCGGACGCGGAGGAACCGCCACCGCCGCAGCCCTTGCAGGAGTCCGCCCCGGTCCCCCAGCAGACCCGCCGCACGGCCGCCGCCCACGCGGTGGGCCCGACGGCGTCCCTGTCCACGGAGCCGGGCAAGAGCGGCAACGAGATGTACGCCAACGGCCGGCCGAGCCTGCCGGGGCAGCGGAGCGCGCCGTAGGGACATAAGGCCGTAGCGGGGCGGGCGCGGCGCCGTCGAGTGGCTGCCGCCCGCCCCGGGCACAAGCGGTTTAGCGACCTCGGAGCGGTACCGCTGGCCGGTCGTGGTGCACGCTGGGTCGTGTCTCCCAACTCCGGTGGGGCATGCGGGGCTTCGCCAATGCTCGTAGACTCATGACGTGGCATTCATGAGCACCCCGCACTGCTGCTTCCTGTGATCGGAAGACGTTGAGGGCGATGCCGGACGGCGTCGCCCTCCTTGGTGTGCCTGCTGCGTGAACCACGTTCCAACGCTGCCCATTCCTTCCTGAGGCAGTGACGGTCTGAGCGCGCGTGCAGGCACGGTCTCTTCCCTTCACCCTTGCCAGGAGTGCCTCGTGCCCGTGTCGCTTCCCCCTGCCCTCGAACTGTCCCTCGACCTGCTGTGCTGCCCAACGTGCCGCACACGCCATCTGCACCCCGACCGCGGCGCACTGCGCTGCCCGGTGGGCCACACCTTCGACATCGCCCGCCACGGCTACGCCAGCCTGCTGGCGGGCACCCGCGCCACCAGCGGCGACGACACAGCGATGGTCCAGGCCCGGGACCGATTCCTGGCCACCGGCACCTACGTGCCCATCCGCACAGTTGGGGCCCGCCTGGCGGCCGACGCCGTGTCTGAGCAGGCCACGGTTGTGGACGTGGGATGTGGCACGGGCTACTACCTGGCCGGAGTACTCGACCAGTTGCCCGGCGCCCGCGGTCTGGGCCTGGACACATCGGTGCGCGCGCTGCGCTCGGCAGCCCGCGCCCACGACCGAGCCGCCGCGGTGGCCTGGGACGTCTTCCGTCCCTTCCCTCTTGCCGACGGGGTGGCCGATGTCGTGCTGGACGTGTTCGCCCCGCGCAACCCGGCCGAGTTCCACCGGGTGCTGCGCCCGACCGGTCGGCTTATCGTGGTCCGTCCCACCGGGCGGCACCTGGGCGAGCTGCGCGGCCGGTTACCTGCGATGGTCACGATCGACCCGGCCAAGGAACAGCGCCTACACCGGACGCTGGCCCCCTTCTTCGAGGCCGCCGTCACCGAACAGGTGGAGTACTGCGCGACCCTGACCAGGCTGGATGCCCTGGACCTGGTAGCGATGACGCCGAGCGCACGCCACGTGAGCCGTGCAGACCTCAACGATGACGGCTTCCTGCCCGATCAGGTCACCGTCTCCGTGCTGGCCACCGCCTACCAGCCTCGGTGACCACGAGCGGGCGCATGCGTCTGCTGACCGATGAGCAGTGGGCACGCCTGGCGCCCTGCCTTCCCCACAACGCAGGGAAGCCAGGGCGTCCGTTCGCCGACCACCGTCGCATCATCGAAGGGATCATCTATCGGCACCGCACCGGGACCCCTGGGAGATCTGCCCCGCGAAGCGTTCGGGCCCTGGCAGACGGTATGGAAGCGCCATCGCGGGTGGGCATCTGACGGCACCTGGGACGCGGTTCTGGCGCAGCTGACCGCCCAGGCGGACTCGATCGACGGAATCGACTGGACGGTCTCGGTCGACTCGACAATCAACCGGGCCCACCAGCACGCCACGAACACGGCCCGGCCGGAGAAGGACACCGGCGCCGCCACCTGCCGCAGCAAGACCGAAGCTCCTGCGAGCAGGGGTGAGCCAGCGGGCCACGCAATAGGCCGATCCCGCGGGGGCCTGACAACGAGCGAAACGGTCACAACAAGCGATTCCGCCGCCTCCTGGCCCGCTTTCCCACCGCGAAACTCAAGACCCGCTTGGCCTCGATGGCCGCTGAACAGGACATCGCCGTCGTCGCGGTCGACCCGGCCTACACCTCCCGATGGGGCGCCCAGCACTGGCAGCGGCCCCTCACCAGCAAGAATCGCAAGGTGTCCCGGCACGATGCGGCGAGCATCGCGGTCGGGCGACGCGCCCTCGGCCATCCAATCCGGCGACGGACGGCACCGCCCCCACACGACCAGAGAGATCGCGCGGGGCATCGGACCAACCAGGCCAGACCGGAGATCCGCAGGCGTGAGGAACCCCGCCCCCAACTTCCCGGCACACACACGCGATGCGTGCTGCCCGGAGGTGGCGCGAAAGCGGGCGACCAGCGTCCCCAACACCGTACGGGGTGCGCGGCTGAGCAGTGGTCCTGGCACCAGGACTCACTTCCGCTCGGCCTCTAGGTACGGTAAGACATATGAACGATCGCATGGTGTGGATCGACTGCGAGATGACCGGCCTCTCGCTGTCCGACGACGCGCTCATCGAGGTGGCCGCACTGGTCACCGACTCTGAGCTGAACGTGCTCGGCGAAGGGGTGGACATCGTGATCCGCCCGCCCGACACGGCGCTGGAGACCATGCCGGAGGTGGTGCGCGCCATGCACACCGCCTCCGGTCTCCTCTCCGAGCTGGCCGCCGGTACGACACTGGCGGACGCCGAGGAGCAGGTCATGGCGTACGTCCGGGAGCACGTGAAGGAGCCGGGCAAGGCCCCGCTGTGCGGCAACTCGGTGGGCACGGACCGCGGTTTCCTGCTGCGGGACATGCCGAGCCTGGAGGAGTACCTCCACTACCGGATCGTCGACGTCTCCTCCGTCAAGGAGCTGGCCCGCCGCTGGTATCCCCGGGCGTACTTCAACAGCCCGGAGAAGAACGGCAACCACCGCGCCCTGGCGGACATCCGCGAATCCATCGCCGAACTCCGCTACTACCGCGAGGCGATCTTCGTTCCGCCCCCGGGCCCGGACTCGGACACGGCCCGCACGATCGCCGCGAAGCACGTTCTGCCTGCGCAGTAGGGCATGTCCGGCGGCCCCGTAAACGCGGGCGCGAGCACCCCTCGAGACCCTGTACACTTTTTCTCGGCCGGTCGGGAAGTCCACGCGGATAACCGCCGGTCATGGTGGGTGTAGCTCAGCTGGTAGAGCACCTGGTTGTGGTCCAGGATGTCGCGGGTTCAAGTCCCGTCACTCACCCTCAAAGATCAAGGCCCGACCTGCACAGACAGGCCGGGCCTTCGTCGTTCGCCGGTACCGGGGGATGAGCGCCCCCTCACGACGAGTCGCGCTCCACCAACGTCGCGGGAAGTACCAACTGCCGCTTGTCCAGCCCCCGCGAGACCGCCGGACGGCGGTCTGCGATCTCGTCGAGCAGGAGGTCGAGCATCGCGCGGCCCATGTCCTCGATCGGCTGGCGGACGCTGGTCAGCGGCGGGTCCATGTGGCGGGCGATGGCGGAGTCGTCGTAGCCGACCAGGGCCACGTCGTCGGGTGTGCGGCGGCCCACCTCGCGCAGGACCTGGCGGGCGCCGGCCGCCATGACGTCGGAGCCGGCGAAGACGGCGTCCAGGGCGGGGCGGCGGGCGAGCAGTTCCGTCATCGCGCGGCGACCGCCCGCCTCCGTGAAGTCACCGGTGATGATCAGGTCCTCGTCGACTTCCCTGCCCGCGTCGCGCAGCGCGTCGCGGTAGCCGTCGATGCGCCGCTGGGCGCCGAAGACGTCGAGGCGGCCCGCGATGTGGGCCACGGTGCGGCAGCCCCGGTCGAGCAGGTGCTCCACCGCGGCCCGGCCGCCGCCGTAGTTGTCCGAGTCGACGGACGGCAGCGTCTCCTCCGCGGATCTGCGACCACTGATCACCGCCGGGATCTCCAGCTGGGACAGCAGATCCGGCAGCGGGTCGTCCGCGTGGACCGAGACCAGCAGGACACCGTCCACCCGGTGCGCCGCCAGGTACTGGGCCAGCCTGCGCCGCTCCCGGTCACTGCCGGCGAAGATCAGCAGGAGCTGCATCTCGGTGTCCGAGAGGGCCGCGCCCACGCCCCGGAGCATGTCCGAGAAGTACGGCTCCGCGAAGAAGCGGGTCTCGGGCTCGGGGACGACGAGGGCGATCGCGTCTGTGCGGTTCGCGGCGAGAGCGCGGGCCGCCGTGTTCGGGACGTAACCGAGTTCCGCGACCGCCGCCTCGACGGCGGCTCGCGTGGCGTCGCTGACCCGGGGGGAGCCGTTGATGACGCGGGAGACCGTGCCGCGGCCCACTCCGGCGCGCGCGGCGACCTCCTCGAGCGTCGGCCGCCTGCCGCTGCGGCCCCGCGCTCCGTGGACTACCATCCCCTGCCTCCCGTCCGACACGGCTCGCACCGCGTGTGGCCTGGAATCTAACAGTGTCGGTCCGTACGCGGCTTCCGGCGCCCCTCCACCGACGCCCGTACCGGACTTGATCACTCCCCGGCTGTTAGCTAACAGCCCGATAACTGAAGACATATCTCGCTGTCCGGTCCCTTGACACCCCCGCATCGAGCGGCGAACCTTCAACACATCATCAGTGGGAGCGCTCCCACAGTACCTGGCACATACACATCCCGCACGTTCCCCGCCCGAGCCGCAAGTCAGAACACACGGGCCCAGCAAGAGAGTTGGCCGGGGGGTCGGCACGTCAGGGCAACAGGAGGACGACAATGCGCGCACGTACCCGAACCGGCCGCCGCAAGGTGGTAGTCCTCGCGGCCGTGGCGTCGCTGGGCGCCGGGCTGCTGGCCGGCTGTGCAGAGGACTCCGGCGGCGGCTCGTCGAACTCGGACGGTGGCAGTGACGGCAGCGGCAAGACCACGCTGACCATCGGCACCTTCGGTGTCTTCGGCTACAAGCAGGCCGGTCTCTACGACGAGTACATGAAGCTGAACCCGGACATCTCCATCAAGGAGAACGTCACCACCCGCACCGACGTGTACTGGCCCAAGACTCTCACGCGCCTGCAAGCCGGTTCCGGTACCGACGACATCCAGGCGATCGAGGTCGGCAACATCGCCGAAGCCGTGCAGACGCAGGGCGACAAGTTCGTCGACCTCGGCAAGGAAGTCGACAAGTCCCAGTGGCTGGACTGGAAGAACGCGCAGGCCACCACCAAGGACGGCAAGCTGATCGGGCTCGGCACCGACATCGGTCCCATGGCGGTCTGCTACCGCAAGGACCTCTTCGAGAAGGCCGGCCTCGAGACGGACCGCACCAAGCTCGCCGAGCAGTGGAAGGGCGACTGGTCCAAGTACGTCGACCTCGGCAAGCAGTACATGGAGAAGGCGCCGAAGGGCACCAAGTTCGTGGACTCCGCCTCATCGGTCTACAACGCCGCGCTCGGCGGCGAGGCCGAGCGGTACTACGACAAGGACGGCGAGGTCATCTGGGACAAGTCCGACGGCGTGAAGAAGTCCTGGGACGCCGCGATGGAAGTGGCGACCAGCGACATGTCGGCGAAGCTGAAGCAGTTCGACAAGCCGTGGGACCAGGGCTACGCCAACGGCACCTTCGCGACGGTGGCCTGCCCGGCGTGGATGATCGGCTACATCCAGGAGAAGTCCGGTGACTCCGGCAAGGGCAAGTGGGACGTGGCGGCGGCGCCGACCGCGGCCAACTGGGGCGGCGCGTTCGTCGGCGTCCCGACGGCCGGCAAGAACCAGAAGGAAGCCATCAAGCTGGCGAAGTGGCTGACCGCCCCCGAGCAGCAGGCGAAGGTCTTCGCCAAGCAGGCGAGCTTCCCTTCGACCCCGTCGGCGTACGCTGACCTGAAGCCGCAGGCCGACACCACGGCGTACTTCTCGGACGCTCCGATCGCGCAGATCTTCTCCGACTCGGCGAAGACCATCCCGACGCAGATCTTCGGCATCAAGGACCAGCCGATCGGCACCGCCATCACGGACGTCGGCGTCCTGCAGGTCGAGCAGAAGGGCAAGACCCCGGACGAGGGCTGGGAGGCGGCCACCGAGGAGATCAAGGACGTGCTCGGCCAGTGACAAGCTCCAAGCAGGCTCTCGCGCAACCCGCGGCGAGCGCCGACGCCGCGCCCGGCGAACAGCCGGGCGCGGCCCGGGGCGCTCAAGGTCGCGGTACGCCGCCCCCAGGCCCCAGCTCCTGGCGCAGCCGGCTGTACCGCTGGGACATGAAGGCGTCGCCGTACGCGTTCATCTCCCCCTTCTTCATCTTCTTCGGGGCCTTCTCGCTCGTCCCGCTGCTGTACACGGCCTGGTACTCGCTGCACAACGTGCAGCTGTCCGACCTGGACAACCAGACCTGGGCGGGTCTGGACAACTACCAGAACCTGTTGTCCTCCGACTTCTTCTGGAACTCCCTGTGGGTCACGCTCCTCATCGGCGTGATCTCGACCGTGCCGCAGCTGATCATGGCGATCGGGCTCGCGCACCTGCTCAACTACAAGCTGCGCGGCTCGACCGTGTGGCGGGTGGTGATGCTCACTCCGTACGCCACCTCGGTGGCGGCGGCCACGCTGGTGTTCGTGCTGCTGTACTCCTGGGACGGCGGCCTGATCAACTGGCTGCTCGACTTCGTCGGGGTCGATCCCGTCAACTGGCGTGAGTCGGACTGGGGTTCCAAGTTCGCCGTGTCCACGATCGTGATCTGGCGGTGGACCGGCTACAACGCGCTGATCTACCTCGCGGCGATGCAGGCGATCCCCGCCGACCTGTACGAGTCGGCGGCCCTCGACGGTGCGGGGCGCTGGCAGCAGTTCCGCCATGTGACGGTCCCGATGCTGCGGCCGACGATCCTGTTCACGGTGGTCGTCTCCACGATCGGCGCGACGCAGCTCTTCGGCGAGCCCCTGTTGTTCGGCGGGGTCAGCGGCTCGAAGGGCGGCTCCGACCACCAGTACCAGACGCTCGGTCTGTACATGTACGACCAGGGCTGGATCGTCGGCAACCTCGGCAAGGCGTCCGCGATCGCCTGGTCGATGTTCCTGATCCTGCTGCTCATCGCCGTGATCAATCTGCTGGTCTCCCGACGCCTGAGGAAGTCCCAATGACCACCAGCGAAGTGCCCCTCACTCAGGAGAAGGAGCAAGAGAAGGGGGCGAAGGCGAAGGGCGACCGGGGCTTCCGGCGCCCCCGGATGCTCGGCGCGGGCAAGCAGCTGCACGCGGGCCCGCTCAGCTATTCGGTCCTGACCCTCTTCGCTCTCGTCTCGCTGGCGCCGCTGGTGTGGACGGCGATCGCGGCCTCGCGCACCGACCAGCGGCTCGCACAGACGCCGCCGCCGCTGTGGTTCGGCGGGAATCTGTTCAAGAACCTTGAGCGTGCATGGGAGGAGGCCTCTCTCGGCACCGCGATGTTCAACACCACGCTGGTCGCGACCACCATCACCGTCGGCACGGTCCTGTTCTCCACGCTGGCCGGTTTCGCCTTCGCCAAGCTGCGGTTCAAGTTCTCCAGCGCCCTGCTGCTGCTGACCATCGGCACGATGATGATCCCGCCGCAGCTCGCCGTCGTACCGCTGTACCTGTGGATGGCCGACCTCGGCTGGTCCAACCAGCTGCAGACCGTCATCCTGCCGACGCTGGTCACCGCCTTCGGCACGTTCTTCATGCGGCAGTACCTGGTGCAGGCGCTGCCCACCGAGCTGATCGAGGCGGCGCGCGTGGACGGCGCGAGCAGTCTGCGGATCGTGTGGCACGTGGTCTTCCCCGCGGCGCGGCCCGCGATGGCCGTGCTCGGCCTGCTGACCTTCGTGTTCGCCTGGAACGACTTCCTGTGGCCGATCATCGCCCTCAACCAGGAGAACCCGACCGTGCAGGTCGCGCTCAACGCCCTCGGTACCGGCTACGTCCCCGACCAGTCGGTGATCATGGCGGGCGCGCTGCTCGGCACGTTGCCGCTGCTCATCGCCTTCCTCCTGTTCGGCAAGCAGATCGTGGGCGGGATCATGCAAGGCGCGATCAAGGGCTGACCCGCCGCGCCTCCGCCCGACGGGGCCGGGTCATCGCCGCCTCGGCCCCGCTCACCTCCCCCACCTACCCCTCGGCCTCCACGACCCCTTATGGGAGCGCTTCCATGCCTGAGCCTGTGACCTTTCCCCCCGCCTTCCTCTGGGGAGCCGCGACCTCCGCGTACCAGATCGAAGGGGCGGTGCGCGAGGACGGCCGTACGCCCTCGATCTGGGACACCTTCAGTCATACGCCGGGGAAGACGGCCGGTGGCGAACACGGTGACATCGCTGTCGACCATTACCACCGCTACCGCGACGACGTGGCCCTCATGGCGGAACTGGGCCTGACCGCGTACCGCTTCTCGGTGTCCTGGTCGCGGGTGCAGCCCACGGGCCGAGGCCCCGCCGTCCAGCGCGGCCTCGACTTCTACCGCCGCCTGGTGGACGAGTTGCTCGCGCACGGCATCAAGCCGGCCCTCACCCTCTACCACTGGGATCTGCCGCAGGAGCTGGAGGACGCGGGCGGCTGGCCGGAGCGCGACACGGCGCTGCGTTTCGCGGAGTACGCGCAGATCGTCGGCGAGGCCCTCGGCGACCGCGTCGAGCAGTGGATCACCCTCAACGAGCCCTGGTGCAGCGCCTTTCTGGGGTACGGGTCCGGGGTGCACGCTCCGGGCCGTACGGACGCGGCGGCCTCGCTGAAGGCGGCCCATCACCTCAACCTGGCGCACGGGCTCGGCACTTCGGCCCTGCGCGCCGCGATGCCCGCCCGCAACACGATCGCGGTGAGCCTCAACTCCTCGGTGGTCAGGACGGTTTCGCAGGACCCGGCGGACCTGGCGGCCGGGCAGCGGATCGACGACCTGGCGAACGGCGTCTTCCACGGGCCGATGCTGCACGGCGTGTACCCCGAGACGCTCTTCGAGGCGACGTCATCGGTCACGGACTGGTCCTACGTCCAGGGCGGCGACCTCCAGCTGATCCACCAGCCCCTGGACGCCCTGGGCCTCAACTACTACACCCCGGCACTGGTTTCAGCCGCCGGGTCCGCCCCGACCGGCCCGCGCGCGGACGGCCACGGCGCCAGCCCGTACTCCCCCTGGCCCGGCGCGGAGGACGTGATGTTCCACCAAACCCCGGGCGAGCGCACGGAGATGGGCTGGACGATCGACCCGACCGGCCTCCACGAGCTGATCATGCGCTACACGAGCCTGGCCCCCGGACTCCCGCTGTACATCACGGAGAACGGCGCCGCCTACGACGACAAGCCGGACCCCGACGGCCGCGTCCACGACCCCGAGCGGATCGCCTACCTCCACGGCCACCTCTCGGCCGTCCGCCGCGCGATCACCGACGGCGCGGACGTCCGCGGCTACTACCTCTGGTCCCTGATGGACAACTTCGAATGGTCCTACGGCTACGGCAAGCGCTTCGGCGCGGTGTACGTCGACTACTCGACCCTGGCTCGTACGCCCAAGTCGAGCGCCCATTGGTACGCGCAGGCGGCTCGCACGGGGGAGCTGCCTGCGGTGACCACTGAGTAGGGGGAAACAGGGGAACGGGGGGATGGGGCGCGGCACTTGAGGGGGGTG